>DATMNF010000040.1:0-21384 GCA_035569355.1 Steroidobacteraceae bacterium
CATTCTGGCAGGCACGGGCTTCTACTTGATGGCCGCAGCGCTATTGTTTTTCGCCGGCAAAAGATTGGCGAAAGACTGGGTTTGAAAGAGTCCTGGGTCCGACACCCATTCCTCGGGTATTTGCACTCCACCGAGACAGGCATAAGACGCTCAGAATGCACATCCATTCCCACTATCGAATAAACTCACAGAAAGTGGCTCTGCGAGGAAAGTGGCGGGGCTATTTTCGCCACAAAGTGGGAGTAAACAACACAAGAATGGTGAAAACCTCCAGCCGGCCGAGCAACATGGCTCCGGAGCACACCCAGGTTTGGAAATCGCTGAGCACCCCATAGTTGCTTCCCGGACCCACCAGTCCCAAACCAGGCCCGGCGTTGTTGATGCAGGCAAGTATGGCCGACAGAGAAGTCAGGAAGTCCAAACCGCTGGCGAGCTGAACGAAAATCAGCGCTACGAGGCTCATGAAATACAGAAACACGAACGCCAGCACGGCGAACACCACGCGATTCGCGATCACCGTGCCGCCCACCTTGAGCGGACGCACCATGTTCGGATGCACCAACTGGTTCAGCTCGCGATGCGCCTGCTTCGTGAGCACCAGGGTGCGGATCATTTTGATGCCGCCTCCGGTCGATCCCGAGCTGGCCACGATGCAGCTCAAGAACATCATCCACATGGGCGCGAATATCGGCCAGTGCGAATAGTCCTGGGTATGCAAGCCGCTGTCCGTCGCAATCGACACGACATTGAAGATCGCGTGGCGCAGCGCCGTCGGGTAGTCGGCATAGCTGCCCTTGAGATACAAGAACAGGGATATTCCAATGCAGCTCACCGCGAGCACACCGAAAATCGCCTTCGCCTCGGCGTCGCGAAAATAGGCCAATACCCCGCGCTGACTCCAGGCGAGAAAGTGCGTCGCAAAATTCAAGGCCGCCAGGATCTGGAACACGGTCAAAACCATCTCGATGGGCAGCGAATTGAAGTGGCCGATGCTCGCGTCGTAGGTAGAGAAGCCGCCGAGCGCGAGCGCCGAGAATCCGTGGCAGACCGCATCGAACCAATTCATGCCGACCAGTCTCAAGGAAACGATGCAGGCTGCCGTGAGTCCGGCGTACACCGCCCAAAGCAATTTGGCAGTTTGTCCGATGCGCGGCGTGAGCTTGCTGTCCTTCATCGGCCCCGGCATTTCCGCGCGGTAGATCTGCATGCCGCCGACGCCCAGCAGCGGCAGGATCGCCACAGCCAGTACGATGATGCCCATGCCTCCGAGCCAGCTCAGCAAATGGCGCCACAGGTTGATCGACCGCGGGAGAAATTCGATTCCCGAAAGCACCGTGCCGCCGGTGGTCGTCAAGCCCGACGCAGCCTCGAAATATGCGCGGGTGAAATTGATGGGCAGAAAATGCCATAGCGGAAACCCGGCAACCGCCGGTAGAGCAACCCAGGTCAGAGCGACCAGCATCAAGCCGTCTCGGGTCTTGAGTTCGCGCTTGAAATGGCGCGTCGCGAGCCATAGCAGCGAGCCTATGAAGAAAGTCGTCAGCGCCGACAGCACGAACGACCAGAGCGCCGCATCGAGTCCCCAGACTGCCATCACCAAGGGCGCAAGCATGGTGACGGCGAACACCATCATGACGAGGGCAAAGACGTGCGCGACCGGCAGTAAGGTGTCTTTCACAAGAAGGAGGCGGAGCCTTGAAAAAGCTTCTCAACGGCTTCGATGTGACGGCGATCCGTCAAAAATAGAATCAGGTGGTCGTCTGCCTGCACCGTGGTGTCGTGATGCGCGATGATGACGTCCTCGCCGCGCACGACGGCTCCCAAGGTCGTTCCTTCGGGCAGGGAAATATCCTCGATGCGGCGGCCGATGACCTTCGAGCTGTCGGCGTCGCCATGGACCACCACCTCGAGCGCTTCGGCCGCCCCGCGCCGCAGAGAGTGCACGCGCACCACGTCGCCGCGCCGCACATGTGCGAGCAGCGAACCGATCGTCACGGTTTGCGGTGATATGGCGACATCGATCGAGCCGCTTTCGATCAACTCTGCGTAGGAAGGTTTGTTGATCAGCGCCATGACCTTGTGCGCGCCGAGGCGTTTGGCGAGCATGGCCGAGAGAATGTTCGCCTCCTCCGAATTCGTCAGCGCGGCAAAAACATCCGCACTGTCGATGTTCTCTTCGAGAAGCAATTCCTCGTCCGCAGCATCGCCGTGCAGCACGGTGGTGCTCTTCAGCTGCTCGGAGACTTTTCTCGCGCGTTTGCCGTCGCGCTCGATGAGCTTGACCTGATTCCTGTCTTCCAATTCGCTCGCCAAGCGAACGCCGATATTGCCGCCGCCCGCAATCACCACGCGGCGCGCGGGCGCCTCCTCGCGGCGCATCTCCTTCATGACCACGCGGATATCCTTGCGGGCGGCGAGGAAAAAGACCTCATCGCCGTCCTCGATAACGGTGTCGCCCTCCGGTTTGACGCTCTTGCCCGCGCGGTATATGGCGGCGACGCGGGCGTCGGCCGTGGGAATGTGCTCGCGCAAGGCGCGAAGTTCCTGACCCACCAGCGGACCGCCCTGCAAGGCCCGGATGCCGACCAGGCGAACACGGCCATCGGCGAAATCCAGCACCTGCAGCGCACCCGGATAGCGGATCAATCGTGCGACGTACTCGGTCACCAGCTGTTCGGGGCTGATCCAAACGTCCACCGCGATCGCATTCTCGCCGAACAGCCTGTCCCGCTCCGTGAAGTCGGCCGACCGCACACGCGCGATTTTCTTCGGCGTGCGGTAGAGGGTCCATGCAATGTGGCACGCCAGCATGTTGACCTCGTCGCTGTTGGTCAGCGCGACGAGAATATCGGTGGCGGCGATGCCCGCCGCTTCCAGAATGCGCGGGCTGGCCGCATTGCCGCTCACGGTGCGAATGTCGAGCCGATCCTGCAGATCGCGCAAAATCTCCTCGTTCATATCGATGACGGTCACCTCGTTCGCTTCCTCGCGGGAGAGGTGATACGCGGCCGTGCGGCCGACTTGTCCTGCGCCCAAAATAATGATTTTCACAGCGGGGTTACTCTACACGAACGAGATTGGCGTAAGACATCATCAGCCACTTGGTGCCCTGACTCTCGAAATTGACTTGGACGCGGGCATGCGGTCCATTGCCCTCGAAATTGAGCACCACCCCGTCGCCGAACTTCGAATGCCGCACGCGGCTACCCATCCGCATTCCGGAGGCGGGCGCCTCGTCCAGGGTCGAGGCGCGCTTGACGAAGGCAGGCCTCGACACCTGCAGGCGCGGCCGAATCTCCTCGACCAGCTCGGCCGGCAATTCGCCGATGAAACGCGAAGGTTGTCCATAGGTATCCACCCCGTAGAGACGGCGTTGTTCGGCATAGGTAATGTAGAGCTGGCGCATCGCGCGCGTCGCGCCCACATAGCACAGCCGGCGCTCTTCCTCGAGCCCCGCCAGATCGGCCACGGAGCGCTGATGCGGGAACAGGCCGTCTTCCATCCCGGCGAGAAATACCACGGGAAACTCCAGGCCCTTGGCCGAATGAAGCGTCATCATCTGCACGCAATCATCGTAGGGGTCCGCCTGGCCTTCGCCGGATTCCAGAACCGCGTGCGCGAGAAAGGATTCGAGGGGCGACAGCTCGGATTCGGCCTCGCTCTCGGGAGAAAATCCTTGTGCCGCGCTGACGAGCTCGAGCAAATTCTCGATGCGTGCCTCGCCGCGCTCACCCCTTTCCTTCTTGTAGTGTTCGATGAGCCCGCTCATCTGGATGACGTGATCGACTTGGCCATGCAGCTCCAGACCCTGAACGTCGCGTGCCAATTTGTCGATCAGCGCCATGAAAGACTGCAACGCTTGAGCCGCGCGTTGCGGGAGGGACGGCATGCAGCTCGAGGCGCCGTTCCATAGGGAGGTCGCCTGGCCCCGGGCAAACTCACGCACCGTGTCCATGGTCTTTGCGCCGACGCCCCGGACCGGCAGATTCACCACCCGCTCGAAGGAGGTATCGTCCGCCCGGCTTGCGATGAGTCGCAGGTACGCGAGCGCGTCCTTGATTTCAGCGCGCTCGAAGAAGCGCAAGCCCCCATACACGCGGTACGGCATGCGCGCATTGAGAAAGGCCTCTTCAAAGACGCGCGATTGCGCATTCGAACGATACAGCACGGCGACCTCGCGGCGCGCGCCGCCCCGCGCAACCCACTCGCGGATCCGATTGACCACGAAGTCCGCTTCGTCGCGCTCATTGAAGGCGGCGTATAGCTTGACGCGCTCGCCATCTTCACCGCTGGTCCACAATGTCTTGCCGAGCCGGCCGGCATTATTGGCGATCAGCGCGTTCGCCGCCTTCAGAATGGTGCCGGTGGACCGATAGTTCTGCTCAAGCTTGTACAGCACGGCCTGCGGGAAATCGCGGCGGAACTGCTGCAGGTTCTCCACCCGTGCGCCGCGCCAGCGATAGATCGACTGATCATCGTCGCCCACCACGAAGGGCAGGCCGGAGGGCCCCGCAAGCAGCGTGAACCACTTGTACTGAATCGCGTTGGTATCCTGGAACTCATCCACCAGGACGTGGCGGAAACGCGTGCGATAGTGCTGCAGCAGCGACGGATTGTCGCGCCACAATTCATAAGCCCGCAGCAATAGCTCGGCGAAATCCACGACTCCCGCGCGCTGGCATGCCTCTTCGTAGGTCTGGTAGATCTTGATCAGCTGCCGGCGCGTCGGATCGCCGTCGTCCTTGATGTGCTTGGCCCTGAGTCCTTCGTCTTTCTGTGCATTGATGAACCACAGGATCTCGCGCGGTATCCAGCGGGTCTCGTCGAGTTCAAGCGCCTTCAGCACCTTGCGCAATACGCGCGCCTGGTCCTCAGAGTCCAGAATCTGGAAGCTTTGCGGCAAGCCCGCTTCCCGCCAATGGATGCGCAGCAGCCGATGGGCCAAACCATGGAACGTCCCCAGCCACATCGCGCCGCTCGGCAGCCCCAAAAGAGTTTCGATGCGGCTGCGCATTTCGGCCGCGGCCTTGTTCGTGAAGGTGACCGCGAGGATGCTGTGCGGCGAGGCGCCCTCGACCTGGATCAGCCACGCGACCCGGTGCACCAATACGCGGGTCTTGCCGCTGCCGGCGCCGGCCAACACCAGGGCGGCGCCCAGCGGCGCGGCGACCGCCTGCCGCTGATTGTCGTTCAGCCCGTCGAGAAGATGCGAGACATCCATAAGGCCGCGAATTGTACTTGAGCCGGCGATCTGTGCACCCTTTGGGATGCTCAAGAAATTCGCGACCGGCCTTCCTCGGCGAATTCAATCAGGGCGAGCGCCAGGGAAAGTACCACCGGGCCGGCAATGATGCCGATCGACCCGAACGCCGGGATGCCGCCCAGCACCCCGATGAACACCGCCAGCGTCGAAATTCTCGCGCGACCCGAAATCAGCATCGGCCGAACGACGTTGTCCAGCCCGGTCAGCAGCAATCCCCACGCCAACATGAAGATGCCGAATCCCCAGCGGCCGTCGATGAACAACCATATCGCCGCCGGACCCCAAACGAACGCCGCGCCTCCGACCGGCAGCATCGAGAGCAACGCCGCCAGAACACCGAAGACCACCGGTGAAGGCAGGCTGGCAATCCGGAAGCCGATGCCGATCAACACACCTGCCATCAAGGCCGTCATGCTGGTGCCTACGACGATCGCGCGAGTCACTCCGCTCAGTTGCCGGAAGAGCCGTTCCTTGCGCTCATCGTCGAGGGGTATCAGCCGGCGGGCACGGCTCAGCATGGCATCGCCGTCGCGCAGGAAGAAAAACAGCAGGAACAGCATGATCGCGAACCCGAGCAGCGAACCCAAGGCGCCGAGGAAAAACCCGCCGCCCTTGCTGGCCGCGTGCTGCAGCACTTCGCGCGTGCCGGAGACCAGCCAGGATTGAACTTGCTCGGCCGATATCCCGGCGTGCGCCTCCAGCCAGACGTTGATGCGAGCGATCCACGGGAATTGCTGCAGATCGGACAGTGACTTGATGTCGAGCTCCGCCGCGGACTTCTGCACCTTCTGCATCAGCGCCGAAATCTGCTCGACGAAATCGATCGAGAGTGCGCTCAAAGGTAGAAGGATGACGATGGGCGCGAGAAACGTGACCACGCCCGCCGCGCCTCCCTTGCCGAGCCGGCGCCGCAAGCGCAGGTTCACGGGGTAGAGCAGAAATGCGAGAAAAGCCGCCCACGTCATCGGACCCAGAAAGGGCGCGAAAATGAGGATCAGCGCATAGCCCAGAACGGCCGCCACGACGAGCGCGAAAACACGCGGGTAGAAGCTCGTTGCGGTCGGCATCGCAGCATCCTACCATTGCGTGCCCAGGGGAGATTCGCCGCCGGAAACGCGATGACAAGAATTACCGTCAACAATCAAGTGGTTAACGTCGACGCGGACTCCGATACTCCGTTGCTCTGGGTGCTGCGCGATCACCTCGGAATGACCGGCACCAAATTCGGATGCGGCATGGCTCTCTGCGGCGCCTGCACGGTGCACGTCAACGGCGCCGCGACTCGCTCCTGCGTGCTGCCCCTGAGCGCCGTGGAGGGCAAGTCCATTACGACCATCGAAGGGCTCTCTTCGGACCGCAGCCACGCAGTGCAAAAGGCCTGGCTGGAGATCGATGTGCCTCAATGCGGTTATTGTCAGTCCGGGCAGATCATGTCCGCGGCGGCGCTGCTGAAGAGCAATCCCAAACCCAACGATGCCGACATCGACGCGGCGATGTCCGGCAATATCTGCCGATGCGGCACCTATCCACGAATCCGCAGGGCGATTCATCGCGCCGCGGAACTCCTCGAGACAGGCGCCTCGAAGTGAGCCAAGTTTCCCCGACCCGCCGCGACTTCCTGAGCGCGACGGCCACCGTCGGCGGCGGCTTGATCCTGGCGCTGACGCTTCCCGGCACCGCTGCCAGATCGAAGGCCGCAGCAGCGGCAATCGCCCCTTCCGGCGCCCGCCAATCCGGCCGTCAATTGAATGCGTGGCTGCAAATAGCCCGCGACAATTCCGTCACGGTGATCGTCGATCGCTCCGAAATGGGCCAGGGTGTCTACACGGCGCTGCCAATGCTGCTGGCGGAGGAACTGAGCATCGATTTCGATGCGATCCGAATCGTGGCCGCGCCGGTGGGCGATGCCTACGTCAGCCCTGGAAACGGCGGACAGATTACGGGTACCAGCAACAGCGTGCAGGAGTCGTGGGACAAGCTGCGCACGGCGGGTGCGACCGCGCGTACGATGTTGATCTCGGCTGCCGCCCAGCGCTGGCGCGTCGATCCCAAACACTGTCGTGCCGAGAATGGCAAGGTCGTGGGTGCCCAAGGCCACGTACTGACCTACGGCGAACTCGCGGATGCCGCCGCTCTTCAGCCCATACCCAAGGACGTTGCGCTCAAGTCCAGGAGCGATTTCCAAATCATCGGCAAGCCAAGGGCCCGGACCGATACGCCCGGAAAGCTCGACGGCAGCGCCGAGTTTGGCCTGGACGTCAAGCTGCCGCGCATGCTGTACGCCGCGCTCGCGCAGAGCCCGGTGCTGGGCGGCAAGGTGAAAGCGCTCGATTCGAGCGCTGCCGAAAAGATGGCGGGCGTGCGCAAGGTGCTCCTCACTTCCAGCGGCGTCGTCGTGGTCGCAGAGCATTTCTGGCAGGCCTTGAAGGCTCGCCGAGTCTTGAATATCTCGTGGGATTCCGGCCCCAACGCCGAGCTCGACAACGCCGCCATCCATGCCTTGCTGAAGCGCACTGCCGCGGCGGGGCCCGGTCTCTCCGCCCGCACCGATGGCGATGCGGCGGCGGCGCTCGAGTCGGCGAAGCAACGCCTGAGCGCTGCCTACTATCTGCCGCTACTCGCCCACGCGACGATGGAGCCGATGAATTGCACGGCCGACGTCAAAGCCGATGGCTGCGACTTGTATGTGGGCACGCAAGTGCAACAAGTCTCGCAAACCACTGCGGCGGCCGCGGCAGGCATATCGGCCGAGCAAGTTCGCGTCTACACCACCCTGATCGGCGGCGGTTTCGGGCGGCGCCTGGACGTCGATTTCATCCCCGCGGCCGTCGAGGCTTCGAAGGCCGTCGGCGCGCCCGTCAAGGTCATCTGGACCCGCGAAGACGATATGACTCACGACACCTACCGTCCTCCCGCATACGAAGAGGTGAGCGGTGGTCTCGACGCGTCGGGGAAGTTGGTCGCTTGGAAACTGCACATCACCAGTCCCTCGATTACCGCGCGCATGTTCCCGCCGGTCAAAGGAGTCGACGATTCGGTGATCGAGGCCGCCGTCAATAACCTCTACGATGTTGCGAATCTCGAGGTGAGCTACTCGCGCCAGGAAATCGGGATCGACGTTGGCTACATGCGCTCGGTGAGCCATGCGCCCAATTGCTTCGTGATCGAGAGCTTCATGGATGAATTGGCCGCGGTCGCCGGCAAGAACCCCTATGATTTTCGCCTGCAGCATCTCGCGAACAGGCCGCGCCAGAAGCGCGTACTCGAACTCGCTGCCGGCCGCGCGGGCTGGGGGAAGGCGCCCGCGGGCCGACATCAAGGCATCGCGTTGATGGAAGGTTACAAGACTCACATCGCGCAGGTGGCGGAGATCTCAATCGTGGGCGGCGAACTCAAGGTGCACAAAATCGTCTGTGTCGCCGATTGCGGCCAGATGGTCAATCCGCGGATCGTGGAGTCGCAACTGGAAAGCGGCATCGTGTTCGGGCTCTCGGCCGCGCTATGGGGCGAGGTGACGATTGCGGAGGGCCGGGTGAAGCAGACCAACTTCAACAATTACCGGCTGCTGCGCAACAACGAAATGCCGGAACTGCAGATTCATCTCGTGGACAGCGACGAGCTGCCCGGCGGCATCGGCGAGGTCGCCGTGCCGTTGGTCGCCCCGGCCGTCTGCAACGCGATATTCGCCGCTACGGGCAAACGGCTGCGCACCTTGCCCATCGGCCCGCAAAAGCTGGCCAATGCCTAGGAGCCTGACGGCTCGGAGGGGCTAAATCGACTCGAGGTAAACGACGACGGATTGCATCTGGTCCTTGGTCAAATCCTTGATCACGCCGTGCATGACGGGTGCTATGCGCAACACGCTTTGTATCACCAACAACTGCTTTAGCAGATACGGAGCGTGCTGGCCGGCGAGCCGTGGAAACACTACCTGCCCTTCGCCGTGGGAACCATGACATGACGCACAGGGCGGTATCTGGCGCGCCGGCACACCCTCCTCGAACACGCGCTTGCCTTTGGCGATCAGCGCGGGGTCGCCGGAATTGGAGGGCGGTGCGGGAGGTTGCCCGGCAAAATAAGCGGCGAGCGCGCTGATCATCCCGTCGCTGAGCTGCGCCGCCATGCCCCACATGTAGGCCTGTGCGTCCGGATCCGCGCGGGATTGATCCTTGAACGCCTTGAGTTGGGTTTCGATGTAGGGCGCCGACTGTCCGGCCAGATTGGGAAACGTCGGCGAGACGCTGCGGCCGTTCATGCCATGACACGAGCTGCAGACCTGCGCCACGGTCTTCGCAGCCGCATGCTGTGCATCGGGGGGGACGTCCGCAGCCTGCGCGTAGGCGCAATACACCGAGGCGCCCAGAACAATTACAGTGAGGTGACTCATTTTCATGACTTCTCCCGCTCGGCTCTCTATTCCTTGAACAAAAAATAGTGGTCGAGAATCAGTGCCGCGAACAAAAGCATAAGGTAGGTGATGGAAAATCTGAACGTGCGGATGGGCAACTCCGGCCGGCGTCCCCGCTGCAGCGCCAGCACGTAGTAGAGGAATCGGGCGTTGAGCGCGACCGCGGCACCCAGGTAGAGGAGCCCGCTCATCCCGGTGAGATACGGCAGAAGCGTGCTCAACACGAGCAGAATGGTGTAGAGCACGATTTGCAGACGGGTGTAGGGGATGCCGTGAGTCACCGGCAACATGGGAATTCCGACTTTCGCATAGTCGTCGCGCCGCGCAATCGCCAAGGCCCAAAAATGCGGCGGGGTCCAGGTAAAAATAATCAGGAATAGGAGCAGCGCCTGCGGGTCGATCGAATTGGTCACGGCGGCCCAGCCGAGCACCGGAGGTGCGGCGCCCGCGGCGCCGCCGATCACGATGTTCTGCGGCGTAGCGCGTTTCAGCCACATCGTATAAACCATGGCGTAACCGATCAATGAGGAGAACGTCAGCGCGGCGGTAAGCTCGTTCACGAGCAACCACAGGATCAGCATCGATGCGCTTCCGAGCAGCGCCGCGAAGGCCACCGCGTGGCGCATCTGCAAATGTCCCGTGGGCAAGGGCCTGCGGCGCGTGCGCGCCATCTGTTCATCGATGCGGCGGTCGAGCACATGGTTGAAGGCGGCGGCGGACCCGGAGGCCAGCGCGATGCCGATGGTGCCGAATAGCAGCGCGGGCAGCGGCACCATTCCCGGCGATGCCAGCACCATGCCGACGACCGCAGTGAACACGATCAGAAGGCTCACCTTGGGCTTGGTAAGCTCCAGGAAATCCCGCCATCGGCTGATCCCGACGAGGGCGATTGAAGGGCTATCGGGAAGGGTCGGCACGATGCAAGGGTACCACGCCGATCGCGGCCGCCGGCGAGGCCGCCGCCGGCCACAGCGCGCGCAGCAGCGTCACGATGCTGATGACCAGAAGAGCGGCTCCCGCGTTATGCAGAGTCGCCAGAGCCAGCGGCACGCCCCAGTGCACCATCGCCACGCCGATCGCAATTTGCAATGCAACGGCAACCAGCAATAGACGCCCGGCCAGCGCGACCCGCCGGTTGCCCGGCCCCCGGGTGGCCGGTCCCCCGTCGGCGGGCCCCCCGCTCTCCGGGCTTCTGACGGCCATGATGCCAAGAAATATCAAGATGGAGCCCGCAACCACAGCACCTAGGCGGTGGGTGAAGTGAACGGCGACGCGCGCGGGATTCGCGAGGACGCCGCCTTCGTAATCGATGCCTAAGCCCCGCCACAGGACGAAGGCATCTCCAAAGTCCATCTGCGGCCACCAGGAGCGCTGACAAGTCGGGAAATCCGGGCACGCGACCGCGGCGTAGTTGCTGCTGGTCCAGCCGCCGAGCGCGATTTGAATGATCAACGCCGCAAGGCCGACCAGGGCAAATTTCCGCACAGTGGTCTCTCGCTCCGTCGGCTGACGGCCTTCGGGCTCCAGCGACAACCACCACAACAGTCCCAACGTGGTGAGTCCGCCGATCAGGTGTGCCGTCACGATCAGCGGTTTCAGGAGCAAGGTCACCGTCAACGCGCCCAAGGTTCCTTGCAGGCACACGACGACGAATGCCAGCGCGGCTGGCAACAACGGTTGGCCGCGGTCGGCGCGAAATAGCACCGCCCAACCGAGCAGTGTGGTAACCACGAGCCCCAAGCTCGTCGCAAAATACCTGTGAATCATTTCGTGCAGCGCTTTGGCGAAGTGAACGCTGGAGCGTGGATCCGCGTCGCCGGCGTTCGGGTAGATATGGCCGTAACAGCCGGGCCAATCCGGACATCCCAACCCGGCGTCGGTGAGGCGCACCCAAGCGCCCAGCACGACAACGGCGGCGGCGAGCAAGGCGCCCGCAAATGCGATTCGCCTGAACCAGAGCAAACGTCGTTGCGGGTCCATTAGGCTCCTAAGTCCTAGCCTATGGAGGAAAGCCGCAGCAGGCGCTTCATGTCTTGGAGTATGCCCTTCGATTTGGTCTCGGCGGGGTAGAACATCATGAGATTGCCCAGCGGGTCGATGAGATAAACGGGCGGCGCCTTGGACGCAAACGAGGCATCCGCCGCGGACGGCGTGTCGCTCCGCGGCAAGAGCGCGAGCAAGGGCGCGGCAGCCGCGCTCCCGCGAATAATGATCAAATCCGGGTGCTGATCGCGCAGAAACTGCGCATCGCAGCACTCGACGCCGGCGATCCACACGCGCTGCACGCGCTTCATGTCGCGGTCCAGCGCGAGGCGCACTTGCCGCGTGTCGTACAGCCGGGCGCGGCAAGGCTCCGCGCAGGGACCCAAGTCCACGTATAGCAGCGTCCACTTGCCCCTGAGGAAGTTCTCAGCGGTATCGCCTCCGCCCAAAATGGGCAAGGCCAGTGCCGGCAGCGGTCGGGCCGGATCGACCAGTACGCCGGCGTTCACGCGGCCGCCCGGGTGCCAGGTACCATGGCCATAATACAAATAGAAGGCCAGGCCCAAGGGCGCAAAAAAAATCAGCGCCAGACCGATCAGTATTCGCCGCTGGCGGCGCTCGGGGGTGGCGCGCAGCGTCATGGAGGCACCTCGCCGCGCCGCAGATTCGTGACGACGTAGATGATGCTCAAGGTCAGCGCCAGGGCGAACCACTGTACCGCATAGCCGATATGACGCATGGGCGGAAAGCCGGGCGCCGACCAATTGCGGACGTATCCGTCGGGCTCGCCCGGGTCGAGCAGCACCAAATCCGCAGCGGGGGTCCATGAAGATTCGCCCAGGAGCTCGGCTATCTCCGCTCGGCTGGGGAAGCTCGCGACTACGGGATACGGCGGCGCAAGCTTCGCCTTGGTGCCCATTTGAATGCCGGGACTCGGCATATGGTCGGCGCGGCCTCGCACCAGCCGCGTGTCGCCGGCGACGGGAATCGCCGGCCGTTCGGCGCGGCTCCTTCCCAACGGCACCCAGCCGCGATTCACCAGCACCCAACCGCCGCCCGTCAGGGCGAACGGCGTTATCACGAAGTAGCCCGCTCGCTCGGCATTGACCATGTTGTCGATCAATATCTGGCGGCCTTGATCGTAGTGTCCGCTGGCCGCGATGTGCTGGTAGCGCTTCAAGGGTGGTGTCTCGAGATCAACCGCGCGCGTCGCATCCGATCCCGCCGCGAACGACTCGAATAGCTGGCGCTTCTCGTCGGCTCGCCGCAACTGCCACCGCCCGAGCGAAATCAGCAGCGCAATGAGAACAAGCGTCAGCAGCGTCGTGAAAACCCGCGGCGCGAAGATACGGGAACCGATTCTAATCGACACGATATACTGCCTGCCCGCTGTTCACATCGATGGTGGCCGTGGTTTTCAAATATCTCGTCGTAGCGATGCTGGTGCTGATATTGACCAGTTTGGCCAGAGCCCTGTTCTACTTGACCAGCAGGAAACAGGAAGACGGCACCAAGATGGTCAAAGCGCTGGCGTGGCGAATCGGCCTGTCAGTGGCGCTGTTCGTGCTGCTGATCGTTGCCTATTACAGCGGTTGGATCGATCCGCCGCGCAATGTGCCGGGCTATAGCCAGTAGACGAAGGTAAATAGGCCGAGCCAAACCACATCGACGAAGTGCCAATACCAGGCCACGGCTTCGAAGCCAAAATGGCGCTGCGGCGTGAAATGACCCCTGAGCACCCGAGCCCAAATTACCGTGAGCATGATGGCGCCCACGGTGACGTGCATGCCGTGAAACCCGGTCAGCATGAAGAAGGTCGAACCGTAGATCCCGGTGCCGAGCTGCAGTCCGAGTTCGGTGTAGGCTTCGTGATATTCCGATGCCTGCAGACCCACGAAACTGAAACCCAGCAAAAAGGTCAGCGCCAGGAAGATCTTCAGCCGCGTCCGATGTCCGGTGATCAGGGCGTGGTGAGCGATCGTGACCGTCACGCTGCTCGTCAGCAGGATGGCGGTATTGAGCGCGGGTAGACCAAGCGCCGGAATGGTTTCGAACGTGCCGTTGGCGCGCGGACCCACCGCGGCGGGGCCATTGGTCGGCCATACGCCATCGTAGTTGTTCCACAGCAGGAGCTTGCTGAAGATTTTCACGCCGTCCCCTGAGAGCCACGGAACGGAGAAGTTGCGCGCGTAGAACAGCGCGCCGAAGAATGCGCCAAAGAACATCACCTCGGAGAAAATGAACCACATCATCCCCAAGCGGAACGAGCGGTCTACCGCCATGTTGTAGATGCCCGCCTGATTCTCTGCGATGACGGTGTGGAACCAGAATATGAACAGCAGCGCCAGCATGCCGAAACCCGGAAGCAAGGCATACGCAGGCAGCCAATCGTCCAGGGTCGCGATGGCGCCCGCCATCAAGGTAAAGAGCGTAACCGAGCCGTAGATGGGCCACGGACTGCCGTGAGGGATATAGTATTTATCTGCATCCGCGTGCGCTTGCGCCATGATTCGATCTCTGAACGATGAATGAAAAGCTTAGTTTAAAACGTTTGACTATGGACGTGTTGCCGATTGGGTCGTGTCGTACACGGTGTACGCCAGGGTGATCTTATCCACGTTGCCCGGCAATTGCGGGTCGACGATGAACCTCACGGGCAAATCGCGCCCCTCTCCCGCGGCAAATTTCTGCGGGCTGAAGCAGAAGCATTCCGTCTTGTGGAAATACTTCGCCGTGCCGGTCGGTGAAACGCTGGGTACGGCCTGAGCGACCGCAGCCTGTTCGGTCATGTTCTTGGCATGGAACTCGGCCTCATAAAGCTTTCCCGGATGAATTCGCATCGAGGCGACCTTGGGCTGGAAATCAAAGCTGCCGACGGAGGCGGGCGCGGCAAGGAACTCGACCGTGATTTCTCGATTCGGATCGATCGCTTCGTGAACCGTCGATCTGCCGGCTTTGGCTTCAGCATTCCCAATGCCCGCAGCTCTGCACAAGACGTCGTACAAGGGCACCAGTGCCCAACCGAACGCGAAGCTGCCGGCGGTCATGATGAGCAGCCCCTTGACCAACTTGCGGTTGGCGCGCTTCTTTGAGTCGATCGGGTCCATCAGTGATGACTTCGATACACCAGCAACGCAATGAAGCCAAAATAAAACGCCAGCGCCAACGACGCCAAACCCAAGACGCCGTTGCGGATGCGGCGTTTGACGCTCGCGCTCATTCGATCTCGGGCGCCGTGGTAAAGCTGTGATACGGCGGGGGCGACGGCAATGTCCATTCCAGACCGGTGGGAGCCGCGCCATCCCAGACCGCCGCGGTCGCCTTCTTGCCGCCGCGAATGCACTGGACAATCACGATGGCGAAGAGGATCTGAGACAGGCCGAACACGAACCCGCCGATTGACGACACCATGTTCCAGTCCGTGAATTGCACCGCGTAGTCGGGTATGCGGCGCGGCATGCCCGCCAACCCCAGGAAATGCTGCGGGAAGAACAACACGTTGACGAAGATCGCCGAGAGCCAGAAATGCCACGTCGCCAGGGTCATGTCGTACATGTGGCCGGTCCACTTCGGCAGCCAGTAGTACACCCCGGCCATGATCCCGAAAATGGCGCCCGGCACGAGCACATAATGAAAGTGCGCAACCACGAAGTAGGTTTGGTTGTACTGGAAATCCGCCGGAACGATCGCGAGCATCAAGCCCGAAAAGCCGCCGATGGAGAACAGGAACAGAAACGCGAGCGCGAACAGCATGGGCGGCTCGAAGGACAGCGAGCCGCGCCACATCGTCGCCGTCCAGTTGAACACCTTCACGCCGGTGGGCACGGCGATCAGCATGGTCGACATCATGTAGAACAGTTGCGCGGCCAACGGCATGCCGTCCACGAACATGTGGTGGCCCCAGACGATGAACGATAGGAAGGCGATGGAGGCGATGGCGTAAATCATCGAGGTCGCGCCGAACAAGGGCTTCCGGGAGAAGGTCGGCAAGACCTCCGAAATGATGCCGAAGGCCGGCAAAATCATGATGTAGACCTCGGGATGCCCGAAGAACCAGAAGATGTGTTCGAACATCACCGGGTCTCCGCCGCCCGCGGCATTGAAAAAGCTGGTCTTGAAGAAATGATCGGTGAGCAGCATGGTTACGGCGCCGGCGAGCACCGGCATAACGGCAATCAAGAGGTAGGCGGTAATCAGCCAGGACCAAGCGAACAAAGGCATTTTGAGCAGAGTCATTCCGGGGGCCCGCATGTTCATGATGGTTACGATCACGTTGATCGCACCCATGATCGAGGAGATTCCCATCATGTGGATCGAAAAAATGAGCATGGGGAAGCTGTCGCCGGTCTGCAAGGAGAGCGGCGGGTACAGCGTCCAGCCGGCCGCGGCGGCTCCGCCGGGCACGAAAAAGGTGGACAGCAGCAATGTGAAGGCGAACGGCAGAATCCAGAAGCTGAAGTTGTTCATGCGCGGCAGTGCCATGTCGGGCGCGCCGATCTGCATCGGGACCATCCAATTGGCGAGTCCGACGAATGCCGGCATGACGGCGCCGAAAATCATGACCAGCGCGTGATTGGTCGTCAGCTGATTGAAGAGCACGGGATCGACGAGCTGCAGGCCGGGTTGAAACAATTCCGCGCGGATGATCATCGCCATCGCGCCGCCGATGAAAAACATGATCAGGGCGAACACCAGGTACATGGTGCCGATGTCTTTATGGTTGGTGGCGAACAACCAACGCTTGATGCCGGTCGCCGGCTGATCGTGATGGTCGTCGTGATGAGCGGTGTCGCTTGCTTCGGGCTGGGCCATGGTGCAGTAGCTCTCTCGGTAAAAGTGCTTGTGACGTATTAGTTCGACAATACTTGCGCGGACGGCGGTGGTGCGGCGTCGCGCGGCTGGCCGGTCTGCGCCGGCTGCTTATGCGCCGCTTTCTGTTCCTCGACCCACTTCTTGAAAGCATCGGGAGTTCGTACATCCACGACGATGGGCATGAACCCATGATCGCGGCCGCACAGCGAAGTGCATTGCCCGCGATAGATGCCTTCCTTGCCGGGGTCGACCCTGAACCACAATTCATTCACGAACCCCGGTACCGCCGAGCGTTTGGCGCCGAAATCAGGGACCCACCATGCGTGGATCACGTCCATCGAGGTCAGCAGCAAGCGCACCTTGGTGCCGCTCGGAATGACCACGGGATTGTCGACGTCCAGGAGGTAATTGTTCACCGTCTTCGGATCGATGCCGGAATGGAGCTCACGAGCGAAATTCGAGTCGCGCGCCAGGGTGGAGAAGAAGTTGATCCCCTCGCCGGCATCCATGTATTGATACTGCCATTTCCACTGGTACGCGGTGACGCGGATCGACAGCTCGGAGTTGCGCGTGTCCTCCATCATGAGGATGACTTTCGCGGCCGGAATCGCCATCGCCACCAAGATCACGAACGGAATGATGGTCCAGACGATCTCCACCTTGGTGCTGTGCACCAAGGTCGCGTCCGCTACGACACCCTGGGAATGGCGAAATTTTATCAGGGCATAGATCATGACCCCGAAGACCACGACCGCGATGGCCACGCAGATCCAGAACACCTCCATGTGCAATGTGTAGATATCCCGGCTCAAGCTGGTGACGCCGACAGGCAGGTTGTAGCCATTGGAGGTGTTGGCCCCGGCGTTTGCCGCGAATGCGCCCGCCGCCAGGCATAGCGCGCGGGGCCAATACGCAAACCCACGGCCAAAAGTCCTCTCGTCATCGCCTCTGGTAACGCTCATCTAAACGGATCCCCTAGAGTTCAATCACTTTTCAAGCGGCGGCGACTCGTTCATGCCGCCCACCAAGTACTGCAAACGTTCCGCAAGGCGTCGGCGGTCTTCCTCCGTAAGGAAACTGCCTACTTCGCAAGCTAGTCCGCGGCTTTCGATCGTCAACCTGCTCAAGCCATGGCGCCGCGGCGGACTGCGAAGTCTAACCTTCGCCCAATGCCGCGCAAACTCCTGTTTTTGCGCGCCGTGCCGCGACCGCGTCACGAGGCTGATGCGTGCATCCGTGATCAGCACCGTTTGGGAGTATTTGCCGCGGCGCATGCTCACTTGCAGCGCGGCCCCGAGGAGCAGCATCTCGAGCGCCCAAAACGGCAACACCGGCCAGAAACCTTGGAACACGAAGAACAACGCAAAACCTAGCGAAAACAGGCACGTAGATGCAAAGAAGAGCACGGCGCCCGCAGGCTTCAGCGAACAATTCGGCGAGAGTTCGATGCGCTCAACCATGCGCTGGAGCCTGTCTCAAGTATTCCGCGTGGCTCCTAGGATAACTCAGCCAGGCCGCCCCATGCATGCCGCGAAGGACCTCGCGTCAGCCAACGCCGGCGTCACGGTCGACGCCGAGCGCGCAATTGCTGCTTGACCTCGTTGAGCGAGACGGCGGCGTCATGGCCGCGGCGCGGCGCGGCAGCGCCGGGCGTCCATGCGTGGCCAAACACCACCTCGTAGGTGGCCGGCAAGCGGCCATCCTGCCGGAATGCCTCGTATGCGGCCTCGACCTTGGCGAAGTGCCGCCGGCCGGTGAGGACACGGGCGCGACCCATCGTTGAATTGTGGGCCCCGGCGGCCTTCAGATCCGCCGCAACCCGCCGTACGTCAAGATAAGTCAGTGTGTACCGCTCAACGTCCAGAACCGGCGACGCGAAGCCGGTCCGCACCAGCGCGTCCCCGATGTCGTGCATGTCGATGAATTGGTTGACGTGGGTGTGCGAGTCGACCTTTCCCCATGCGCTGCGCATCTCGCGCAACGTGTCCGGTCCAAGGCTGGTGAAGGTCAATAGACCCTGCGGCGCGAGCACGCGGCGAAACTCCGCGAACACGCGCTCGGGATCGCACCAGTGCAGCATGAGATTGCTGAGTATCAGGTCGACGGTCCCGTCCGCCAGCGGCAAACGCTCGGCGTCCGCGCGCACGCGGGCAAAGCGGCGCAGCCAGGATTGCCGGCGGCCGGCGGCTTGCAGCATGCGCTGCGAGGTGTCCAATGCGATGACCAAGCTTTTCGGATAGCGGCGCTTGAGCTCGCGGGAGGCGTGACCGGTGCCCGCACCGGCGTCCACCGCAACGCGCGGCCTCAATGCCATCAAATCGAGGCGCGCCAAGAGATTGTCGCGAACTTCCGTCTGCAAGACGGCAGCGGCATCGTAGGTACTTGCGGCGCGATCGAAGGCGCGCCGCACTCGCGCGATATCGAGTGCATAGGCCGGTGCAGCGCCCGCCGCAGCGTCCGGCCTCGGGCCACCCTGCGGTGCGGATGGATCGCCCGTGCTCACACCCTTGCGGCGCTGCTCTTATCGCGCGAAGCCAAGCCCGGTTCTGCGACGATTTTCAGGCGCCGGAAGAGGCCGAGATCGTGTTCCGTGTCCGGATTCCCGGTGGTCAGAAGTTTCTCGCCATAGAAGATGGAATTCGCGCCGGCCAAAAAGCACAGCGCCTGCTGCTCGTCGCTCATTTCCCCGCGCCCTGCCGACAAGCGCACGTGGCTCCGAGGCATGAGGATGCGCGCGACGGCTATGGTGCGGACGAAATCGAAGGGATCCAGGGCGGGCGCGTGTTCCAAAGGGGTTCCGGCGACCTTCACCAGCTGGTTGATGGGAACGCTTTGCGGGTGCTCGGGCAAGGTCGCGAGAATGTGCAGAAGCTCCGCCCGATCCTGCGGCGCCTCGCCCATGCCGACGATTCCGCCGCAACAAACGTTCATCCCGGCCTCGCGCACGGCCTTGAGCGTGTCGAGCCTGTCCTGGTATACACGCGTGCTGATGATCTTTTCGTAGTACCGCGGCGAAGTATCGAGATTGTGGTTGTAGTAGTCGAGGCCCGCCTCCTTCAGTTCCTGCGCTTGTTCCAACGTCAACATGCCGAGAGTCGCGCAGGTCTCCATCCCCAGGGTCTTCACTTCGCGGATCATGGCGAGAACTTTGCGCAGATCCTTGGGCTTGGGTGATCGATAAGCGGCACCCATGCAGAAGCGTGTCGCGCCCGATTCCAGAGCAGTGCGTGCGCGGGAGACAACGTCCTGCACCTCGAGCAGCTCGTGCGACTCCAATCCCGTGTCGAAGCGCACGCTTTGCGGGCAATACGCGCAGTCCTCGGGGCAGGCCCCAGTCTTGATGCTCAAGAGCGTGCTGATCTGCACGGTGTTCGGCGCGTGATAGCGCCGGTGCGCCTCGAGTGCCGTGAAGACCAAATCCATGAACGGCAACTCGAACAGCGCGTGCACTTCCGCGAGCGTCCAATCGTTCCGTACTGTCACAACCACTCCTCATCGCTCGGACCCAACCTCGCGGGCGAGCAGTATTCGATGGCCGGCTTTCTTAGTCAACCAAGGGAGCGCCCGCTGGTTGACGAAGCCCTTTCACGCAGCGCCGCGCGGTTCAGGGAGTCTTCGAGGAGCCTTTGTCGATCGTGACGATCTGTAACGGAGCATCGCCCCAAGCGGCAATGGCCTCCTCGCAATAGGCCGCATCGTAGCGTCCACGCATGGATTGGCGGGGCGGATATTGCTCGCATTCGATCGAAAGGTTTTTTAACTGCTCTGCGCTCAATTGCCCGACGGGAGGCGTGTGCACGAGCCTCAAGGGGGCAAGATCCCCGGAGTCGCCGCCGCAAGCCGCCAAGGCACTCCCGAGCACTATCGGTAGAACGCTCCGCTTCGTACGCCGGTGCCGCGGCGGGGCGCCGGGGCAACCGAAGGCGCCGGAGCCGTCGGGGGTGCCAGGGCAGTCAGCGAGCAAACACATATTCCAACGCCATGCCGATGAATACCGCCATGCCGAAATAGTTGTTGTTGAGAAAGGCGCGAAAGCAAGCATCGCGATCACGTGCGCGTATCAGCCACAGCTGATAAGCGAAGAACACCGCTCCCGCCAATAAACCCGCATCGTACCAATAACCCATGTGAATCTTGTCCCCGACGAGATATAGCGACAGCAAGGTCATGATTTGCAGCACCGCAATGATGTGGCGATCGGAATCGCCGAACAGAATGGCGGTGGAGCGCACGCCGATTTTGCGGTCGTCGTCGCGATCGACCATCGCGTAGATCGTGTCGTAGACCGTCACCCACAGCGCGTTCGCGAGCAGCAGCAGCCACGCGACCTGCGGGATCCGATCGAACTGCGCCTCGAAGGCCATGGGTATTCCCCAGCCGAACGCGAGGCCCAGGTACAGCTGCGGCACCGGCAGAAAGCGCTTGACGAAGGGATAGCTGACCGCCAGGAACCCGCCCGCCACGGCCAGCAGCAGGGTCGGCTTGTCGAGTTGCAGCGCCAGCATCAGTGCCATCAGGGAGAGCACGGCGAACAGAACCAGGGCTTCGAGAGCCGAGATGCGCCCGGCGGCGAGCGGGCGATCCTTGGTGCGCGCGACGTGCGGGTCGAAGCTGCGATCGGCGTAATCGTTGATCGCGCAACCGGCCGAGCGCATGAGAACCGTGCCGAGCACGAAGATGATGAATATGCGGGGATTCGGTTTGCCGCGGCTCGAGATCCAGAGCGCCCACAACGTCGGCCAGAGCAGCAGCCAGATGCCGATCGGACGGTCCAAGCGCATGAGGCGCGCATAATCCCGCAGCCCCTCGAGGATCCTCGGCAGCTCGCGAGTGGTGAAGGGGTGGAAACGCACCCGATAGGAAATCCAGCGCCACCGCTCCGCGATCCGCTCGATCAGCTCGACCCCTGAGCGCGGCA
>DATMNF010000041.1:0-13758 GCA_035569355.1 Steroidobacteraceae bacterium
CCTGCCGGCAATGACCCCATTGAACTCGAGGCGCAAATCAATTTGCGCCCACGATCCAGCCTCATGATGAACGTGGAAGGGCGATGAACGACGTGAACCGACTGATGAACTACACGACTCTGGTCGACGTCCTCGAAGGCAACCGCGGCGTCGATCGCGCCGTCACGTATGTGGAGGGCGAGAATTCCGAGCGGCGCGTGCCGTATGGCGATGTCCACACCCGAGCGCTCGGCATCCTGTACCACCTGCAAGCCATGGGCGCGCAGCGCGGCGACAAGATGATCATTTTCTTGAGCAGCAACGAGCAGTTCCTCGATGGCTTTTGGGCGGCAGTGTGCGGGGGCATCACCCCTGTGCCCCTGGCGGTCGGCATCAGCGACGAGCATCGACACAAGCTGCTGCGCGTGGCGCGCAAGCTCGGCAAGCCGCTCCTCTACACCGATTCGAAGAATCTGGAGCGCCTGCAAGCCCTCGCCGCCCAGGTGGGCGAGACGGCTCTTTTCGACGACCTGAAGTCGCGGAGTTTTCTCGTCGAATCGATCACCGATATTTCGCGGCCGGGCAAGCTGTATCGGCCGTCGCCCGACGATCTGGCCTTCATCCAATTCTCCTCCGGCTCGACCAGAGAGCCGAAGGGCGTGATGCTCACCCACGGGAACTTGATCGCCAATACGCAAGGGTCGACGGCGGTCGACAAGTTCAGCGACCAAGACGTCACTTTGAGCTGGATGCCCTTGACCCATGACATGGGATTGATCGGATTTTATCTAATGCAGTTCGCGAATCGCGTTCACATCCACCTGATGCAGACGGAGCTGTTCGTGCGCCGGCCGCTCTTGTGGCTGCAAGTGGCCTCGAAGAAGCGCGTCACGATCACCTGTTCGCCCAATTTCGGTTATCGGCATTTCTTGAAGGTGTTGGGCGATCGGCGCCTCGAAGGCGTGGATCTCTCGGCGCTACGGCTCATCTACAACGGCGCCGAACCGATTTCGGTGGACCTGTGCAATGAATTCATGGCCGCACTGGCCTACACCGGCCTCAAGCGCCAGGCGATGTACCCGGTCTATGGTCTCGCCGAAGCGTCGCTCGCGGTGACCTTGCCCGAGTTGGGCTCCGACTACCGTTGGGTCCGGGTGAATCGGCACAAGTTGGGCGTGGGCGCGAAGATCGAGATCAACCCCGTCGATGCGCGCGATACGCTGGAGCTCATGTGCGTCGGACGCGTCGTGCCAAACACCGAAGTGCGCATAGCGGACAATTCGCGCGCCGCACTGCCGGAAGGACAGGTCGGACACATCCTCATCCGCGGCGCGAGCGTCACTCGCGGCTACTTTGCGGACCCCGAGGCCACGGCGCTCGCGATCAGCGCGGACGGCTGGGTCGACACGGGCGATCTCGGCTTCATGCACGAAGGATCGCTCTACATCGCGGGCCGCAGCAAAGAGATCATTTTCGTCAACGGCCAAAACTACTATCCATACGATTTGGAAAATATCGCCCAGCGCGCTCCGGGCCTGGACCTCAACAAAGTGGTCGCCGCGGGCGTCGCCGACGCCAAGTCCCAAGGCGAGGAGTTGGTGGTGTTCGTGCTCCACCGCGGCACCATGCACGAGTTCCTGCCCATCGCGGCGGCGGTCAGCCGCCTAGTCAACGAACACACGGGACTCGAGGTCGCCCGAGTCATCCCGACCAAGCGAATTCCGAAGACCACCAGCGGCAAAGTCCAGCGGCATCTGCTGGAACAAGCGTATCTCGACGGCGAATTCGACGCGGAATTGGCCGAGCTCAAGGCGCTGCGAGAGTCGGCGGGGGGCGCGGCGTCCGTGTCGGGCACGGAGCTCGAAACCCGGCTGCAGTCGATCTGCGAGGCGGCGCTGCCGGGCAAGAGAATCGATGTCAACGACAATTTATTCGACATCGGCGCAAGTTCTCTCAAGCTGATCGAGATTCATGAGAACGTCGATCGCGAATTCCCAGGTCTCGTTGATCTGACCGAGCTGTTCGATCATCCGACCATCGCCGAACTTGCGAAGCATCTGGAGAGCAAGCTCGAGGCGGCGCCGCCGGCCTAGGCGCCTCCGAGCTAGCCGCCCCCGTACAAGGGCTTCTTCAGCCGCCAGCGGCGATAGGACCAGAGCCAATCGGCGGGGCTCTCGAGCACGTCGGCTTCGCAAGCCCGCGCGTAGCGCTCGGTCACCGTATTGGGCAGCGTCGCCTCTCGACCGTCCCACAGCGCCCTGAGATCGACTTCATAGTAGCCGCGCCGGATGCGGCGCATGGCAACGTACAAGACGGGCAGGCGCGCCGCGCGCGCGATTTGCTCCGCACCGATGTAGAACGCGGTGTCTTGACCTAAGAACTGGGTCCAGTAGCGCTTGTCCGTCGATACCGGCGCCTGATCGGCGTTCATCGCCACGGCGCGCACGATTCCCTTGCGCCGCAGAAAATCTGCCAGCAGCTCCTTGGCAGGCACCAAGCGGGCGCCAAAACGCGATCGGACCTTGAACATGAGGCGCTCCGCCCACTGATCGTGCAGGGGCTTGTAGGCCGCGTCGACGGGGTATCCCAGTTGCAGGGCGACGCCGTGCAGCAGCCATTCCCAATTGCACAGATGCGAGGTGACGAACAGGATGGATTGACCGGCGCCCAAGTAGCGCTGGGCAACCTCTAAATTCATGATCCGCACGCGGGCGCGCATGTCCTCCTCGCTCATCGACACCGACTTCAGGACTTCGACCGTCACGTTGCAGAAATTCTTGAGAAACCGCTTGTGGATGGCCTTGCGCTCAGCGCCGCTCAATTGGGGAAATACCTTCGCGAGCTGATCCCGAATCACCTCGTGCCGATGCCGCACCACGTAATACGCCAGCAGGTACAAAAAGGTGGAAAATGCATATAGCGCGCGCAGGGGCAGGCGCGAGAGGAATTTGATCATGGGCGGGCTAAGTTTACGGTATTCGTTACATAACGGAGTGGCGAATCGCGGCGCCTTGCGGAGTCCATTGCACTGCGTCAGACTCCGCCCTTAATCAAAAAAAGTGGCGACGATGCGCGGTTTGCACGACGAGCGACAGAGGCGCGAGCGCATTCAAGCGGCGAAGCGAGGGGCTGGGAGCCTGCCTGAGTATTCCGCGTGAGTTCTGGGCCGTTGCCCGTGTTCCGTTCGAGCGGACAGCGCGGCTACTCGAGCATGATCAGCGCCGATCCGCGCCGGGTCTGGGCGCGCAAGCTCGAACACGAGATCGAGGTGCGGTTCACGGCGGTCGCATGCACCTTGCAAACTGCGGAGGGGTTAGTGCACGCGGCGCCGGGCGATGCCATCATTACCGGCACCGCGGGAGAGCACTGGCGTGTTTCGCGCGCACGGTTTCCCTTCAAGTATCGGCCGGTGCCGCCCACGGTCGCCGGTGAAGCGGGCCGTTATGTGAGCCTGCCGAATCGCATCATGGCGGTGCCGATGACGGAACCCTTTGAGGTGGTGCTTGCCGACGGCGTATCGCGTTTGACCGGGCTTCCCGGCGAGTGGCTGGTCGATTATGGAGACGGGAGCCTCGGTATCGTTGCCGAACCGATCTTCGCCACCACCTACGAAATCATCGATTCCTGAGATGGCGCTGCACCAACTCATCCAGCGGCTCCTGCTCATCGGCGCTCACGTCGAATCGCTCCCGACGCCGCCGACGCCGCAGGCGCCGCCCGGGCTTCAGCCTCTGATCGAGGCCATCGCCGGCCCGCATCGGCGATTCGACGAACGCGCCATCCACTTTGGGCACCGGTACCGGAGCGGCTTCTGGGCGATTTATCTGTTGAGCGCGATTGCCGTGTTGTTCGCCGTGATGCCGCTGGCGCTCGGCTGGGATAGCGCGACCCACTTTCTGCATCCTTACGCAGGATGGTGGGCCGTCGGTGAAGTCTTGGTCATCGGCACGGTCAGCGCAATTTATTGGTTTGGTCACCGGCGCAACTGGCAGGCGCAGTGGCTGAGGGCACGCACCACCGCCGAGCTGAGTTGGTACCTTCCGGTGCTGGCGCCCCTCCTCGACTTATCGGCGCCCGCCGCGGAGCCGAACTGGTATTTGCGGGTATTCGATCCGGGGCAGCATTTGCGGGGTACCGATGATGTCGCCAAGTTATGCGCCGACAACGAACCGCTGGCACGAGAGCTGCTCGCCACGGCGTGGTCCGATCCTGCCTTCATCGCGAGCTACGCGCGGTGGACGATCGAGATTCTCGAGGAGCAGCGCCACTATCACTACCGCATCGCGAGCAAGCAGCACGCGCTCCAGCATCGTGTACACCTCGTGAACAGCGCTCTTTTCAGCCTGACCGCTTTGGGCGCGCTGCTCCACCTCGTCATTCACACTCTGTGGCTGTCGCTGATAACGACTTTTTTTCCGGCGCTTGGCGCCTCACTGCATGGAGCGCTCGCGCAGTCGGAGGCCTACCGCCTCGGAACCACCTCGGAACGGCTGGGACGCGAGCTGCAGAGCGCCATGGCGCGCATTCGCGCGGCGCTCGATCAGGGCGGATCCGCGACCGACGTCGTCGCGATCAAGGCGGCAATCGAGGCAGCGATTGCGCTGATACTCGAAGAACACCAGGACTGGCATCTCTTGGTCCGTCCGCACAATCTGCCGCTCGCCTGAACATAATCCGGCAGCCTCGGGACCGATCCCTGAACTGAGAAGCAAGGCACTCCGACTGGGTCCACACCGATCCGTGGTCGGCATTTTTCCGGGCACCGAAATTCATACACTGAGGCCTGAGACATTGGCCGCTTTTATTGCGATTCTCCTTTAGGAGCCGAGCCATCGACTTGAGTGCGGTGGCCGCGGGTGATCTCCGGAAACGGCAGCTCGAACTGCCGGTTGACGGAAAAAGTGAGGAAAGCAGTGAATGCGTTGAAGACGCGCCTTGGCCTCGTGTCTTTACACAACCGGTTCGCAGCCGGGTGTTCGGCGGCCGGTGTCTCGTTTCCCCCGCTGCGCGATCGTCCCCGCGCGGGATACCCTGTAATTATAAACAGCCGGAGCGCCCCGCCGATGCGCCCCCGCGAGCATTTGCGTGGGGTTTGCCGCAGGGTTTGGCGCATTGTTAAGTCCAGCACAACGTAGACGACGTTCTCGCGTGTAGGCTCTCGCCTATCTTGGATCACCGATCGGAAGGAACGCGATGCGTACACTCTATCTTGCCGCACTGACGCTCTGCCTCGGTGCATGCGCCACATCGCACGTGATGATGGGGCAGGCCAGGCCGCCAATCTCCCCCGCACTCGTGCAGGTTTACTTCCATCCGCCGGAAACCCGGTATGAGGAGATCGCCATGCTGGACACTTCGAGCCGCGGTGCCTTTGCATTCACGGCACAAGGCAAAACCGACGCAGTGATTCAGCGGCTCAAGGAAGAAGCCGCGAAGCTCGGTGCAAACGGCGTCCTGCTCCAAGGGGTCGTCGATCGATCCGGCGGCTCGGTTAGCACCGGCTTCGGTCAAGCAGGCGCATATGGCAACCATGTCACCGCGGGCGGAATCGGATTCTCAGGCAATGTGGTGCAAAAGGCCGGGAGCGGAGTAGCCATCTACGTCGGGCCGAACTGACCGATGAATCGAGGACCCGTGTGACGTCCCTGACGCCCATCGAAATTCTCACAGTCGAGAACATCCTGGGCGAGGGAATTCTGTGGGACTCGCGCCGGGGCTTGCGTGAATCGGAGTACAAGGCGTGAGCGAAACGTGCCTTTACTGCTCCGCGATAACGGAGCAATAGCCCCAGTCAATTCGTCATGCGGCGCACCGGTTCGTCATGCACGGCGCTAGTTCGTCATGCACGACCAAGTGGCAGCAATCGCATTCGGATTCGTGGCATTGCCGGCCGTGTAGTCGGCATTGCCGCGCATCGCACCCGTGGTGGCACGCCCGTCGTCATAAGAAAGATCGATCTGCTGCGCGGCGCCATTGGTCAACTGGTACCAACAGACGGCCGACGGCGCCGTGAAGTTGGCGATGACGGTGGGGTTGTTCAATGTCACCACGCCGCCGAACGGATGGGTCGAAGCGATCGTCCCCTGCCCCGTGATGAAGCCTGCGAGCCGTAAATGGTAGTTCGCCTGGCACACCTCGGAATTCGGATTGTCGGCCGCGTTGCGGCACCAGATATTGCCGCCGTTGATGTAGCCGTCGCCGTTGCCGTTGACAATCGCCGGGTCACCCGCTTGCACTATGAATCCGTGGGTCGTCGCGTTGGCATCGTCGCCCGGGAGAGCCTTGAAGCGGTCCTGGTATCCGTACATCGCCGCGGTGTACTGGCGGTAACTATCGTACGTGGACTTTACCTTCTGGTTATAGATCAGCTCCTGGCCTTTGAGCACGCCGGCGAGCAGCAGCCCGATAATGACCAGCACGATGGCGATTTCCACCAGGGTAAATCCGCTTTGGGACTTCTTCATGTAAGACATTGTCGGCGCTCCTTAGGCTCTCGGAGGTCATCAGTGACCGTATAGGCTGGTTATCGTCACTTCAGGGGAAACCTGAATGCACAATCCGTCACATTTCGGGTGTTTCCGTGCCAAAGTCCGCGGCCGGCAGCCGGGATTCCAGGAACTTGAGCTCGGCCGGCGAACGGATTTGGCCCGAGGCAACCAACCCGTTGAGAATGACCTTCGCATCCTCCACTTCACCAAGATCGGCGCGCAGCAGCAGTTCCATCTGACGCACCCAGCTGGGGGCTTTGGGGTCCACGACTTGCACGCGCAGTGCGGCGGCATATGAAGCGGCAAGGGCATCGTCGTTGAGCACGTGGCGGGCGACGAAAACCGCATGCACCAGCCATGGCCAGCGCTCGTTGGGCCGCTCCTCGAAGCGTCGGTACACCCATTCGAGCATCATGCGGCGTTCCGCGGGGGTACCGGTTTCGGCGAAGTGGCGGCTCGCCAGCAACAGAGGATACCCCGTGTCGGGATCAAGTGCAGTCGCAAGGTCGAGCCATCGAATCACCGAGCTGCGGTCAATCGCTGCAATCGCAGTGACGCTGCCCAGGTGGACATTGAAATTCTGCAAATACAGGTTCACGAGATAGCCGGCGAAAACGTCCTCGCCCAGTGTCGCCGCCCGAATCACCGCTGCGGGGGGCGGAGCACCGAGGACGTAGTCCGCGGACCAGTCCGGCGCGTGCAAGCGCTGGAAGAGCACATTTGCCGCAAGACAGGCGCAAAGCAAAACCCAGGCGCGAAATTGAAAAGCGGAGCGGGTTCGCATCGGGAGCCTAGAACTGCTTGCGGCGCAGCTCGATGTTGGCCGCGGCGCCGACCAAGGCGATGTAGATGACTGCCTGAAGCACATCCGGTCCAAAACCGACCGCACCGCCGGCGAGCCAGGAGGTGTCGGCAAAGCGATCCATGCGAGGCAGGAGATATGCGGCAACTTCGACGTAACGAGCGTCGAAGCGATCGAGCAGCGTACCCTTGGTGGCGCCCATGTTGGCACTGAGCAGCACCAGCATGTAGCCCACTCGGGCAAAAAGATACATGCAGCAGAACGCGAGCATGGCGGTCATGACGCGCCCCAGGGATAGCGCCAGCAGCAACGCGAGACTCGCGACAACCACGGCCTCGGCCGCGAAGCTCAAGGTCCATGCGAGCCGCCCTGGGGTGCCGGAAAATCCGAGGAACGGCAGTCCCGCAGCCACGCCGCAGAGCGCGGCCACAGCGGTCCAACCCAACCACTTGCCGATCGCGTACTGCATGCGGGTCAACGGCAGGGCGATGAAATGATCGACGAGTCGCTCGTTCAGATCGCGCACGGTGTTGGCAATGATTGCTTGCGCGATGATGAATACGATCGCCAGACGCACGATCACTGCGTAGGCGACTACGGTGATGCGTTCTTGGTCGGTGAGCACGATTCGGCTCGCGAACAGCGCGAGAAAAAACGCCAGGACGATCGCCGCAATCGCCGCCTTGCCGACGGCCGTTCGTCTCGCTTCCAGCAGGGTCAGACGAGCAAGTCCCCACATGGGATGCGTCACGGGCCGCCTCATTGGATCTGCCAGGCGAGCATCAGCTTGTCGGCCACGGGCCCCCAGGCCAGCCATGTGACGACATCATCGAAGCGGCCCACCGGCGAGCCGGTATCGGCAGGGTCGCGCATCACGAATGCCCGAGCGATTCCCGGCGCCCCCAGTTGCGAAGCGTTTTGCGTCTCATCCGCGGAATTGCCGATGGCATCGTTCCCCGTGACTCCCTGAGACCAGACGACCGCCACGGCATTCAAAGCCAGCGAATTTGCGGCATTTCCGCAGCGGTTGCCGGCACCCGCGAGACCGATCGACGAGCGGCAAACGAACAAGCCATTGTTGGCTGCGAGAGCAGTGCCGACCGTCGAGCGCGCAGCGCCGCCCAGCGACGCGGTGACCAGCGCATACGGCTGCGGAGTCCCGAGGAGCAAGGCCACGGAGTAACGGATCGCACGCGGGTACGAGAGCGCGCCGGAATCGTCGCGGATGCTGCCGTCAGCCCAGCCATCCTCGAGCAACCCATAACGATCGAGATTGGGCAGCCCGAGCGTCACGGCGGGCAAAAACCCCGCCGCTGCCGTGCATTGCCCGACACCGTTCGTCGATTCGAGGCCGTTGCTGCCGACCACGGCCGGACACGGAAGCCGAGCGTTGGCAACGACAAAGGCAAGGAGCGCCTCATTCGCCTGGTTGAGCGCCGTGCGGGTGTTCAACAGATAGCTCTGTTGCAATTGCTGCGAGAGCGCGACGACCAATCCGGCCAGGACCAATCCCAAGATCACCATCGAAATGGCAACCTCGACCAGCGTGAAGCCTAGGGTGTGCTTTCTCATGGAATACCGTACATGCGGTCATTGTAATTCGACGTGGGTGCGGTGCCCGTAGCATCGAAGGGCGGACCCGTGACATTCCTCACACTATCCAGGAAATCCGCCATCGATCCGCTCCCCACCGGGGTTTGAGCGGCGCCTTTCGACGCAGCAAACGGCGCGTTGACGATCGCCCGGCCGGGACTGAAAAGAACGGCGTTGTAGCGGGCCGGGGCTGCGCCGAGTTGCAGCGTGGGCGCCACGCAGCGCGGCGCCGCTGCGCCGGCCACGCACCCGGAGTCGACCGCGTACATGAAATAAGATCCCCAACCGGCGGCGCTGTACCACGCCGGATAGGTCAATGCGCCGCCGCAGTTGGCGGCCGTTGGGAGCAAACCGAAGCGCGACTGCAGCGCGCAACTCGTCGTGAAGGGGGTCGAGGGATTGTCGCCCGAATAGGGCAGATAGCCGTTCGCGCTTCGGAACTGAGCAAGCGTTGCCAGTGCCGCAAGCCGAGCGCGTTGCTCCATTGCTTCGAAGTACTCGCCGGCCGTGATGTAGATCAAGCGATCGTTGAAGCTGAAGGGCTGCCCGTAGTAGGAGGGTTGCGGTCCCAAATCGGTGCTCGACGGCGCGTCGATGAAGGTCCACGCCAAGCCGTTGGCAAGGGTGTACGCGGCGTTGTTGTATGTGCCCGGAACGCACGGTGCGGGACATCCGGCAGTCACGGTCAAACTCTCGATGTACGCCGCGGGCGACCTGTCGGCCGGCGCCACGCGCCGTTGCCCATTCGCGACCGGCGGCCCTGGCAGGATGAGCACAATCGCCACTTCCGATGACAACAAGTTGCCCCGACTGTCGACGACGTTGAGCCACGGGAATGGCAGCGCACTTCCGCAGCCGCCGGTGTAACCGTGGCTCAATATCAGCGGATTCAAATTGGTTACGCAGGCGGCGCCGACCACCAAGTTGGCTGACATGAACATCCAGGGGACTTCGCCGTCTTGGTCATCCGTCGTGTTGGGGCCCGGCAGGCCGAAACTGAGCCACGGAAACCGTCCAAAGCAGCGCACGTCGAGTGGTACGGCGTAGGTGTTGGGATCGATCAGCGGCTGGCCCGGCGCCCACGAGCGGGTCGCGCAGCCGGGTTTGCTCAATCCATCGAAAGTCGTTCCCGCCGTGACCGGTAGATCCGGTGTGAGCAAGATCTGTCCGAGGCGCCGGCCGGGAACGGCATCTGCGCCCGGGTTACCCGCATAGGCGAGGATGGCCGTCTTGGCATCGATCAGGGTTTGCGAGCCAACGGCGCTTGCGGCGTTGCGTACCTGCCAGAGGGTCAATTTTGGCGCGAGAACGATGGTCAGCATCACGATGAGCGTGATGATCATGAGCAGTACCGCGGCGCCGCGCTCGCGGCGGCGGCCGCTCTTCGCGTTTGCGAGCTGAGGTTGCGAGGCCATCGGCGCAGCGCTCACCGTCGGACCACGGAGCCGGCAGGCAGCAGGTCCTCGATCGCCCCCCTGCGATCAATGCTCTGTCCCGGTCGAATCAACCGGGTTCCGAGTGCGTCGGTGTGGAACCAGACGTTGCCATTGCGGTCGGTCCAAGCCGACTTTTTCGCGGCAGAATCTTCGATCGGCACGCCGTTGATCCACACGGCGCGACTTCGGGTGCTCGAGTTGACCGCTCCGTTCACGGTGAAGCGCTCGCTCGGCGCGACGGCGTTCGACGTTGCACCGAGCGCGGCGCCATGAGCGCTGCGCCGCTCCGCCGGCGAGAAAAAGATCCTGCCAATCCGCGGCTTGACGGGGGCCGCATGGCCGGATTCGGCGGGCTCGGCCGCGCCTATCACGGCCGGCGCGAACATCAATGACAACGCGAGGCACGATCCGGCAAGTCCCAGGGAGCCGTGTTGGGTGGTCGCGCGCATTTTCAGGAGCCTGCAGCCGTTGCGGAGAGCATGGTATTGCTCGGCGTAAATTCGTACCAAATCAGCGCGCATTTGAGCGCCAGCGGCGCCGTGGCGCCCTCGGTCGTCTCGCGGTTGCGCGTCAATGTACAGGCCTCTTGGGCGGTGGTGCCCGGCACATGCTTTTCGAGGCTGCTCATCAATTCAGCGAATTCATCTTCGTCCGCCGCGCTCGCGTTGAATTCGAGCCGATGCGCAACCACATGAAACGCTGTGAGTTCGGCGGTCTCGGGCCCTGCATACGGCACATCCTTGCCGATCATATAGTCGTCGATTGCGCCGACCGGAACCGCATGAATGGCCATGTCGAACCAATCGCCGGCGACAGAACGGTCGAAACGCACCGTGAGGCCTTCGCGCAGCAATTGCCGGTACCTTTCCCGGTATTTGTTGATCAGGTCAAGCTGTTCGTTCGCTCGCGCAAGGCGGGCCCTCGCATTCTGAATGTGTCGAGTGCCGAGCGCGTCGCGTTCCTCGGCGGCGGTGCGGCGGCTGCCGATGGACGCCACGGCGAGCGTACAGACGACGATCGCCGCCGCGCACAATTGCAGGGTCATGCGCAGTGCGGCCTTGGAGTAGCGGCGCGACTTTACGTATTCACGAAGCATGGTTGAGGTCCGCCGGCACTGCCACGGTGACGCTGAAATCCGTCTTCACTTCCTCGGCGTCGCGGGGTTTGCCCGCCAACGAACCGCCGGGCGCCACGTCGAACGGCCATTTCTCCACACTCTGCCGGCCGTGCAACTCGCGGGCGAGTGCGGCGGCGAGTCCCGCGACGGCAACGTTTGCATCGGACTTGAGCGGACGGCCGCCCACATGTCCGCCGATGTGCAGCAGGATGGTGTTCGGCGCCGGGGGCGCGGGATCCGCCGCGGATTGTGCGCCCGGCGCTTGGGGTTCGCCGGGCTGCGCCCCGGCGTAAGACCAGTCCAAGCGGTCGATGTCGACGTCGGGAAAGGGCGCGAGCGCCGTGGCAACACGTTGCATCAATCCGTAGGCGTTGATATTGCGCGCCAGGAGCCGATCGCGTGTCTGCACGACGGCTCGCAGCTGCTCGGGCTCCAGTTCAGTTTTCGGCTCGGCGAGCTCGCTGCTTTGCGCCTGCGAATTGACATGATCGGCGATCAGCTCCGCTGTACGGGCGTGCGCGCTCTTCTCTCGAATGGCGTATCCCGTGAACATGACGTACGCGGCACTGAGCATGACGGCAGCCGCCGTGACGCCCAAAGCGACGCTGCGGTAGCGCGCTCGCCGGCCGGCGTCGAGCAGGCTCAAGCCCGCGGCGCAACCGACACCGTGCTCCGCGCGGGCCGCGCGGTTGAGCAACAGCCACGCCGAATTCGTGGCGTCGAGCAGCGCGGCAGGTCCTTTGGGCGCCAGTTCGCGCGGGTGAACCTGCCGCAACTCCGCCGCTCTCAAGTTATTTCCGGGCACCCTGAGCTCGATCGAAGGCGGCTGCGCGTCGATCACCGTGATGTGCAGCATACGTTTGCGGCCTTCGACTCCCCAGAGCCGCGTCATGGTGAGATATTGCAGCGTCTTGTCGATTTCCGTTCCCACCTCCGAATCGCCGGCATTGGAGTACGCGCAGAGTCGAGAGAAGCGCAAGCCCGCCGGCGCGACAAAGGCGTGCCTGTATCCCGCTGCCGTGCGCATGACGAACAGCGCATCCGTGCGTGCCGGCATCTTGATGTGCGCCATGAGCGCGGGCATCAAGGCGCCCAGGCTGTAAATGCCGCGGATATCCAGGTCGCGCTGCTCGAGCGCACCGAGCCATGGCGCGAGCGTCTCGGGACCGATCAGCGCGTACAGAATCCGGGTCGTGGTCCGCGAACGGCGCCGGATGAGATTGCGGATGAAGGCGTAGGGGCGCTTGCGATGCGGCACGACGGCGCGGTAGTTGGTCGTGCGGTAGCGCTGTTCGAGTTTGCGTGTCAGCAGCAAGCGCAGATCGCGGCGTGACAACGTCGGAATGGTTTCAGCCTGGTAGGCCTCAGCCTGGGTGTCGGTTACCACGAAGTAGCGATCGTGCGGATAGAGATCCAGGTGAGCCCCAAACTGACGCACGCTCTCGGCGAGAATATCGGAGTCTCCCGATATGCTGCGCGGGATCGCGATGCTCGCTGCGAGCGCGAGACCGGCACGCGCACAACGGTAGCATTCGAGCGATGCAGCCGTGAAATAGATGTAGTGGTCGCAGGCTTTCATAGCTTGAGCTTCGAAATCGTGTCGTAGAGCGGCCCCAGCATCGAGAGAATGAGCCAGCCGAGAATCGCGCCCATGAAGATCGTGAGCGTCGGCTCGACGATGGCCTTGAGACCTTCGATCGCCTCGGAGATCTCGCGATCATAGAAATAGCCGACGTTGCTGAGCGATTTATCGAGCTCCCCGGTCAGCTCGCCGATCCGCAGCATCCTGAGCACGAGCTTCGGGAATAGTTGTGCGTGTTCGAACGACTCGGCGATGGTGAGGCCGTCGGCAATCTTGCCCTTGCACTCGATGACCGCCTTGGTGAGAGCGCGGTTGCCGGCGGCGCCGGCGGCGAGATCCAGGGCCGCGAGTATCGGTATACTGGATGCGTACATCATCCCGAGTGTCGCGGCAAAGCGCGCCAAGGCGATTTTCTTCAAGGTCAATCCAATCATCGGCAGGCGCAGCTTCAGATCGTCGAGCTTCGTGCGAAGGGCCTCCGATGCATAGCGCAGCACGAGGAAGACCGCGGTTCCGAGAACCGCTGGGACCGCCAGCAACACCCACCAGTGATGCACAAGGAAGTCGGAGATGGCCAACAGAATCTTGGTTTGCACGGGCAATTGGCCGCCCGACATCGAGCGAATGAAGGTCGACAACTGCGGCACCAGATAGATCATCAGAAATAGGAACACACCCGTTATGACGCTCAGACCGAATATCGGATAGATGAGCAGCTTCTTGAAACTCGCCCGCAGTTCGTCTTGCCACTTGAGGGAGTC
>DATMNF010000042.1:0-13995 GCA_035569355.1 Steroidobacteraceae bacterium
CTGCAACAGCAGCTCGAGCCCGTGGTCGAGCGCGACGACCATGCCGCGGCGCGTGAGCTGTTCGCCTCGTACGCGGGCGACAAGGAGATGGATGGCATCGCGGTCTATTCCGAGAATGGCGAGGTCATCGAGGCGCACGGCATTCACCCCGAGCAATTGCACTCCGCTGCGGCGGATCATGCCGCCGATCGCGGCCACGTGGTCGCCGTCGCCGACATCGAGGCGCGCGACGGACACAGAGGACGCCTTTACCTGAGTTTCTCGACCCGACAGATCGACGCGATGCAGCGTCACGATGTATTGATCGCGAGCAGCTTCGGCGCCTGTATCGTGCTGTGCGCGTTGATTCTAGCCGTTCAAATGTCGCGCCGCATTGCGCGCCGTTTGGTCAATATCGCCGACGCAGCCAATCGAATGGCCTCCGGCGACTTGTCGCATGCCCGCATTGATGACGCGGCCAAGGATGAAATCGGCGCCCTTTCGCATTCATTCAATGCGATGATATCGGAACTCAATCGCCTGTCCCGAGAGCGCGACCAGTTGATGGCGACCGAACGTGAAACGCTCGAATCCCTGGTCTCAGAACGCACCCGGGCGCTCGAACAAAGCCGCGAAATGTTCAGGCTCATGGCGGAAAGCACCAATGCGGTGCCGTTCACGCTGGATCTCACCCGCGGCTGCTTTTCCTACATTGGCGCGCAAGGAATTGCCGACTCGGGAATTCCCGAACCGCAGTGGAACAAGCCTGGAGCATTGGATATCGTGATGCCGCGGGCGACGAACCCCGAAGTACGGCAACACTTCGATGAATGCGAGGCAGGGTTATTTGAGTTTGTGGCGCCGCTAGTGCAAGCGGACGGCCGTCGCCGCGAAGTACGCTGCACCGGCACCTGCGAATTGGCATCGGGGACGAAGATTCTGCGCGGCTTGATGCTCGATATCACCGAGCTGCGCCGGCTGGGGCGGGAACTCGCCGCGGCGCAAAAGCTTGAATCCGTGGGCCGCCTCGCGGCGGGGGTCGCTCACGAGATCAACACACCGGTACAGTTCGTCTCCGACAATGTGCAGTTCGTGCGCACATCGCTGCCGGATATCGCGACGGTGATTCGCGCCTACCGAGAGCTGCTCGGGGCGGTGCAATCGACGGGTGATGTGGCCGCGGCGGCCGGTCATGCGGCCGAGACCGAAAAGGCGGCAGACCTCGACTACGTCATGGAAAACGCGCCCCTGGCGATTGAAAGTTCCCTCGAGGGCTTGGGGCGCATCGCCACCATCGTTCGTTCGATGAAGGAGTTCGCCCATCCGGATCAGGCCGAAAAGAAGTTCGCCGATCTGAACCAAGCCATCCGGAGCACGCTCGTCATCGCCCACAACGAATACAAGTACGTCGCCGAGGTCCAGACCGAGTTCGGCGAACTGCCGGCCGTGCAGTGTCATTTGGGAGAAATCAACCAAGTGATCCTCAACTTGCTGGTGAACGCAGCTCATGCGATTTCAGACGTAGTCAAGGACACGGGGGCGTTGGGGCTACTCACGGTTCGTACGCGCCTTGACGGCGACGCGGTCGAGATTTCGATCGCAGACACCGGCACGGGTATTCCAGAGGCGGCGCGCGACAAGATATTCGACCCGTTCTTCACGACCAAGGAAGTCGGAAGGGGCACCGGCCAAGGACTCGCCATTGCCCACAGCGTCATCGTCAACAAGCACGGAGGTACGCTGCGCTTCGAGACCGAATGCGGCAGAGGCACGACGTTCTTCATCCGCCTGCCGATCGATGCACCGCCTGCGGTGGCGGACGTGAACCAGGCGGCGGCGTGAATCCCCTGCGCTGGAGGATATTACGATGATTCGCCTGCTATTCGTGGATGACGAGGTGAGTGTTCTGGAGGCGATGCGCCGCACTTTGCGGGAGATGCGCAAGGAGTGGAACATGGAGTTCGCCTCGAGCGGCCAGGCAGCGCTCGCTGAACTCGCCAAGGCGCCCGTGGATGTGATCGTGACCGACATGCGTATGCCGGGCATGGACGGGTGGGAACTGTTGGCGCAGGTGAGGAAACTCCATCCGCAGACGGTGCGCTTGGTATTGTCCGGACATGCTGAAGCCCGTTCGATCATGCGTGCAGTGGGCACCGCGCACCAATACCTCTCGAAGCCGTGCGAGAGCAGCGCTCTCAAGTCGGCCATTTCTCAAACCTATATGCTGAGGCGATTGCTGAGCAGCGATGCTCTGGCGCAGGTCGTGGGACGCGTGGATACGCTGCCGAGCGCTCCGAAGGCGTTTCAAGAGATATTGGCCTGCTTGCAGCGGCCGACGGCGTCGGTGGCCGAGGCCGCGAAGATCATTGCTCGCGACGTGGCAATGACCGCCAACGTGATCAAGATGGTCAATTCGGCGTTCTTCGGATCGCGACAGCCGGTCAGCACCGCCGACCGTGCGGTGGCGTACTTAGGGCTGGATACGCTTGGGGCGCTGGTATTGGGGCACGGCGTTTTCAAAAGCGGCGTGACGACCGGCATCGAAGGATTCAGTCTCGAGCGGCTGTGGCAGCACAGCCTGGACGTCGCTGCCGCCGCCCGCGTCGTGGCCCTGTGCGAACGCCTGCCCCAGGGCAAAGCCGACGAGGCGTTTCTTGGCGGCATGCTGCATGACGTCGGGAAAGTCGTGTTTGCCACTCGAACGTCGATGGTCCAAGACGCACCCGCGCCTTCAGTCGAAGATCGATCCGAGCAAATGGAGGCGCATCATGCGGAGGTTGGCGCGTATCTTTTGGGGTTGTGGGGCTTCCCGAACCCGATTGTGGAAGCGGTGGCGTTTCATGAACGCCCAAGCCAAATCGCGGGCGACGGCCTGTGTCTGCCGAGCCTGATTCATATTGCCGATCGATTGGTGTACGCGCGCAATGCGCAGAACACGGGTGCGCGGATGCTCGAATTGGAACCTGGACTGCTCGAGAAGCTCAAGCTCACCAATCGCTGGCCCGAGTGGTTGGCGAAGCTCGACGCGCTCGATGCGGTGGGTACCAGCGTATGAGCACGCGTGTCCTCTTCGTCGATGATGAGCCTCAAGTATTGGAAGGCATTCAGCGATCCTTGCGTAAGCAGGTTGACGTGCACACCGCGGGCAGCGGCGCCGAGGGCTTGCGTTTGCTCTCCGAAGCGGGCCCCTTTGGATTGGTGATCTCCGACATGCGCATGCCAAGCATGAACGGCGCGCAGTTTCTCGCCAAAGTCCGCGAGCAGACACCGGATACGGTGCGCATGATCTTGAGTGGACAATCCGACCTGCAAGCGACGATCGCCGCGGTCAACGAGGGGCAGATCTATCGCTTTTTGAACAAGCCCTGCCCGCCGGATCAATTGCTGGCCGCCGTGCAAGACGGGCTCAATCAGCACCGGCTGTTGACGGCGGAAAAAGTGCTTTTGGAGCAGACCCTGGGCGGCTGCGTCAGCATGCTCATCGAGATTCTCGGCATGGTGTGCCCGGCAGCCTCGAGCCGCGCGTCGCGGCTGCGCCGCTATACGGTCGATTTGACGAGAGCGCTCGAATTACCGGAGCGGTGGCAGTGGGGGCTGGCGGCTTATGTCTCGCAAATTGGCTGTATGGCCCTGCCCGGCGCGATATTGTCGAAGGTCGAAGCCGGACAAACGCTGACGGGGGAGGAAAAGCGGCTGCACGAATCTCACCCCGAGGTGGCCGGGAAATTACTGGCGTCCATTCCGCGGCTCGAGGAGGTTGCCGAGATCGTGCCCGCGCAGTTCGGCTCATTGAGCTTTGCCGGTCAGCCCGAGAATGTGCGTCAATGGGATGTGCGCACTTTAGGAAGGGCGCTGTTGCGCACGGCTGTCGAATTCGATCGCCGCACCTTGAGCGGTATGACCCGCGAGGCGGCAGTGGAAGGGGTGCGCGCATCGAAACTGGGGATTCCACAGACGATCATCGATGCGCTGCGCTGTGTGGTGCCTGGGAACCTGGAGAAAGTCGTGAAGCAACTGCGGTTGAAGGATCTTGCGCCCGGTATGATTCTGGATGAGGACTTGGTCAGCCCGAAGGGTATTCGCCTGGTACCCGCGGGTCAGGAGGTCACCCGTTCGCTGCTGGTGCGCCTCGGCAGTATCGCCGGCGGGGTCGGGATCGCCGAGCCCTTTCGCGTGATGGTGCCAACATGAGCGCAACGACCGCGACAATTCTTCTGGTCGACGACGAACCGAACGTGACGGACGCACTGAAGCGCGCACTGCGGCGCGAGCCCTATGAGATCCAGACCGCCACCTCGGGCGCCGCGGCGCTGGAGCTTCTGCAGCGTTGTCGCGTCGATGTGGTTATTTCCGATGAACAAATGCCGGGGATGTCCGGATCGGTGTTTCTATCCGCTGTGCGCAAGCAATTCCCGCATACCATCCGGATGATACTTTCCGGCCAGGCGAGCCTGGAAGCGGCCGTTCGGGCGATCAATGAGGGCGAGGTCTACCGCTTTTTTCTCAAGCCCTGCAACCCGACCGACCTCATCTTTACCGTACAACAAGCCCTGGCGCATAAGCGCCTCGAAGACCAGAGCCGCCGGCTGCTGCGTGAATATCAGCGCCAAGCATCGATGCTCGCGCGCCTCGAACTTGAAAGCCCGGGGCTATTGCGCCTCGAGACAGACGAGCAGGGTGCGCTGGTCATGGACGAGTCTGACGAGGAGTGCGACGTCACGGATTTGCTTGCGCAGATGGAACGGGCGATGACGCGGCGATAGCCGTGCGCCTCCGGCCCTTGGATTGCGATCAGCGGCTTCGCAAGTTCTCGCGGATTTTTGCGAAGGTATCCCTGATGACGACGTCTTCCGTGCTGATCATATTGTCTCTGCCCTGTCCGGCGGCGAACACGGCGTCGTGCGTATCGAAGTCATAAAGACGAATCAAGAACAAATTGAAGCGAAACCACATATCCCAGTGACTGTGATAATCCAGCCGGGCCACCAGCCTCGGGTGACTGTCGGACTCATCGCCCGCAATGCCCGATCGGATCTTGACGACTGACGCTTGGACTTCCTCGAGCTTTGCGGCCTTGTTCAGTGAAAGGCTGCCGGCAATGTCCGGTTGCGCGGTGCGCACGTACTCGAGCACGGTCTCACCCTTGATGGCGAAGTTCACATTTTGCGGCAGGGCGTCTCCCGTCTCGGCAAGTATCCTCAGCGGATTGAGTGTTTGTTCCACCACTCCGAGCACGAGGCCGTCCTTGTCGAATAAGGGTCCACCGCTGTTTCCGGGCTGAATCTGCGCCGATATCTGTATCTGCTTGGGATCGTCCTTGAGCCCACTGGCCGCGCTGATGGTGCCGTTCGTGAACCGCGCACTACTGCCGAGCAGATTGCTCAAGGGAAAACCAATCGTAAATACCTCCGCCCCCAAATTGTACTTCGCATCGCCCCGGAAGCTTACCGGCGCGAAATCCGCATGATCCTTCGACCTAAGCTTCAGGATCGCAAGGTCCTTTGCCTCGTCGCTGCTCAATACGTCCGCATCGAACCTTTTCCCGGATACCCAGACGGCGGCAAGTTTTTCGCCGCCGAGCACGTGAGCACACGTCAGCACGTAACCTGAAGCCAAGATTACGAAACCGGTGCCTTGCTGGCCTTCCAACGGTTTGTTGGGATCGGCGACCGTCACGTTGAATCCGAGCGCCTCGAACTCGTGCACGACCCGTGGAACGATATTGCGCGGATCCTCCTTCGGCGGGATCAAATAGACGTCGTGATAGTCCTTCATCGGCGCCGGCGTCTGAGGCCGGACCACTTGGGTAGCCGAAATACATCCCCAAAGCGCGCCCGCGCACGCGAGTATTGCGAGGAGACCCAAGGCCGCCCTTACCTTCATGGATTACCTTCCCTCGAGAGTTCCTTGTCTTCGCCCGGCTCTCGAAATTCCTGGCACTTCCGAAGCGCCCCTACTCGGTAGGGATGCGTCGCGTTGGACCCATGCTATACGCGCGCACGCCGTGCGTATAGCGCAGCGCAGTTGAGCCACGGCCCTCGCGTACACTTTACTTATCCTGGACGGCCTCGTTTGGATTGCTGCGATTGTTGGCCTAAGATTCGTGCTCCGGCTGCGAGGTGCTCCTGCTGCGAGGATTGGAAAATGAATTCGGTCATTGCGCGGTTGGTGGTCGGCGCAGTCATCTGCGCGGGGGCGGCGTCAGCCCAGGAGATGCATTCGCATCCGCCTCCGGAGCGGCTCGGTACGGTGACATTCGCGACCTCGTGCGCACAGAGCGTCACACGTGATTTCGAGCGCGCCGTCGCGCTCCTGCATTCTTTCGCATACGCCGCTTCGGAAAGAGCCTTCCGGGACATCGCCGCAGCCGATCCGGCCTGCGCCATGGCGCATTGGGGCGTGGCGATGTCGTACTTCCACCAGCTATGGAGCCCGCCCGGCGCGCTGGAACTCGGCAAGGGCCAGGCGGAAATCGAGCAGGCGATTCGGCTCAATGCGCGATCGGAGCGTGAACAACAGTTCATTGCGGCGGCCGCCGCGTATTACCGCGACTTCGACCATGTGCCGCATGTGCTTCGCGCTAAAGCCTATCAATCGGCGATGAGCGCGGCGGCCCAGAGTCATCCGGCGGACATCGAGGTGCAAGTCTTCTACGCGCTGTCGCTCATCGCGACCGCCGCGCCCGAAGACCGATCGCACGCGAACCAGAAGCGCGCCGCGGCCATTCTGGAGCCGATTTACCGCGACCATCCGGACCACCCCGGCGTTGCCCACTATCTCATCCACGCCTATGACAGCGCGGAACTGGCGCCGCGAGGTTTGGCCGCTGCGCGCGCCTATTCAAAGATCGCACCATCCGCGCCTCATGCCCTGCACATGCCATCGCACATCTTCACACGGCTCGGTCTGTGGAATGATTCGATTGCATCGAACATCGCGGCGCGCGCGGCGGCACACAGTCAAGGCGATCGAGGCGAAGAGCTCCATGCGATGGATTACCTGGTATACGCGTACCTGCAGCGCGGGCAGCAAGCCGATGCCGAGCAAGTGGTCGCTGCGCTTGGCACGATGGATGGATTACTCGGAGATAATTTCATAGTCTCCTATGCGGCCACCGCCATGCCGGTCCGGCTCGCGATGGAACGTCGCCAATGGGATGCTGCCGTTGCACTGAAGCCGCTGCCGGGATCCGCGCCGCACGTGGCCGCCGTCGTTTTTTGGGCCCGCGCCGTCGCCAGCGCGCGCGCCGGACATCCGCAAGCGGCGAGCGATGACATTGCGCGGCTCGACACCTGCCGAGAACAGCTACAGACCAGCGGAAATGCCTACTGGGCAATGCAGGTCGACGTGCTGCGCAAGGAGGCCAAGGCCTGGCAGTCGGCGTCGAGCGCGCACCCAGACGTAGCAATTGAACAACTTCGGCAGGCGGCTGATGAGGAGGATGGGGTTGAGAAACTGCCCGTGACTCCGGGCCCCATCGTTCCGGCCCGCGAGCAGCTGGGAGATTTGTTCCTTACGCTGAATCGGCCGCAGGAAGCCTTGCAAGAATACCGCGCGGCCCTGATAGCCGCGCCGGGACGGCGCGGCGCACTCTTGGGCTCCGCTCAAGCCGCCGATCTCCTCGGCGATACCCAAACGGCAGGCCAGATGCGTGCAATTCTGGCGAATTGATGCTGCGTTCGAAATACCGAAACCGGGTGCTGGCGCTCTTGTCTCTGCTGCTCGTCATCACCTACCTCGATCGTGTCTGTATTTCGGTGGCGGGCCCGAGAATGCAGGAGGCCCTGCATATCAGCCCCGAGGCCTGGGGGTGGGTCACCGGCATTTTCACCATTTCGTACGCGGCTTTTGAGATCCCCAATGGGGTGCTGGGCGACCGCATTGGGCCGCGGCGGGTACTGACACGGATCGTGCTGTGGTGGTCGGGATTCACGACGCTCACCGGCCTGGTATCGGGCTACTACCCGCTATTGCTGACCCGGTTTCTTTTTGGAGCGGGCGAAGCAGGCGCCTATCCGAACGCCGGGATCGTCGTGGGGCGGTGGTTTCCGGTCCACGAACGAGGCCGCGCCTTCGGAATCATATTGATGGCATCCCAGTTAGGGGGTGCGATAGCTCCGCTCCTCGTGGTTCCGATCCAGATGTATTACGGTTGGCGAGCGTCATTCTTCGTTTTTGGAATCGCGGGCGTCCTCTGGAGCGGCATCTGGTATTGGCGGTATCGCGACACTCCGGCTGAGAAACCAGGCGTGAGTGAGGCGGAGCTCGATGAGACGCGCGGCTCAATTGCAAGGGCCCACCAGAAACTCCCTTGGACCATAGCCCTTACCTCCATGAATTTTTGGGCGGCGTTGGGCGTAGCTCTATGCTACGTGTACACGTTTTACTTCTTTCAGTCGTGGTTTCACACATACCTGGTGAACGCACGCGGATACAGCGAGAAAAATCTCCTGCTGTCCTCCCTGCCTTTCTTCGTGGCTGCCTGTGCCAACTTTGCGGGGGGACTCGTGAGCAATGCGCTGGTCAAAAAGGTCGGTCTCAAATGGGGCCGATGCTCCATCGGCGCGATTTCCCTGAGCCTTTCGGCGCTGTGTACGGTCGCTGTCATGTTCACGGCGCACCAGCTTGCGGCCATGATCCTGCTATCTCTGGTCTACGCAGGAATAACGTTTCAGCAGCCGATCATGTTTGCCGTGTGCCTGGACATCGGCGGCCCCTACGCCGGAGCAATGGTCGGAGCGATGAACACGTCAGCGCAGATTGGTTCGTTTGTGTCGTCGCTGGCGTTTGGTTATCTCGTCGGTCGGTTCGGCAATTACAATCTGCCCTTCATCCCAATGGCGATCCTGCTCCTGATCGGCGCCGTGCTGTGGCTCAAGGTTGACCCTACGAAGCAGCTCGTCAAAACGCAGTCGGTCGAAGGCGCGCTTCCGGCAACCGCTAATGAGGCTTAAGATCCACTTCATGCCCAAGCTGCGCGTGCACTGTTTTTCGCTATCCCTCGATGGTTATGGCGCCGGGCCTGGCCAGGATCAAAACAACCCGCTCGGGATAGGTGGCATGGCGCTGCACGAGTGGGTATTCGCGACGCGCACATTTCAACGGATGTTTGGCAACGATGGCGGCAAGACGGGCATCGATGACGACTTCGCGGCGCGCGGGTTCGTCAATATCGGTGCATGGATCTTGGGCCGCAACATGTTTGGTCCAGTTCGGGGACCGTGGCCGGACGACGCCTGGAAGGGATGGTGGGGCGACAACCCGCCTTACCACACCCCCGTGTTCGTGCTCAGCCACTACCCCCGCGAATCGATCGCAATGCAGGGTGGCACCGAGTTCCATTTCGTCACGGATGGTATCCATGCGGCTCTTCAACGCGCCGCCGAGGCTGCGAACGGTCAAGACGTCCGCCTCGGCGGCGGAGTCGCCACCATTCAGCAATACCTTCGCGCAGGCCTCGTCGACGAAATGCACTTTGCAATTTCCCCAACCTTGCTTGGATCCGGAGAGCACCTTCTTGGTGATATCGACGCAACCAAGCTCGGCTATCGGTGCACCGAACACGCTCCCACGCCGAACGCGACGCACGTGGTCCTGCGCAAGCGTCCCGCGTGAGGCCACCACGAGTTCGACGACGCCCGGCAGTGATCGCAACCTAGCGACGCATCGCAAGGATGTTGAGGCGGTCCGGCGCATCGGCGGCGCGCTCCGGAACCGGCCAGTTTGATGGCGGTATAGTAGTGTCATAGCTTATGACGCCATCGATCTCAAAAGAGCCCTCGATTCTGCGCATCGGCGCCTGGCGGGTCGATCCCGCCCTGGACGAGATGTCGAAGAACGGAACCACCGTCAAGCTCGAGCGCCGGACGATGCAACTCCTCATGTGCCTCGCCCAGCACGCCGGTCAGGTCGTCAGCGTGGATCAACTGCTCGATCAGGTTTGGGCAGGGGTGGTGGTCACGCCCGGTTCGGTCTATCAGGCAGTGGCCTCTCTCAGGCGGCTGCTCGGCGATGACACGAAGGAGCCGGCCTACATCGCGAATGTTCCGCGTCGCGGGTACCGGTTGGTCGCGCCGGTGAGTCCGTGGGTTGATGCGTCGGAGGTTACCCCCGGACCCCCGCCGAGCCCTTCGGTCGAGGCCGCCGCTCGCACGGTCCCGATGACAGGCTCGGCGGGGCGGCGCGCCTCGGTCGCGATCTCCATCGCGCTGGTTGCCGCGCTCGGTTATTTCGTCATCGACGAGCTGTGGCTGTCGAAGCGCGTCGCGGTACAAGGGCCGACGTTGGCGAACGACAAATCGATAGCGGTCTTGCCGTTCGTCGATATGAGCGAGAAGCATGATCAGGAGTACTTCGCCGACGGCATGTCCGAGGAGCTCATCGGTCTCCTGGCTCAGGTGGCGGATCTGAAAGTGCCGGCCCGCACGTCCTCGTTCTACTTCAAGGGCAAGCAGGCTACGGTAAGGGACATCGCGAAGGCGCTCGGTGTCGGCCACGTGCTCGAGGGGAGCGTGCGCAAGGCCGGCGACACCATCCGGGTAACCGTGCAGTTGATCCGCGCGGACAACGGGTATTACGCGTGGTCGAAGAGCTACGACCGCGATGTGAAGGATATCTTCAAAGTTCAGGATGAAATCGCGGGGGCCGTGGTCGAGGCATTGAAGATCAAGCTCGGACCGGCGCCGCACGTATCCTCCCATCGGACCTCCAGCACCGAGGCCTACAACCAATTCCTGCTCGGGCGTCAATTCTTCAATCGAGGGAACCTCGACGGCTGGCAGCGTTCGGTCGAGGCCTACCACAAGGCCATCGCGCTCGACCCACGTTACGGCGCCGCCCATGCCGGCCTCGCTCTGTCGGAAGAATATCTCGCGGATTGGAACGGTGATGCGGCCGGCCTCAAGCGCGCCGAGGAGGCAGCCGACAAGGCCGTCACCCTGGCGCCCGACGAAGCCGCCGGCTACGCGGTGCGCGCCGATCTGCGTGCTTCGTTCAGCTGGGACTGGGCCGGCGCGCAGGCAGATCTTCAAAAGGCGCTCGCGCTCGATCCGTCGGACAGCGAAGTGCAGCGCCTGTATGGCTTCCTGCTGGCGGGGCTCGGCCGGCTGCCGGAGGCGATTGCGGCGCAGACGAAGGCCGCCGAGCTTGACGCATTGTCGAACCTCGCCTGGAGAAACCTCGGCCGCTCCTTGATCGAAGGCCAAGACTTTGCCGCCGCCCACGAGGCGCTGCGCCGCGCGCTCGAGATCGAACCGCAGTCGGCCCGCAGCCTGAGCTATCTGGGCACGCTGCAACTGCTCGAGGGCAACGCGGTGGAGGCGCTGGCGTCATTCCGCAAGATCACGGACGATGAGGCCTTTCGCTTGTGCGGCATCTCGATGGCCGAGCACACGCTCAAGGATCCGAAGGCGTCGCAGCAGTCGCTCGATGAGCTGATCGCAAAGCATGCGCAGGACGCGGCCTACCAGATCGCCGAGGTCCATGCCTGGCGGAACGAAAAGGACAAGGCCTTCGAGTGGCTGGAGCGGGCGTATCTGCAGCGCGATGGAGGCCTCGTCGAAATCAAAGTCGACCCGCTGCTCACGCACCTGCGCGCCGATGCACGCTACCCGGCGATGCTGCGCAAAATGAACCTGCCGCAGTGAGCGTGGAGTTCACCTGCGAGGCGGCGAAAGCTAACTTCTAACGGGAGCATATGCATGCTGGACCATACTGGAATTTCAGTGGCTGATCTGAATCGTTCGAAAATTTTCTACACCAAAGCACTCGCACCCCTTTCAATCGATCTCGTCGTGGAGCTGACCGCGGAACAAACCGGCGGCGCTGCGCACGCCGGTTTCGGTGCCGCCGGCAAGCCCTTCTTCTGGATCGGAGACGGCTCGACGCGCAGCGGTCCGGTGCATTTTGCATTCACCGCGCAATCGCGCGCCGAGGTCGATGCATTCTACCGGGCGGCCCTTGCCGCGGGAGGCAATGACAACGGGGCACCAGGGCTCAGACCGCACTATCATGCGAGCTACTACGGCGCGTTCGTCCTCGATCCGGACGGCAATAATATTGAAGCCGTGTGCCATTCCCGGAGTGAGAACCGCTAGCCGCCCGCATGGGGCGCCGGACCGCTTCTTGCTCTCGGGCTGACATCGTCGTTCTCGGTTTCGCCATATCGAAAGAACCCCTGGTTATTTCTCATTCCATGGTCGCGCCTTTACGCTTCAGACCAACACCAACAAACGACCATCCAGGGGCGCTGATGAGCAAGGTTCTGAAGGGATCGCGAGGAGCGGCAGGTACGGAGCGCGCCGACGGTGAGTTTCTCTTGATCAGGTCGAGGAGATGGAGGTTCGGGTGGTGTGCATTGGGTTTGTTGAGCGCGCTGAGTGCGTCGGTCCCCGCGCCCGCGCAGCAGAAAACGGGACCTGGCATCACTGGCGAAGATGCTCTGACATTTCACGGTATCACGCTATACGGCGTCATTGACATCGGTGTGCAATACGATACTCATAGTGCACCGTTCAGCCCCTACCGTCCGGCCGCCAGTGGCAACATCGTGCGGCAGAACAGCCGCCAGTCGGTGACGGGTGTCACTCCGAGCAACATGGGGCAGTCGAGAGTCGGCCTGCAAGGCGTCGAGCCCCTGAATGGCGATTGGTCAGCCGTATTTCAGGTCGAGTCGTTCTTCAACCCTCAGTCCGGAGAAATCGCTGATTCTCTGAAATCGTTGACCGTGAACAATGGCCGAACCCCGGCCACGCAGACCGTCAATGTCGATGGCAGCTCGGCGGGTCAGGCCTTCCAGACCGCCTGGGTCGGCCTGAAATCGGCGCGGTTCGGTACTCTCACTTTCGGCCGTCAGTTGACCCTGCTGCTCGAAGGCGTGATCAAGTATGACCCCAACTACAACGCTTCCGCCTTCGGCTTGCTCGGCGCGTCAAATACCTATTCCGGCGCCGGGAGCCAGGAGGATAACCGCCTCAATTCGGTGGCGAAGTATCTTTTTGACTTCCACGATCTCGTGCACTTCGGTGCTCTGTACAAATTCAACGGTTCCCACGGCTCGGCCGACACCGCTGTTCAGGCGGACGTGGGCGCAAATTTCGCGGGCGCATCGGTCGATGCCTATTATTCGAAGGTCAACAGCGCCATCACCGCAACGGCCCTGAGCGCCGCCCAAGTCGCTCAGCTTCCGGCGTTGGGATATTCGGTATCGAACTCCGTAGCGGCGACCGTCTCGGACAATACGGCGTACGCCCTGATGGCCTCGTACAAGATCGACCCTTTCAAGTTCTTCGCCGGCTACGAGCACTTGAAGTACGCCAATCCAAATACGCCGCTGAAAGCCGGGTTCAACGACATCGGTGGCTACGTTTTGGCTTTCGTCAACAACAGTGCCTACAACACTTCGAAGACCATGCAAGTTTATTGGACCGGCGCTCGCTACACCGTGATACCCCACCTCGACCTGACCGTGGCTTATTACGGATATCATCAGGATGCCTACGGCACCGGAAAGCAGGCCGGCTGCTCGACATCGAAGTACAGCGTATGCAGCGGCAGCCTCGATGCTTTCTCCTTCGACGCCGACTACAGATTCAGCGTGCACTTCGACGCCTACCTGGGCGCCATGTACAGCGGTGTGCACGATGGCGCAGCGAGCGGCTACTTCTACACCACCAACATCAACCCCACGATCGGCGCGCGCTACAAGTTTTGATATAGCCGCTGTTGTCAAGCGAAGCCACGGTATTTTTGCGTGGGATCACGACCGTACGCGTAGAGGCGGGTCTGGACCCACTTCGTCCGTTCGACGATGGTGAGGCCCGCGAGTTGCACGCGAGATTCGTCCAGCGCATGCTGTATGCAACAACACCCCACTCGAAACCCCGGAATGTCGGGACGACTGCCAAATTCTGGGAAATGCGCATTCGGCGCCGATGAATCCGCTGCTCTAGGGAGTTGAGGCGCGTGACAGATCAGGATGTTGGACTTGTAACGATGCGTCGCGTGAGTTTCCGGCTG
>DATMNF010000043.1:0-2102 GCA_035569355.1 Steroidobacteraceae bacterium
CTCGAGACACTTGCCCATCACGCGTCCCCGTCCAGATGATAGCGCCCATGCGAGGCGTGCGGAGAACTGATCATGGCGTTTACACGCAGAACCCTAATCATAGGCGCGTCGACCTTCGTAACCCTGGGACCCGCAGCTGGCACCTCTTCGACTTCGACGGAGTCGAAAATTGACCCGCCAAGGGAACGCGTGATGGGCATCGGAGGGCTGTTCTTCCGAAGCCGCGATCCCGGCAAACTGGCGCAGTGGTACCAGTTCAACCTCGGAATTGACCCGGTGCCCACAGACTACGGCCATTCGGCGTGGCAGCAAGTCGCAGGACCAACTGTATTCACGCCGTTTCCGATGGATACCGACTACTTCGGCTCCAAGGCGCAAGCGTGGATGGTCAACTTTCGCGTTCGCAATTTGGACGCAATCGTCGCGCAGCTTCGGAATTCAAACATTGAGGTGAAAGTGGACTCGGAAAAATACCCCAATGGACGATTCGCAAGATTGCACGACCCGGATGGAAATCCAATCGAATTGTGGGAACCGATGAACCCGTCATAAGGGCGCGGGGATCAAGTTGCTGCCGGGTCGCGGCCACTCACCAGCGACCGGCAGCCGCCGAAATCCTGCCGGGACGCCCCTGGTGCAACCGCTCCGCGACCGCGATTGCTATTGTCTGGGCACCGCGCGCGTCGGGATGCATATCGCCCGGCAGGTGCCAGCTCGGATCAAGCTTCACCTCCACATACGGAAGTCCCGTCTCATCGAGAATGCGCCGCCTCAGCATCTCGTCGGTCGCGCTCTCCGCGCCGAATTGCGGTACGACGATGAGCGGCTCGGCATCCCGTGCGCGCGCAAGATCAACGAGCCCACGCAGGCTGTCGCGGGTGCGCGTGATGCCCTGTTCAACGGCAGCGGTGCTGCGGTAGGGAACGAGCCAGCGCAGCAGCGCGGCGAGGCGAGAGGACTGGACCGCCGGTTGCGATATGAATCCGGCTGAGAGCTGCGGGCGATTGTCGAGCAGATTGCGATCGAAGAGTGCCGGCATGAACAACGTCACCACGGCGACTGGATTGCGAAAGCGCGGCAGCTCCGCCGACAATCGAAGGAATGACTGGTCGTTGCTGTAGTCGGATACAGCCAGATTGGCGCTTTGGATCCCAAGCAGCGCACCCACGCGGGCGGGAATCGTCTCCTCCCAGGCAAGTCCGTAGCCCGCAATAATGGATTCGCCGGTAAACAACAGCGTCGGCTGCTCGACATCGACCGCGGCCGCCGGCGCCGACACGCGATGTCCCGCGTTGTCAAAGCTGTACGACACGGGGCGACCCGCCTCCTCGGTCATGACCGATCGCGCCGGCAGGAATTCCCACCCGAGCACCGGATCGGCGCGGCGTCGCGGCTCGAGTTGCAGCGGATCGGCATCGTGCGGATAAGGCGGATGGGCGCGCAGTAACAGCTCGGCGCAACCCAGCGCCAATATCACGGCGAGAAAGATGCGCAGCGCGTCGCCGACGGTCGCCCGGCTGACGGCAGCGGCGATTGGGCGGCGCAGGACCAGCAAGACCGCGACACCCATCAGGCAGATGAGCCCGCGCACCGTCATCTCCGCAGCAACCAGCGTGGAGCGTGCGATGGCGAAGATCGGCATGAAATGGCGGTCCCACCAGACCTGTCTCGCCGCGAGCGATACCAGGATCAAGGCGATCCCGAAGCCCGCCAACGCGGCTTCGGTCAGGCGGCGCCGGCTCACGCCGTCTCGCGGCGGCCGACGGTCACGAACAGCCCGCCCTCGGATCCCAGGCTTTTCATCCAGGCGAGCTGCGCCAACCAGGCCTCGGGTCGCCATGTATCGCCGGCTGCCGTGAAGAGTCCGTCCGGCACCTCGCCGACAAGTGCGCTCGGGTATGTTCGAACGTATTCGACACTATTCTCGTTGAACCAATCCTGCACCTCCCCCACGGTGTGCCGATGCTCTTCGGGATGCCGATATTGGTCCCGCAGCCATGCTTCCCGCCGCGCCGGGTCTGCATCTCGCTCGCGCAGCACGGGATCGAACGGAATCCAGCGATAACCGGAGCAACGTGCGATGAGACGACGAAGTCGAAACG
>DATMNF010000044.1:0-16398 GCA_035569355.1 Steroidobacteraceae bacterium
GTACATGATCAACGTGACGGCGTCGACACCGTAGCGATACGCAAATTTGACGATGATTGCCTTGCCGGAGAAGGCGATCGCACCGAGAGCGGCGAGCAGCAGGCCTTGCCGCCGGGCGGCCGCGGAAGGGTGCGAGGTCGGGGCGGCTGCGGGCACGGTCATCGAAACCCGGGGTCCTCGATGAAATCGCGATCGGTCAAGCTCTCCAGGAAGGCAACCAAATCCGCGCGCTCGGTCGGCGACAGGGCGAGCGGTCGCACGCGCGGATCTCGATGCGGGCTCTTTCGCCCCCCGCGACTATAATGAGCGATCACCTCGTTCAAGGTCGCCAGGCTGCCGTCATGCATATAGGGCGCGGTCAGCGCCACATTGCGCAGCGTGGGTACGCGAAATTTTCCCATGTCCGCTGCTCGATGGGTGACGTCGATCAGGCCGCGATCGCCCGGCGGGTAGCTTCCCCGGCCGTCCACATCGTAAAGGCCGGTGTTGACGAACGACGCGCGTACGGTCCGGTGTCCCTCGTAAATCAAGGGTCCGGAGAAATTGAGCCCGGAGTGACATTGCGCGCAGCCGACCCGCCTCGAGAAAAAGAGCCGCATCCCGCGCTTGGCCGCCTCCGATAGCGCGGTCCGATCGTCGTCGAACACATAGCGGTCGAAGGGCGAGCGACCCGAGATCAAAGTGCGCTCAAATGCCGCGATCGCCTTGATCACGTGGTCGATGGAAATCGGTGCCTCCTCGCCTGGAAACGCGGCGGCGAACGGCTCTCGATAGGAAGGCTCGGCGGCCAAGGCCTCGATGGCCGCATGTCCGCTGCCCGTGAGTCCCATCTCCACCGGATGCTCGTTGAACAGCGGCTGCCGCATTTGCGATTCGAGCGATCGCACCCTCGCATCGCTCCAGGTGAACCCCGCGTTGTAAGCCACGTTGGCGAGGCTCATGGCGCCGTGTTTCGTGGCTTGACCGCTGGCGCCCAGCGCCCGGGGCTTTCCGTCCGTGAAGGCAAGCTCGGGCCGATGGCAACTGACGCACGCGTAGCGGCCGTCTGCGGACAAGCGTGTCTCGTGAAATAGCCGGCGCCCCAACTCCACCTTCGCCTGGGACATTGGATTGTCGGCCGGCACCACGGGACGTGGAAAACCGGGTGGCAGGTGCCATTCGTAGGGCGGAAGGGGCGACGAATCCGCGGCATGCGCCGCGTTCGCCGCCAGGCATGCCATTGCGATTGCCAGGTGCTTGCGAATTTTAGGCGGCGGTGCCGGCTACTTCCACGCAGTGCGCGCGCCGACCGCGAGGGAGGCGGTTTGTGCGGCGATCCCCACACGCTCCTCCACCCATTTCGAAAATGCTTCAAGCTCCTCGGGAGCTACCCCTTGAGCATCCGTGCGCCGGGCATCGGTCCACCGGCGCATTGCCGCCATGAGTTGGTCGGCGAGACTGCGCGATTCCTTGAACAACGTCATGTACGCTTCTTTCGCCTCATCGATCTTATTCAATCCGAGGTACGCTTCCCCTCGGTACTCGATGGCATCGGGATACCCCGGATTGATCTCGAGCGCCTTGGCGTACGCAGATAACGCCGCGTCGTAGCTGCCGAGGTGGCGGTTGGCAAATCCGATGTAATTCCACGCCTGATACATCTTGGGCTGCTGCGAAACCGCGTCGATGAACTGCTCGAGGGCCTTCGAATAGTTCTGATGAGCCTTGTCCAGCGCCTTGGCGCTCTTGTCCGGATTGGAGGCCTTGGCGGCGTCGGATTCGTACTCCTGGGCCTTTTTGATCGAATGGACACCGGAGTTATACGCCGCCTTCGCCATCTCCTCGGGCGTGCCCGGCCGCGAGCCGGACATGGAGCCGGCAGTGCTGCCTCCGCTCATGGTCCCGCCGCCGTTCGCGAAGCTCATTCCCACAGGCGCGATCATCAGCGCCAAGGTCAAACCCAGAATACCGCTTCGGACTCGCATGGGAACCTCCGGAGACCTTGCTAAAAGCCGCCCTTCGACAATGAGTACCCGAATACGGTGAACCGGTTTCACGATTGAGAGGTACGTCATACGTACAGCTCATGTGAACTGCGCGCGAAGTGCGGAGTCTTATATAATCGAAGTGATTGAATTTATCCATCGGCCGGCCATTGGTGATGCCATGCAAAACCCCACGAGGCTCCGTTCGCTGTTTCTGGTCCTGAGCGGCATTGCCGCAATGGCTATGAGCGTGTCTGCATCGGCGCAGCACACGAGTGGCGGCGCTCATGCGGGCGCTTCCGGGGGCCGCGGCGCCGGCTATCACGGGGGTTATGGCGGGTACCGCGGCGGCTATGGTTGGCGGGGCGGGCACGGCTGGGGAGGCTGGCGGGGCGGTTATGGTTTTTACGGACCTTGGGCCTGGGGAGGCTTCGGCTTGGGTTTGTACTTGGCGACCCTGCCCTGGTATTACTCGACCATCTGGTGGGACGGCGTTCCTTACTACTATGCGGATAACGCCTACTATCGTTGGAACGGCACCGTCAACCAATACGAAATGGTGACTCCGCCCTCCGAGATTCAAAATCAGTCTGCCGCACCTTCAGGGGAGCTGATCGCGTACCCCAAGAACGGTCAAAGCCCGGAGCAGTTGGGCAAGGATAAGTTCGAATGCCACCGCTGGGCCGCTGGGCAAACGGGGTTTGACCCTACCCAGCCGGCGGGGTCGACGGCCACCGGCCGTCGTTCGGACTACTTTCGCGCACAGGCGGCCTGCCTTGAAGGCCGCGGATACAGCGTCAAGTAATCCGACCTCTATCTCAAATCTCCCCAAATTTTTCGACATGCCCGGCGCGCCGTGTCAGAATATACGGTTTTGGCGCCCGCTCACCGCGGCGCTTTTGTCACATTCTTACGGAACCTTGTTATGGCCCGCACAATACCGTTATCCGATATCCGAAATATCGGCATCATTGCCCATGTCGACGCCGGCAAGACGACGACGACCGAGCGCATCCTGTATTACACCGGGCGCAAGCACACCATCATCGACATTCATGATACGAAGGATCTGAAGACCTCGACGACCACGGATTATCTCGAGCAAGAACAGAAGCGCGGCATCACCATACAGAGCGCCGCCGTGTCTGCTTTCTGGCGCGACAAGAAGATCAACCTCATCGACACCCCGGGGCACGTCGACTTCACCATCGAGGTGAATCGGTCCCTGCGCGTTCTCGACGGGGCCGTGGTGGTGTTCGACGGAGTTGCGGGCGTCGAGCCGCAATCGGAGACCAACTGGCGCCTGGCCGACAACTACGGCGTGCCGCGCATTTGCTATGTCAACAAGATGGATCGCAGCGGCGCGAATTTCTTGCGCTGCGTGGACATGATCAAGAAGCGTCTCGGCGCGCGCCCGTTGCCCGTGCAGATCCCGATCGGTTCGGAAGAACATTTCAAGGGCATGATCGATCTGGTCGAGATGAAGGCCCTGGTGTGGGATTCGGACGACAAGGATGCACAGTGGCATAGCCACGAGGTGACCGACGATCTGGCGGATAAGCTGCACATCACGACGCCGAGCGATCGAAAGCTCCTGGGCGATGTGCAAAAATTCCGCACGGAATTGGTCGACACGTGTCTCGAGCAGGACGACGAGGCCATGGAGGCCTACCTCACGCACGGCACCGTTCCCTCGGCCGACGTGCTGCGCAAGGCGCTGCGCAAGGGCACGTTGCATTCCGCCTTCACGGTGATCCTGTGCGGCTCCTCGTACAAGAACAAGGGCGTCCAGCAGGTACTGGATGCGGTGGTCGACTACATGCCGGCCCCGACCGACGTTGCCTCGATCAAAACGGTGGACGCCGACGGCGAGCCCATCGGCGAGCGTATATGCTCGGACGACGAGCCCTTCTCGGCCCTGGCCTTCAAGGTCATCAACGACGCCTACGGCGCTCTGACGTTCATCCGCGTCTATTCCGGTGTTCTGACCAAGGGCGCCTCGGTTCAGAACTCCACCCGCGGCAAGCGCGAAAAAATCGGCCGGATGGTCGAAATGTTCGCCAAGGAAGCCAATCCGGTGGAAGAGGCGCGCGCCGGCGACATCATCGCGCTGGTCTCCCTGGCGGACACCGAGACGGGCGACACGCTGTGCGATGCGGCCAACCCCGTCGTCCTCGAGCGTATGCGTTTCCCCGACCCCGTCATCAGCGTATCCGTGAAGTCGAAGCTCAAGGCCGAACAGGAGAAATTCGGGACCGCGCTCGGCAAGATGGTCCGCGCCGATCCCTCGCTGCACCTGGAAACCGACCGCGAAACAGGGCAGACCATCCTGCGCGGGATGGGCGAGCTGCATTTGGAGGTCACCCTTGACCGCATGCGCACCGAATTCGGCGTCGAAGGCATCATGGGAGAGCCGCAAGTCGCGTATCGCGAGACCATCACCAAGAAATTGACCGAACAGTACATCCACAAGAAGCAGACCGGCGGTTCCGGACAATTTGCCGAAGTGTGGATCGTTTTCGAGCCGCTGGCGCGCAGCGCCGGATTCGAATTTGTGGATAAAACCGTGGGCGGATCGGTGCCCAAGGAGTTCGTTCCCTCGGTCGAGAAGGGTCTCAAGATCCAGAAGGAAGACGGCGTGCTCGCTCACTACCCCACGGTAGATTTTCGCGCGACGCTGATCGACGGAAGTTTCCACGACGTGGACTCCAACGCGCTCACCTTCGAGATCGCCGCCAAGGCGTGCTTTCGCGAAGCGGTCCGCAAGGCCGGTCCGATCCTGCTGGAGCCGGTGATGAAGGTGGAGACGGTGACGCCCGGCGACTACCTGGGCGATGTGATCGGCGATATCAACCGCCGCCGCGGCGCGATCCAAGACCAGTTGGAACGCGGCACCAACATCGCCGTCGTGGCGAACGTACCGCTGTCGGAAATGTTCGGCTATATCGGGCAGCTGCGCGGCATGACGAGCGGACGCGCTTCCTACACGATGGAATTCTCGCACTACGAGCCGGTACCGCGGCTGGTCGCGGACGCAGTCATCGCCGAAGTCGCAAAGGCGAAGGCTGCGGCAGTAGGGTAGGCTCGTCGCGGCGATTTATTGCTTTACACCTCTTCGGCGCCGGTCTATCGTCCCGGAGGTTTTCGCGCAAATGGCTCGAATCCGCTAGGTCGCGCCGATCCCCGCCGATATCTACCCTTTCGCGTGGGACTCCAAGTCCGCTTTTGGAGCATGGCTATGGTCAATCTGCTCAAGAGGATTGCGCAGAATCCTCGAGTCAGGCAATTGGGGCCGGGCCTCATCACGGGCGCCGCGGACGATGATCCGAGCGGTATCGCCACGTATTCGCAGGCCGGTGCCCAGTTCGGGTACAGCATGCTGTGGACGGTCCTGTTCACCTACCCGTTGATGGTCGGCATCCAGATGGTGAGTGCTCGCCTCGGCTGCATTACCGGCCGGGGGCTGGCCGCGAACGTGAAATCGGTGTTCCCGCGTTCCGTGCTCTACGGGATCGTAGGACTATTGTTGATCGCGAATACGATCAACATCGCCGCAGACATTGCGGCGATGGGCGAAGCGCTGCGCTTGCTGCTCGGGGGTTCGGCGCATCTTTATTCCGTGGCCTTTGGCCTCTTGTGTCTGGGGTTGCAAGTGTTTCTGCGCTACGCGGAGTATGTGCGCTATCTGAAATGGCTCACCCTCGCGCTCCTCTCCTACGTCGCGGTGGTATTTACCGTGCACGTCCAGTGGGGCGCGGTCATATCCGAGATGGTCATGCCCAGGCTCGTCCTGAATCACAACACCATCACGATGATCGTGGCCGTCTTCGGCACCACGATCAGTCCGTATTTGTTCTTTTGGCAAGCCGCGCAAGAGATGGAAGATTTGCGTGCGGTCACCGCCCGCAACGGCGGCGGCTCTTTGCTGCCGCACGAGGCCGAGGTGGCCCGCCGCCACTTGCGGCGCATCCGCTGGGATACGTATGTTGGGATGGGGTTTTCCAACCTGATAGCGTTCTTCATCATCCTGAGCACGGCGGCGACGCTCCACTCCGCAGGTGTCATCGACATTCAAACCTCCGCCCAGGCCGCCGAAGCGCTTCGCCCGCTGGGGGGGCAGACCACATTCCTGCTGTTCAGCCTCGGGATCATCGGCACCGGAATGCTGGCCGTGCCTGTGCTGGCGGGTTCGGCGGCGTATGCGGTCTCGGAGAGCTTCGATTGGCAATCCGGGCTGGACATGAAGTTGCACGAAGCACTGGAATTCTACGCCATCATCGCCATCGCGACGGCGGGGGGCGTGGCCTTGAACTTCACGCATCTGGACCCTGTGCGTGCGCTGGTATGGAGTGCCGAAATCAACGGCGTCATCGCCGTGCCCATCATGGTGGTGATGATGTTGCTCGCATCACGCGAGGACATCATGGGAAGGTTCGTGATTCGGCCGCGATTGCGAAGGTTGGGTTGGAGCGCGACGGCGGTGATGGCGGCGACCGTCGTGGCGATGATCGTCACGACGTGACGCGCGGCGTTAGGTAAGCTGCGCGTGAAATGAACGAACCGTCATCGCTTCCCGGCGCCGTCATCGCTCCGGATGACCGCACTGAGAAGCTCAATACCAAGGCGGCTGGTATCATCGGCCTTGCGGTCATGTGCAGCCGGCTGCTCGGGTTGGCGCGGGAGCAGATTTTTGCCGCCCTGTTCGGTGGCGGCGCGGCGATGGACGCTTTTACGGCCGCCTTTCGCATTCCGAATCTGCTGCGCGATCTGTTCGCCGAGGGTGCGCTGTCGACGGCGTTCGTCACCACGTTCAGCAAGACCATCGCGCGCGGCGGCGATGAGGCTGCATGGCGCCTGGCGAATAAAGTTGCGACGTTGACGGCCGTGTTCCTTGGGGTCCTATGCGCGGCCGGAATGGTGTTTTCGTCCGAACTGGTGGGGACGGTGGCGCCGGGCTTCGATCCTGAGAAAGCGGCCCTGACTGCACAACTCACCCGCATCATGTTTCCCTTCATTCTGTTGGTCTCGGTCGCCGCGTTGGTCATGGGGATGCTCAATTCCAAGAGCGTCTTTGGGATGCCGGCCATGGCGTCGAGCTTCTTCAACATTGGGTCGATCGTCGGGGGAGTCGCCTTTGGATATTGGATCGATCCCCACTTTGGCCGCGGCGCGCTGATCGGGTTGGCCTATGCGACGGTCCTCGGCGGCGCACTGCAGCTGGCCGTGCAACTGCCGTCGCTCGCGCGGCTCGGCTATCGCTATCGTCCCGATTTTCGATGGCGAGACGCCGGCGTGAAGGCCATCTTGCTGCTGATGGGCCCCTCCGTGATCGCCGCCAGTACCACGCAATTCAACGTACTGATCAATTCGATATTTGCCTCGACGCTCGGCGATGGACCCATCTTCTGGCTTTCGATCGCATTTCGGCTGATGCAGCTACCATTGGGTCTGTTCGGCGTCGCGCTCGGCACGGTGACCTTGCCGCTGCTGTCGCGGTTGGTCGTGGCAGGTCAAATCGGCGCCTTTCGCGGGGAACTCGCTCGGGCAATGCGCCTGGCGCTGCTGCTCACCATCCCATCGACGGTCGGACTCGTCGTGCTCGCCGAGCCGATCATTTCGGTGCTCTATCAGCATGGGAAATTCAACGCGTTCCAGGCGGCTCAGGCCGCCGGTGCGCTGCGGTTCTACGCCATCGGCCTTGCCGGCTACGCTTCGCTCAAGGTGCTGGTGAACGCGTTTTACGCGCTCGACAAGCGCAAGACTCCGATGTTCGTGAGCTTTCTCGCAGTGGCGCTCAATCTGTTGCTCAACTGGATATTCACCTTTCGCTTGGGATGGGGGTATCGCGGCCTGGCGTTCTCCACCGGCTGCATCGCCACGTTCAATTTTCTGCTGCTTTACACGCTGATGCGCCGGCACCTTCACGGTCTCGAGTCGCGCCGCATGCTCCTGATGCTGGGCAAGATCGGCGCCGCGGCGGCAGCGCTCGTGGCGGTCTGTGCCGCTTCAACGCGCTGGCTGCTGGCCGACTGGGAATCGCAGATGTTCTCGATCAAACTTGCGCTCCTGCTCGGGACGATCATCGTGGGCGCGCTGGTGTTCGCCGGCTGCGGCGCCCTATTGCATATCGAGGAGCTCAAGGAGCTCGAGGGCGCACTCAAGCGCCGGCTGCGGCGCTTCATTTGAGGCGCTTCGGTATCCCTAGGCCTCTGACCACGGCCGGACGCGCCAAAAACAAGGCGAGTGCGCGAGCGACGTGCGCAAAATCCGTGATGCCGACGAGATCGCCCGCGTCATAGAAGCCGATCAGATTGTTGATCCAGGGAAACGTGGCCACGTCGGCAATCGTGAAGGTGTCCCCCATGATCCAGGCGCGACTCGCGAGCTGCCGGTCGAGCACTCCCAGCAGGCGTTTTGCTTCAGCGACATAGCGGTCGCGCGGGCGCTTGTCTTCATACTCCCGGCCGGCGAATTTATGGAAGAACCCGACCTGGCCGAACATGGGGCCGATGCCGCCCATCTGAAACATGAGCCATTGGATCGTCTGGTAGCGGCCGGCAGGATCCCGCGGGAAGAGTTGACCCGTCTTTTCAGCAAGATAGATCAGGATTGCACCCGACTCGAACAGCGGCAACGGTCTGCCGCCGGGTCCGGCGGGATCGAGGATGGCGGGTATCTTGTTATTCGGATTGAGCGATAGGAATTCCGGAGTCATCTGATCATTGGAATCAAAGCTCACGAGATGCGGCTCGTACGGCAGGCCGATCTCCTCGAGCATGATCGAGACTTTGACGCCGTTCGGCGTGGGCAGGGAATAGAGCTGCAGGCGGTCGGGATGCTGCGGCGGCCACTTCCTGGTAATCGGAAACGCGGACAAGTCACCCATCAGGATTCCTTTGGCGGCTCAAACGCCTATCCTAGCGAAGTCAGGGCGCGGAGTCCCGCCGGGGGCATGACCGCTCGGTGCAAGGCATGACCGCGGGCGCGCGTTCGCGCTACTTGAACGATCGAAAAATAGTATCATCGCCACCGTTCGATTCGTCGAGCACGCGGCGTTGAATCGATTGCCCGGATCGTAATCGTCAAAGGGGCGTTTGTGCACCAGAAAATATTCTTCTCGAGGCTTTGTCCGTCCATCATGGCGCTCATTTGCTCGGGTTGGGTGGCCGCGTCGCCGGCAGCCCCCACGGCGCCGGTGTCCGCGGCGCCGGCGGTCACCGCCATCCGTGCGGGCAAGTTCATCGACGTAGAGGCGGGACGCGTGCTGTCGAACCAGATTATTCTGGTTCGAGGCACGAAAATCGAAGCGGTCGGTGCGCAGCGCATCCCCGAGGGCGCCACCGTCATCGATCTCTCGAAAATGACCGTGCTGCCGGGGCTCGTCGATTGTCATACCCACTTGGCCGATCTTGCCGAGGCGGAACCCTTGCACGTTCTGCAAAGGAGCGCCGTCGAAACGGCGTACGCCGCCATCCCCAACGCGAGCGTCACGCTCCTCGCCGGCTTTACGACGGTGCGCGACGTGGGCGTGTACCGCGCGTTCAACGACGTCGCGATGCGCGATGCCATCGCACGCGGCACCATCATCGGTCCGCGCATGTATGTCGCGGGCGCGTATGTCACCATCAGCCAGGGCGCCGGGGCGATGACCGGTCTGGCACCGGACATCCAGTTGCCGATGGATATGCGCTACGGGGAGGCGAACAGTCCCTGGGAGGTGCGGCAGAAGATTCGTGAGCTCGCGCACCGGGGCGCGGACCACATCAAAGTTCTCTCCACCGGGGCCGTGCTCACGCACGGCAGTAATCCGAAGTCGATCGAGTTCACACCGGAGGAACTGCGTGCCGCCGTCGAGGAGGCTGCCAATTTCGGCCTGCGCGTCGAGGCGCACGCGCACGCGGCCGAAGGCATCAAGAATGCGATTCGTGCTGGCGTCGCCTCGGTGGAACACGCGACGCTCATCGATGACGAAGGAATCGCACTCGCCAAACAACATGGTACGTATCTGGATATGGACATTTACGATGAAGAATGCATCCAGTCGGATCGCAACTGGCCGGCAGACTTCCTCGAGCACGACCGCGACCTGGCGGAGGCGCAGCGCCGCAACTTCACCAAAGCGGTTCGGGCCGGCGTAAAAATGTCGTTCGGCACCGACGCCGGGGTGTGCCCGCACGGCATCAACGCACGGCAATTCGCGTTCATGGTGAAGTATGGCATGACGCCCATGCAGGCGATCCAATCGGCGACCGTGAATGCGGCGGATCTCATCGGGCACTCCGAGCTATTCGGATCCATTGCCGCCGGCAAGTCCGCGGACATAATCGCCGTGAACGGCGATCCGCTCGCCGATATCCACGAACTGGAGCACGTTCAGTTCGTGATGAAAGAGGGCAAAGTCTACAAGCAGGGCGATTGACCGGACTCATGCGCTATGGGAGTGCTCGGCTATGGCGGCTATGAAACGGTCGCCATAGCGGGCGAGCTTGGCTTGGCCCACCCCGGGAAGTTCGGCGAATTGATTCAAGGTGAGCGGCCGTCGTTCGGCCATTTCGCGCAACGTCGCATCGTGGAACACGACATAGGGCGGCAAACCATGCTCGTCCGCCAAACGCTTGCGCAGGGCCCGCAGATGTTCGAACAGCGCGCTGTCGTCGGACGCGGGTGCGCCGGACGAGCGCGACCGGCCCCTCTTGACGGGAGCGGCGATCTGCACGGCGAGTTCTTGCCGCAATACCTGCCCACTTTGCGCGTTGAGCGACAACACCGGATAGCCATCCTGAGTTTCCGTCATGAGCTCTTGATGGAGGAGGGCGCGAGCGAGGTTGCGCCATTCGTCGACAGATCGTTGCTTTCCAATGCCGTACACGCTCAAGGTGTCGTGACCCCGCGAGAGCACGCGCTCGCTGCGCGCGCCACGCAGGATGTCGATGATTTGGGCGGCGCCAAAGCGCTGGCCGCGTTGTCCGAGACGTGCGATGCAGGATAGGAATTGCCGCGCCTCCGTACTCCAATCCTGCATCGTTCGCGGCTCGCAGCAATTGTCGCAAGCACCGCACGGAGCGGCGAAACTCTCACCCAGATAGCGCAATTGTACCGCTCTGCGGCACTCTGCAGACTGCGCATAGCTCAGCACCTGCCGCAATTGCTGGCGGGCAATGCGCTGTTCTTCCTCGAGGTCCGCGCCGGTATCCGGATCGATCTTCGTTCGAATCAAGAACTCCGACGTGCGGATATCGGAAGCGCCGAAGAAAAGAGTACAACGCGCAGGGTCCCCATCGCGCCCTGCGCGGCCGGATTCCTGGTAGTACCCTTCCAAGGTCTTCGGCAGATCGTAATGGACGACCCAACGCACATCAGGTTTATGAATGCCCATCCCGAATGCGATGGTTGCGACAATCACCTGAACGTCGTCGCGAATGAACGCTTCTTGATGCTCGCGCCGGGCTTGGGGTTCGAGTCCCGCGTGATAGGGGCGCACCCGAATACCATCGCTCTGCAACTGCAGCGCCAATTCGTCGACCCGCCGCCGCGAAAGACAGTAGACAATACCGGCGCCGCCGCGGCGGGCTTGGGCCAGTAATTCTGAGTACGTTTGCCTGCTTTTGGGGCGGACTTGGTAGAAGAGATTCGGCCGATTGAAACTGGAGATGTGCATCGCCGGATCGCGCAACGCCAGTTGCGCCACGATGTCGGTGCGCACTCGCGGAGTTGCCGTGGCGGTAAACGCCAGCATCGGGACTTGCGGATGACGTCGGCGCAGCAGCGACAGTTGCCGATACTCACGGCGAAAATCATGGCCCCACTCCGAGACGCAGTGAGCCTCATCGATGACAAAGGCATTGATTCCGGGGCTCTCGTGCAGCCGGCGCAGCGGCCCGTCGAGAAATTCCGGCAGCAGCAGCCGTTCGGGCGCCAAGTAAAGAAGCTTGTAGTCGCCCCGCAGCAGCGCCGCCGTGCGGCGCGACACCTCGCCGGCCTCCAGGCTGGAGTTGATGAAACTGGCGGCAATGTCGCTCTCGCGCAGCAGGCGGACCTGATCCTGCATCAGGGCGATCAAGGGCGAGACGACCAGGGTGACCCCCGGCTGCAGCAAGGCCGGGAGTTGAAAGCACAGGGATTTACCGCCGCCGGTAGGCATCAGGGCAAGAACATCTCGGCCCGCCAACGCGTCGCGCACCACCGCTTCCTGGCCGGCTCGAAACTGATCGAAGCCGAATATCCGTTTCAACGCCGCCTTCAATTCCGACATCGCATCTGCACGTTTGGGTCCGGGCGGGCATTCTATCCGAACGGCGCGCGGGCACGCGGTTACGGCGCTGCGCGATCGCGCAGATTCGACGTTTGCCTGTGGGTAGTCGGTGTTTGGCGACGGTCGACGCAGGTGCGAACGTAGGTCAAGCCGCATCGGCTATGATAGGGCGGCAAATGACCTTGGGGAGGAGATGCCGTGAAATTACACGTGCCAATTGCAGCTTGGGTAATGCTGTCGGCGTGGGCACTGGGTGCGGCAAGCGCCGCCGCGGCCCCCGTGTCGCATCTCGAGGTTCGCGTCGTCACCGGCGCCGAGGAACTGAGCGCCGGTAGCTCCTTGGAATTGCGGATTTATGAGGCCGGCAAAACCGCGCGGCGCCTGCCCTTGGTACACGGTGAGGCGTGGCCGCGCAATTCCACTCACGTTATTCCGGTGAAAATCAGCGATCCGCTGGATCCGCGTAACGTGGTGCGCTTCAGCTTGTACTATCGCAGTGCGAGTCCTTTGGCGCCCAGGCTCGAAATAGTCGCCGCCGAGGTCGAACTGCCCTCTGCAACGGGGTCGCCCGAGCTGCTCCTCAACGCCACGCTTTCGGGCGTGATTTCCCGGGAAGGGGAACTCGCCACGCAGGAGCGCGATCAAGCCGCCATCGCGTGCCGGAGCGACGCGGACTGCGACGACAAGCGGGCTTGCAACGGAAGGGAGCGGTGTTCGCCCCGCTCACCGGATGCAGATGCGCGCGGATGCGTGAAGGGCACACCGGTTGTGTGTCCCGTCAATCAGGTCTGCGTGGAGGGTGCGGGTTGCCGCGGCATTCAGGGTGCCCTCAAACCCGAAGAGGCCAAACCTGATGAGACCAAATCTGACGCACCCAAATCCGACACCCCCTAAGCCGATGAGCATCGGGATAGCCCCTGCGTTGACGACATTATGTCGAATTGCGGACGACCGCCGGGGCACGCCCGGGCGAAAGTCTCTGCAGCGCCTCCTGCGCGAGCAGCCGCGTCAGCTGCGCGGCTGGAACCGACCGGCGAGCCAAGCGCACCGCCTGCCCTGCCCACAGATTGCTGAAATCGCCGGAGCCGGCCGCCTCTGATTTCGCTTTGAGCGGTGCCAAAGCAGCCGCGGCCAGCGGAAATTCCGGGGTGAAGGATGACAGCGGTCCCTGCTCACGCATGACGCGATTGACGATGCCGCGCGCCGGCCGGCCGGTGAATACGTTGGTGATCATCGTATCGTCATCGCGTGCGCTGGTCAGGGCCTCGAGGTGCGCTCGCGGTAAATTCACTTCGGGGCAGAATAGGTAAGCGGTTCCGATTTGCACTGCCGCCGCGCCCAGGGCCAACGCCGCCGCGATACCGCGCGCGTCGGCGATGCCACCGGCCGCAATGACCGGCACCGCGACTGCGTCGACTACCTGCGGCACCAACGCGAAGGTCCCGATTTGACGCGCCATGTCGTCGACGAGAAAACTGCCGCGGTGGCCGCCGGCCTCCAGCCCCATCGCGATAACCGCATCGCATCCGTGATCTTCCAACCAGCGCGCTTCGGCGACGGTGGTTGCCGAGGAGATCACCTTCGCGCCGGCAGCCTTGACCCGAGCCAGTAAATCGGATCGAGGCAAACCGAAGTGAAAACTGACGACTCTCGGCGGAGACTCTTCGACTAGTCTGCAAAAATCTCCGTCGAAGGGTCGCCGCGCCGCCAGGGGAATGGCCGCCTCGGGGTCCAGACCCAGCTCGACGTAGTAGGGCGCAAGGCGTGCACGCCAATTCAAACTGCGGACGGGATCATGCGCGGGCGGCGTGTGGCAGAAGAAGTTCAGGTTGAGCGCCCGGGATTCGCGCGGTCCAATGAGTTCGAGACAGGCCCGGGTCTGCTCCAGAGTGAGCTGCGCGCAGGGCAGGGAACCCAATCCTCCCGCGTCGCTGACGGCGATCGCCAATTCGGGCGTGCCGGGTCCAGCCATCGGCGCTTGGATGATGGGAACTTCAATGCCGAAGAGCTCGAGTAGTCGACGATCCGGCCAAGTGTCCAAGTGAATCTCCGATTGGTTTCAGCGAAATGCGATCACGATAGCGGCGGTCAACGCCAGTAGCACCGCGGCTTGAACGCGGTAATCCTGCCACAGGGACTGCCGTTTCGGGGCGCGCTGCTCGGCGCGGCCGAAATCGAGCTTCCAGACCGTGGCACTATCTCCGGCCGGCGATGACGGGTGTGTTCGCAAACTGACACCGACCAGGATCGCCGCATCGAGTGCCGTGAGCAGCGGCGCCGCGTAGAGAAAATGCAAATGCGTCCAGCGCAGTACCGCATTGACGATGAAGAGTACGAAGCCGGCCAGAGAGCCGAGAAGCATTGTCGCCGCCGCGCCATCGGCGCTGGCCCCGCGCCAAAACATTCCCACGAGGAACAGCGCAACCACGGGCGGTACCGCATAGGCCAATACGGCCTGCAGATATTGCCAAAGCGACGGGAACAACTGCAGCTGCGGGGCCCAGCCCACGGCAACCGCCAGCAACAGGACGGTGATCATGCGGCCTATACGCACTACCTGTGCGTCCGAGAGCCTCGGCTTGAGTTGTTTGACCACATCCATGGTGATCAGTGTCGATGCAGAATTGAGCATCGAGGCGATCGACACCATGGTCGCGGCGACGAATCCCGCGACTATCAACCCCACGAGTCCCGTCGGCAAAAGCATAAGAATCAGGTTTGAATACACCAGATCAGGCCGAGCCAATTTCGGGAAGAGCAGCAGTGCACACGTGCCCGGCAGCACGATCAGGAAGAGGACCGGAAGTTTGAGGAGGCCTGCGAACAGCGCTCCCCAGCGGGCGTGATCGATGTTCTTGGCCGACAACATGCGCTGCACGATGGATTGATTCGTGCACCAATAGTAAAACCCCAGCAGCGGAATGCCGAGCAATAATCCGGGCCAAGGGACACTGGGATCGCCGATCGGCCGGATGAGCGATATTGCCGCGGGATCGACGCCCCGCATCACCGCATGCCAGCCGCCGGCGCGGCTGAAGGCGCCGATCGATATCATGAGAGCGCCCAGCATCAGCACGACGGCCTGGACCGCTTCGGTGTAGATCACCGCCCGCAGACCGCCCAAGGTGGTGTAGAGGCCGGCCGTGCCCGCCAACAGCGCGACGATCAACCACAATGGCCACCCCGGAAACAATAACTGACAGACCAGCGAGCCGCTGTACAGCACTCCGGCGGAATCGACGAAAATATTCAGAAACAAGGTAAGCAGCGCGAAGTGCAGGCGAACTCGGCGGTCATAGCGCCGCTCGAGAAATTCCGGCATGGTGTAGGTCTGACTGCGGATGATGGAGGGCAGCAGGAACAGGCAGAAAAACACCAGGATGACGATCGCGGACCATTCGTAGTCGTAGACTGAAATACCCAGCGCATAAGCGCCGCCGGCGAGGCCGACCAATGCCGTCGACGACATATTGGAGGCGAGCAAGGCCAAGCCGATCACCGGCCAAGTCGTCGCCCGCGAGGCGAGAAAATAATCCACCGGCCCAATGCGCCGCTTCGACATCAAGAGTCCGAGGAAGATGAGGCCTCCGGTATAGGCGGCCACGACCGCCCAATCGAGCAGGCCAAGCAAGCCGAAGGCGTGGGAGTTACTGGGCATGGCGGGCACCGGCTTTAAGCTCCCCGAACCGAGTCCGTGGCCGATGTTCGTGATCATTTGACAGCGCTGACATTTTTCCTTCTAATCCTGTAGACTTGAATCTCGAGGACGACTTTTTTGGTGCTCGTGGCTGCGGCTAAATCATTAAAAGTACAAATATTACAAGCAGTTATGACCTATTCGTGTCTGTGAAACTAACTCTGTGAGACCGCGTAGCCCGAGGCGCCGGCGATAAGTCCCCCATGTGCCGACTTAAGGAGAATTTTGTGTCCTCGTGCCCCGCCACCCTCGCCGCCGTGCTCTTGTTGTTGGGGTCCGCTGCCGCGGCGGCGCCGGCATCCGCACCCGCGGCCAGTGTACATCCTGAGCTTTGGCCTGCTGCTACACCGGCACTGGACGCCGGCACCGAGGCGTTCGTCGAGGATCTGTTGGTACACATGAGTTTGGAGGACAAGGTCGGTCAAATGATTCAGGCCGACATTGCGTCGATTTCCCCGGCAGAGCTGCGCACTTATAAACTGGGT
>DATMNF010000045.1:0-6730 GCA_035569355.1 Steroidobacteraceae bacterium
ATTGTCGACTTGAAAGTCGAGCGCCTGCATCGACCCGGACACGTCGAGCCCGAGCACGATGTCGATACCGTTGGCGGTCACCTCGGTGCGGCTGTTGCTGCGCTGCGGGCGCGCAAGACCGACAATCATGAACGCGGCGGCAAGCAGGGGAAGCAGCCACAGCCAACGGCCGGCACGGGCGCGGCTGGCGCGGGCCACTTCTCGCGCGAGGCCCACATCCGAGAATTCGACGGCCGCTACCGGCCCGCGTCGGCCGCGCAAGAGCATCACCGCGGGAAGGAGCGCGAGAAGCCACAGCCAGTCAGGTTGAAGGAAGCGAATCATGAGCCTCCTTCATGCGAGTTGAGTTCGGGACCTCGTGTGGTTGCGGTGCGGGCGGGGGCTTGGACGATTCGATCACGAAGCTGCGGGCACTCTGGTGCAGCGATTCCATGATCTGCCTCGACAATGACACGCCCGCAAATTTGGCCATATCGCATTGCTCGAGGAATTGCGCCAGTAAGTGGCGATGCGCGGCAAGCGAGGCATTCGAGGATTCCAGGAGATCGTGCAGAAACTCCTCCGTCGTACGATGGGTGGCGGTGACCTTGAATTCGGCTTCGATGTACTGGCGCACAATGTCCGATATGGCGATGGAGAATTCGCGAACGCTCGAGGGATCCAGAAGCGCGCGAATTTCCTCGAGACGCCCGAGCGCGATCTCGAATGGCAGCGGCGCTCTCGGCAAGCGCTGCCGCCTGTTCCAGCGCCAGGCGGCATAGCCGGCGCCCACAAGCAGCAAGCCGGCCATCAACAATGCCGCGGCGAGCCACGGAGAGGAGACACTCTTGGGGCCGCGGATGTCGCGGATGTCTTCGCCCACAGCGGCGGTGCAAGCTGCGGCCAGAGCGAATGCCACACAAACGAAGGTCGAGAAGGCGCGGCGGTTCATGAGCGCCGCCGCTCGCGGGTTTTGAAGAAACGCTGCAGGGCGGGCATATACGGCGCGTCGGTTTTGAGCTCCAAGGTGTCGACGCCCTCGGCGCGAAAGTCGTTCACCAGGCGCCGGCTGCGTTCGAGGGACAACTCGCGGAAGCGCCGGCGGACGGCGGCATCGGCGGTGTCGAGTTCGATGATCTCTCCGGATTCCGCGTCTTCCAGCGCAAGAACACCGACATTGGGAAGTTCCTTCTCGCGCGGGTCCTCGACCTCTACGGCGATGAGGTCATGGCGCCTGTTGGTCTGACGCATGGCGCGGCGCAATTCGACCCGAGCGGCGAGCGGATCTCCGGGCGACTGGAAATCGGAAATCAGAAACACGATGGCGCGGCGGTGCAGGACGTGATTGGCGACATCGAGCGCCTTCACGGTATCGGTGCCCCTGCCTTCGGGCGTGTGATAGAGAATGTCCCGAACGACGCGCAGCACATGCCGCCGGCCTTTCTTCGGCGGCAGGTAGCGCTCGATGCGGTCGGTATAGAGGAGCAATCCAACCTTGTCGCTGTTGCGGATTGCGGAAAACGCCAGAACGCTGGCGAGTTCGGCGGCGAGATCACGCTTGCTTAAGGTAGCCGATCCGAAATTTCCGGATGCACTGATGTCCACCAACAATAGGATCGTGAGTTCGCGCTCCTCCGTGAATTTCTTCACGAAGGGCCGGCCGGCGCGTGCGGTGACGTTCCAGTCGATGGTCCGCACTTCATCGCCGGGGCTGTATTCGCGCACCTCGTCGAAGTCCATGCCGCGGCCCTTGAACACCGAATGGTATTCCCCGGCGAGACTGTCGTTGACCATGCGGCGCGTGCGGATCTCCAATTGCCGCATGCCGCTCATGATGGCTTTCGTCGATTTGGTGGTGTCGGCCGGCATGCGGGTCAGGGCACGGGCAGGGCATCGAGGATTTTATGGATCACATCCTCGGAGGTGATGTTCTCGGCCTCGGCCTCGTACGTCACGGAGACGCGGTGGCGCAGCACATCCATCGCGATCGTCTTGACGTCCTGCGGAGTCACGTAGTGCCGGCCGTTGAGAAAGGCGATGGCGCGCGCGGCAAGCGTCAAGTTGATGGTGGCGCGCGGCGACGCACCGGTCTGAATGTAGCCCTCGATATTCAGGGATTTTGCGACCGGCGGCCGCGTCGCGAGCACGAGGTCCACGATGTAGTTGCGGATCTTGTCGTCGACGTAGAGCGTGTTCACGATGTGGCGGGCGTTCAGGATCTCGAGCGCGGATACGACGGGGCGCGCGGTGGGCAGGGCTTCCGAGGTCGCCATCGCATCCAGGATGGCGCGCTCTTCGGCACGGTTGGGGTAGTTCACGACGACCTTCATCATGAACCGGTCGATCTGTGCTTCCGGAAGCGGATAGGTGCCTTCCTGTTCCAGCGGATTCTGCGTCGCCAACACCAGAAACGGATTCGGCAGCGGATAGGTTTCATCTCCGATGGTCACCTGGCGTTCCTGCATGGCTTCGAGGAGCGCGCTCTGCACTTTGGCCGGCGCCCGATTGATCTCATCCGCCAGTATGAGATTGCTGAAGATAGGTCCGTGCTTGGTGCGGAAGGCGCCGTCCTGTGGGTTGTAAATCATGGTGCCGACGATGTCGGCGGGCAGCATGTCCGGCGTGAATTGCAGGCGCTTGAAGCGAACCGCGATGCCGCCGGCCAGGGTTTTCAGCGCCAAGGTCTTGGCGAGGCCGGGCACGCCCTCCAGGAGCACGTGGCCGTTGGTGAGGAGCGCCACCAGCAACCGGTCCAGCAAGTGCCTCTGCCCCACGATGACGCGCGCCATCTCGGCCAGCAACGGCGCAACCCAGGCGGAGTTCTCCAGAACCGCTTCGCGCGCGGCGCGCATGGCCGCCTCCGAATCGAGCGGCGTCGGGCGTGCTTCCTGGAGCGCAGGTATTTGATTCATCAGCCTTAAATCCTTTTCCACGTTTGTGAAGGTCCGTCCGGACCGGACGAATCCCTTGGAACTTAAAGGGCCGCGGGAGGTTCCCGCAACGCGGGTCCGAGACACCCTTGTTCCGGCTAGACACCCTTGTTCGGGTTGATCAGGTATTTCTGACCGGTCGCGCTTTTACCATAAACTGCGATGGTCTTGAGATCGAGCGCTTCAGCGAGCGATACCTCACCCGCATAGCTGCTGGCGAAGGTGGATCTCAGTTCCGAGGCCACACGCTGCTTGAGCCTTTGCGTGGCAGCGGGCCCGAGCTTCTGCAGAAAGGGGGTGACCAGCCAGCCGCCGACCCCCCACGCCATGCCGAAATTGCGGTTGAGTTCGATTGGACCCATGCCCAAGCCCCCGTACACGTAGACCTGCTTGTGAACGGGAGATCCGTAGCGGCTGTATTGCTTTGCCTTTCTCAGGAGGGCTGCCTCCATGCACATCAGAATCTGGCTGGCGAGCTTGCCGCCGCCGATGGCATCGAAGGCCAGGGTCGCGCCGGTGGCGCTAAGTGCCTCGATCAGATCCGGCACGAAAGTGGATGAGTTCGAATCGCAGACGTGGGCAGCCCCCATCGCACGCAGCAGATCGGCTTGGCTTTGGCTGCGGACGATGTTCACGAGGGCGATACGCTCCTTGTCGCAGATCCGATTGAGCATTTTCCCCAAGTTGGAGGCGGCGGCCGTGTGCACCAAGGCCGTGTGGCCTTCGCCGCGCATGGTCTCGATCATGCACAGCGCGGTGAGCGGGTTGACGAAGGCCGAAGCGCCATCGGCAGGCGTCGCGCCATCCGGGAGCACCAAGCATTGCTCGACCGGGACACAGCGATATTGCGAGTACATTGCGCCGCCGAGCGCAGCAACCGTCTTGCCGAGCAGCGCCTGCGCGGCATCCGACGCGCCGGCCTCTACGACCACGCCTGCACCCTCGTTGCCGACGGGCATGGACACGCCGATGCGGGTCGCCATGCTTTTCAGCGCCGCGTCGGGAACCCGGGCCACCACCACGGGGTGACCTTCGGCGCTGTTGCGGCTGGCCTGGGAAATGTCGGCGCCGGCGAAGAGCAGGCCAAGATCCGACGGATTGATGGGCGCCGCCTCGATCCGGATGAGCACCTCGTCGGCGGCAGGGGTGGGGGTGGGCACGCGGGTCAGCGAGACTTCGAGTTCGCCGCTCTCCTTGACGAGCGAACGAAGTTGCAGACCGGTGCGAGCTTCATTGTGTTGCATAGAGGGCTCATGCTACGCCGCGGCTCGCATGGTCGCCAGATCGGTGATAATGCAAGCGTCGGCGATCATGCCAAGCATTGGTGATAATGCAGGCGCGTGCGCGGGGCGCGCCGGGAGCTAGGTTTCGACCATGAGAATCGCTGCATCACTTGTATGGCTGGCGCCGCTCGGAGCGCTCGCCGCCGCGGCGGGCGACGCTGCCGCGCCGATGGAGCAACCGGTGCTGCGCGAAATCGCGGCGGCACCCGACCCAGCGCAGCTCCAGGCCACGGTTCAGGCGCTGGTGGGCTTCGGCACCCGGCACTCGCTGTCGGAGACCGCGTCCCCCAAGCGCGGCATTGGCGCCGCCCGCCGCTGGGCGCAGTCCCGATTCGCCGAGATTGGACGCAACTGCGGCGGGTGTCTCAGCATCGTGACGCCGTCGCAGACCGTGACCGGCGAGCGTGTGACGAAGCCGGCGGAGATCGTCGACGTGGTTGCGATTCAGAAGGGCAACGCCGATCCCGAGCGGGTCATCGTGTTGACCGGACACATCGATTCGCGCGTCTCCGACCCCCTGAACGCGACCTCCGACGCGCCGGGCGCCGACGACGATGCTTCGGGGGTCGCCGTGGTGGTCGAGGCGGCGCGGATTTTGAGCCGCTACAAATTTCCGGCAACCATCGTCTACGGCGTGCTGTCGGGCGAGGAGCAGGGTCTGTACGGCGGCAAGCTGCTCGCCGACTATGCGCAGGCGCAGCGCTGGCGGGTCGAGGCGGATCTGAACAACGATATCGTCGGCGCTACTCGCGGGCAGAACGGCGTCGTGAACAATACCCGTGTGCGTTTGTTCTCCGAAGGAACTCGCGATACGGAAACCGCAAGCCAAGCCAAGCAGCGGCGCTTCGAGGGCGGCGAGGACGATTCGGCGTCTCGCAACGTGGCGCGCTACGCGAAAGCCGTCGCGGAGAGCTACATACCGAACTGGACCGTGGCGCTGGTGTATCGGCTCGACCGCTTCGGCCGCGGCGGCGATCATTCGGCGTTCAATGCGCTCGGGCTACCCGCGGTGCGTTTCACCGAGAACGCGGAGGACTACCGGCATCAGCATCAAGACTTGCGCACCGAAGGGGGTGTCGAATACGGCGACACCATCGCACACATAGATTTTGCGTATCTCGCCAAGGTCGCCGCCACCAACGCGCTCGCCGCGGCGGCCATGGCCTCGGCACCGCCGCCACCCGCGAACGTCAGGATCGCCGGGGCGGTCACGCCGGACACGCAACTCTCGTGGACTGCGCCGCCCGGTCCGGCGCCGGCGGGATACCGCGTCCATTGGCGCGACACCACCGAGCCGGCGTGGATGCATTCGCGGGATGCCGGCAAGAACGAAACTCTGACGCTCGCGAATGTTGCCATCGACGATTTCACGTTCGGAGTCGCCAGCATTTCCGCGGATGGTTTCGAGAGCCCGGTGGTCTTTCCGGGCGCAGCGGGAGCGTTCTGGGCGCCCTGAGCAAGCCGCCGCTGCCGGCACCGAAGGTGCCGCGTCATGGGGTCGCGAGGGTGATCTCCAAGCTGGGTTGGGGATCGCGCACGCGGGCCGCGCAGTGGGTACGCGACGGGCGCGTACGCGTCAACGGCCGCTTGATTCGCGACCCAGACCTTCCGGTGCGCCAAGGCCTCGATCGCATCGATATCGACGGTCGACAGCCCGAGCCGGCGACGCGCACTGTGCTCATGTTGAACAAGCCGCGCGGATTGGTCACCTCGACGAGAGATGAGCAGGGCCGCGCCACCGTGTATGCGTGCCTCGAGGACGCAGCACTGCCATGGCTGGCGCCGATCGGTCGGCTCGACAAGGCCAGCGAGGGTCTGCTGCTGTTCGGCAACGATCCGGCTTGGGCCGCTCGCGTCATCGACCCCGATTCAGGGCCGCCGAAAACCTACCACGTGCAGATCGACCGATTGGCGGATGCTTCTCTTTTGCGGAATCTCGAGTCCGGCGTCGCCGTGCGTGGGCGGCGCCTGAGCGTCCGGTCCGTGCGGACTCTGCGCACGGGGGCGAAGAATGCTTGGTTGGAAATCGTGCTGGACGAGGGACGCAATCGGCACATACGCCGATTGCTGGAAGCACTCGATGTGTCGGTGCTGCGCCTCATTCGCGTGGCGATTGGCCCGCTCGCGTTGGGTGATCTAGCGAAGGGCCAGTGGCGGATGCTCACGCCGCGGGAAATCGACTCGCTGTGAGAGGAGCTTCATGCCGAGCTGATCGAACAGGAAGCTGTACAGGTCGGCGGCTTGATTGACGCGGATGGATAGAGAGCTTCCTGGGTGCTGTTCGGATCTTCCAGCCAGCGATACGAGTCCGACACCTGCTTGCCGTGATAGGTGTCCATCACCGGCCGCCGGGCGGTCGCGGGCGCTCCGGAATCGCCTGCGTGGGCGATGCTTGCCACCCGTGCAGCGCCAGTGCGGTCAAATTCCGGGGCCAAGGGTTGTACATTTTTTTGATCCTCAAAAAGCCCCCGGATACGCTCCGCCGTCGAGAAGAATGTTCTGACCGGTGATGTACGAGGCATGGACGCTGCACAAAAA
>DATMNF010000046.1:0-17975 GCA_035569355.1 Steroidobacteraceae bacterium
CGTTTCAGCAAGTGCGACGCCGCGGCTTCGATCCATTGCGGTTCGATTTCCGCGACGCGCCGGGCGAATACTCGCGACGTCTCGACGATATTCGCCGCCATGACCCATCGCGGCCGCCGCCGCACCAGGGGCGAGCCTGGGAAGATGTGAAAATGCACCCCACGGGGGCCGAGATAGGCGCCCTCCTCGCCTCGCGTGCCCACCATGGTACAAAATCCCGCAAGCAGCGAGCGGTGCACCGCGGTATAGCTCGCCGCTTGCCGCTGCGGCGCCAGCCCCAAGTCGGCCGCTCGATCGGCGACCTGGGTGTAGACATCATCCCATTCGGACAGCCGCAGCAGCGAGAATCGCCGCTCCTTGCACCAACGGCGCAGCTCGCGGCGCGGACCCTCGCGCGCCTTGCGGTACGCTCGCCAGATCTTGATGAGCGCGGAGAACTCGGATTTGTTGTCCTCGAAAGCCGCGCCCGGGTCGGCCTCCTTGGTCACGCCCGTTGCGGCCGGGTTACCGGCCGCCGCGATGCGAATATCCGGAACGCTCAGCGCGGCGACGATCGCCAACAGCTCGCTGGCGGCGCGGAAACGCTTGCTTTCGAGCAGCGCCCGCGCCAGGCGCGGGTCGAGCGGCAACCGCGCCATGGCGCGCCCGCGATTCGTGATCCGCCGCTCCGAATCGAGCGCCTGCAGCTCTTGCAGCAGCCGATAGCCATCGCCCAGGGCCCGTGAATCGGGCGGATCGATGAACGGGAAATCCTCCGCGTCCCCCAAACCATCGGCGGCCAGGCGCAGCAGCAGCGCGCTCAAATTGGTGCGCAATATCTCGGGTTCGGTGAAGGGTGCTCGCGCGTCGAAGTCCGCTTCCGTGTACAGCCGCATGCAGAGTCCCGATCCCAACCGCCCGCAGCGCCCCTTGCGCTGATCGGCGCTCGCGCGCGATATGGGCTCTATCGGCAAGCGCTGCAAGCGGTTGCGCGGACTGTAGCGGCTGATCCGTGCCAAACCCGCATCGATGACCGAGCGGATGCCCGGGACGGTGATCGATGTCTCGGCCACGTTGGTCGCGAGCACGATTCGTTGCCGCGAGCCGCGCTGAAATATCCTGCTCTGTTGCTCCCAGGACAGGCGCGAGTACAGCTCGAGGACCTCGACCCCCGGGTCGAGCTCGCGCTGCAAGAACTCGCCGACATCGCGTATTTCGCGCTCGCCGGGGAGAAATACCAGCACATCGCCGCTTCCGATCGAGCTCGGCTCGGTGGCGATCTCCTGGTACGCCGCGAGGACCGCGGCCGGTAAGTCCGGATCTTCCGCGTCCTCCGGCGCGTCGCGGTAACGTACTTCGATGGGATGGTTGCGCCCGCTCACCGTGATGATCGGGGCGCCGCCGAAGAATTGCGAGATGCGGTCGACATCCAAAGTCGCGGAGGTGACGATGACCTTGAGATCGGGCCGGCGCGGCAACAGCCGCTTGAGCACCCCCAGCAACAAATCGACGTTGAGAGTCCGCTCGTGCGCTTCGTCGACAATGATGGTGTCGTAGCGCCGCAGCGTCCGATCCGACGAGAGTTCCGCCAGCAACAGCCCGTCGGTCATGAGCGTCAGGCGGGTCGCATCGGAGACTTGATCGGCGAAGCGAACGCGAAAACCGACGCTGCGGCCGATCGGCTGCCCGACCTCCTCGGCGATGCGCGCCGCCAAGGCCCGTGCCGCCAAGCGGCGCGGCTGCGTATGCGCGATCATGGCTTCCATGCCGCGTCCCAATTCCAAACAGTACTGCGGCAATTGCGTGCTCTTGCCCGAGCCGGTATCGCCCGCGACGATCAGCACCTGGTCCCGGCGCAGCGCTTCCACGATGCTTTCGCGCCGTGCCGAGATCGGCAGGGCGGGATCGTGCTTGAACACGAGCGGCGACGAGCGGCGCGCCGCAGCCGCTGCACGCTGTTCACTGGCCACGCGCTTCACGCACCCCGCGCTTCGCACACCCGCGCCTCACTCGCGCCCGCCTCACTCGCCACGCTTGACCTCTTGCCAAAGCCTCTCTTGTGCTTCGAGGCTCAGGTTCGCGAAAATCTCGCCGCGCTGCGCCGCCAGGAGTTCCATACCGCGAAATCGCCGCTCGAACTTGGCGTTGGCCGAACGCAGCGCCGCCTCGGCATCGACATCGAGTTTGCGGGCCAAATTGGCGGCCGCAAACAAGAGATCACCAATTTCCTCGAAGATTTCCCGCGACGCGCCGTTGGGTCCGCCGGCGCCGGCCGCGAGTGCGCTCTGGGCTGCGTCGCGCACTTCCGCAAGCTCTTCGGCTACCTTGTCGGCGGTTTGGCTCGCATGTTCCCAATCGAAGCCGACGCGCGCGGCCCGCTTGCTGAGCTTGAATGCGCGCATCAACGCCGGCAGCGCCTGAGGCACGCCGTCCAGATGGCTCGCCTCGGGGCAGGCGGCGGGGCGAGCCGAGGCCGCGCCGCCGCGTTCTTGCGCCTTGATGTTTTCCCACACCACGCTCTGTTCGGCGGCTGTCAAAGGGCCGGCCCCGCCGAACACGTGCGGGTGTCGGCGCTTGAGCTTGTCGCAAATCGCGCCGGCCACCGCCTCGAAGTCGAATTCCTTCGCTTCGCTCGCCATCTGCGAGTAAAAGACGACCTGAAACAATAGATCCCCGAGCTCGTCCTTGAGGTGGCGCATATCGCGGCGTTCGGCCGCATCCGCCACCTCGTAGGCTTCCTCGATGGTGTGGGGCGCAATGCTCGCGAAGGATTGTTCCTTATCCCAGGGGCAGCCATCCGTACCGCGGAGCCGCGCCATGATGGACAGCAATTCCAGCATGCGACTCGTCACCTAAGGCCTTTCCCCGCGCGCGAGCAACATGCGGCGCAAAGTCATCAACATACCGGCCGTAGCGCCCCAGATATTGCGCTCACCGTAAGGGATGTCGTGCACTTCCATGGTCAACTCACCGAGCTTGCGCAGGCGCGATTTGTGGTTGGCGGAGTCCAGGATGAAGTCGAGCGGCACTTCGAAAACATCGCGTACTTCGGCGTGGGCGATGCGCAGTTGGTAATCCGGATTCACGAAGCCGACCACGGGCGTGACTCGAAAGCCGGTGATGACGTGGTGATCGGGCAAGTAGCCCGCGAATTCCACGAATTCGGGCAGCAGGCCGATCTCTTCGTGAGTCTCGCGCAACGCCGCGTGCCATGCGTCCTCGTCCCCAGGCTCGATGCGGCCGCCGGGAAAACTGATTTGACCGGCGTGGTCCTTGAGCGTTTCGGCGCGCTGCGTGAGCAACACGGTCAACCCGGTCGCGTGGTCGACCAGCGGCACGAGCACCGCCGCGGGCACGCGCTGCGCCGGCAGCGAGGCGCGCACCTGCGATGCGAACTCGGCGGACGCCCCGGCCAACCACTGCATGTCCTCGTCGGGCGTGGAGGGACGAGGATTGAGGGACTCGCGGATGTGCGCTTTCGAGTAAAGAGAATCCATTAATGCCTAGCTGCCGGAACCCGTGCCTTGGATACCGCCTTCGGTCAGCGTCTTGGGGTCGAGCAGGCGACGCAGCTCATCGACGCTCAAGTCCGTCATTTCCGCGGCGACCTCCAGAATCGGCCGCCCTTCGGCATAGGCTTTCTTGGCGATGGCCGCGCCTTTTTCATAGCCGATGACGGGATTGAGCGCCGTGACCAGGATCGGATTGCGCGCCAGGGCTTCCTCCAAACGAGCACGGTTCACCGTGAACCCGGCGAGCGCATGATCGGCCAAATTGCGGCTGCCGATCGCGAGCAGTTCGACGCTTTGCAGCAAGTTAAGGGCGATCACCGGCAGCATCACGTTCAGCTGAAAATTTCCAGACGCCGCGGCAACGGTGATGGTCGCGTCGTTGCCCATCACCTGGGCCGCGATCATCGCCACCGATTCGGGCACGACGGGGTTCACCTTGCCCGGCATGATGCTGCTGCCCGGCTGAAGCGCCGGAAGCGCGATTTCGCTCAATCCCGCCAGGGGTCCGCTGTTCATCCAACGCAAGTCATTCGATATTTTCATCAAACTCACGCTGAGGACCTTGAGTTGGCCGGACAGTTCCGCGGCCGTGTCCTGACTCGATAGCGCCGCGAAATAATTGTCGGCCGGTCTGAACGCCAGTCCAGTGCGGGCCGCGAGGCAGCGCGCGAATACGGCGCCGAACTCGGGTCTCGCGTTGATGCCAGTGCCGACGGCAGTGCCGCCCTGCGCGAGCTGCAGCAAGCGCGGGGTAACCGAGCGCAGACGGGCCGTCGCATCATCGATCTGCGCCCGCCAGCCTTCGAGTTCCTGCGCCAGCGTAATGGGCACCGCATCCATCAGGTGCGTGCGGCCCGTCTTGACCACGTCCTTGAACTCGGCCGCGCGCGCGCCCAAGACCGTCCGCAGGCGCTCGAGCGCCGGCAGCAGTCGCTCGTGCAGGAGCAACGCCGCAGCGACGTGAAGGGCCGTAGGTACGACGTCGTTGCTGCTCTGACTCATGTTCACAAGGTCGTTCGCGTGCACCGAGCGCGCGAGGGATCGCGATGCCAGCGTGCCGATCACTTCGTTGGCGTTCATGTTGCTGCTCGTGCCGGACCCCGTTTGAAACACGTCGACCGGAAATTGATCATCATGGCGCCCCTCGGCGACATCGAGCGCCGCCGCTTGGATCGCGAGCGCCGTCTCACGCGGCAGGTCGCCGATTTCGGCATTGGCGCCCGCCGCCGCGTGCTTTATGAGGCCCAATGCGCGAATGAAAGCCCGCGGCATGCGCAGCCCGGTGCTTGGAAAGTTTTGCACGGCGCGCTGCGTTTGGGCACCCCACAGGGCGTTCGCCGGCACCTCGAGCGTGCCCATGCTGTCACGCTCGACGCGAGTGGTTGCTGTCATCGCGCCTCCTCCCTCCGCGGGGGTTCGTTTACGGTAATATTAGGGATTCTACACTTAAAGCGACCGCATCCTCCGATGACCATCTCTTCCACCGACGCGCTCTCACCCCTCGATGGCCGGTACGCCGCCAAACTCGCGGGGGTCCGCTACTTGTTCAGCGAGGCCGGCCTGATGCGCGAGCGCGTGCGCGTTGAGTGCGCGTGGTTCCTGGCGCTGGCCGGCGGTCCGGCTGCGCCCGCTCTCGCCAAGCTGCCGCGCGCCGCGCGCGACCTCCTGAGCGCGCTCTCCAAGGACCCCTCCGGCACCGATGTGGCGGCCATCAAGCACATCGAGGCGCGCACCAATCATGATGTCAAGGCGGTCGAAATGTGGCTGCGCGCCGAACTCAAGGCGCAGGGCGCGTCGGCCGCCCAACTCGAATGGCTGCATTTCGCTTGCACCTCGGAAGATATCAACAACCTCGCCTACGCGCTCATGCTCAAGGCCGCTCGCGCGACGCTGCTCGTACCCATGCTCGATGCCATCGTCGGCTTGCTCGACTCGCTGGCCGAACGCCACGCCGCGGCGCCGATGCTGGCACGCACACATGGTCAAAGCGCGACACCCACCACAGTGGGCAAGGAACTCGCGAATGTCGCCGCGCGCCTGCAGACCCAGCGCGCCGGCATCGGGCGCGTCGCAATCCTGGGAAAGATGAATGGGGCTGTCGGCAATTTCAATGCGCACGTCGCCGCATTGCCGCACGTCGATTGGCTCGGCTTTAGCCGCAACTTCGTCGAATCCCTGGGCGTTACGTCGAACGCCCACACCACGCAGATCGAGCCGCATGATTGGATTGCCGAGTATTGCCATGCGCTCATGCGCGCCAACACCGTGCTCATCGACCTCGCGCGGGACCTCTGGACGTACATCTCGTTCGGCTACTTCCGACAGCGCGCGGCTCAAGACGAAGTCGGCTCCTCAACCATGCCGCACAAGGTCAATCCGATCGATTTCGAAAACGCCGAAGGCAACTTGGGATTGGCCAATGCGCTGCTCGGGCATTTCGCCGACAAGCTCCCCGTGTCGCGATTGCAGCGCGACCTCACGGACTCGACCGTGCTGCGCAATCTCGGTGTTGCGATCGGACACTCCGTTTTGAGTTATACGTCGCTGCTTGCCGGCCTGGAAAAAATTCAGCTCGACCCGGTGCGCGCAGCCGAAGATCTCGACCTTGCGTGGGAGGTGCTCGGCGAAGCAGTGCAGACCGTGATGCGCGCGCACGGCATACCAGACGCATATGACCGTTTGAAGTCCTTTACACGCGGGCGGCGCATCGACAAGGACGCGATGCGCGAATTCATTGGCTCGTCGGATCTGCCTGCGGCGGAGAAAGAGCGGCTGCTGCGCTTGGAACCCAAGGACTATGTCGGTTTGGCCCCGGTGCTCGCAAAACGCGCACCCGGGCCCTCCGAAACGTGACGCAGTTGGCACGAGGCCGTCCAAGCCTGACGGTACTATCCCCCCAAGTGGGCGAAGTCGGGGGAATCCGGCAAGCCTCCAATTTGGGGCCTCAGATATGGCGGGCAATACGGAAGAAAGGACGAAACCGGCCGCGGGCAAAGTTCCCGCTTCCGGCGCAGACGCCTCCGCGGGTTCAGGTACCCGGACCATCCTCACGACGATGCCGGAAGTTCGCGAAGCCAGTCTCAAGGTGGCGAAGTCCGCGCAGCGCCTGCTGTCGATATTTACCCAAGATCTGGAGCCCTTGATTTACGGCGAAGAGCCGTTTCTCGAAGCGATCAAGCGCCTGGTATTGGCGCGTTCCTACGCGAAAGTCCGCGTGCTGCTCGCCGATCCCTCGCGGGCGATGGTCGACAACAACCGATTTCTTGCCTTGGCGCGCCGCTTGACCAGCTGCATCGATTTGCGCGCCATGAGTCCCGAATACCCGGCGAGCGCGGGCGCATTCATCATCGCCGACGACAAGGCGCTGGTGTACCGGTTACAGGCCGACCGGTGGGACGGCATCTCGGACATGAACGATCCGGCAGTCGTACGCCGCTATTTGAATTTCTTCGACGAGGTCTGGCAAACGAGCATGCAAGAATCGCAAATGCGACAAATGCTCATGTAGCCTTCGGCCCCGGCATGTGCGCCCGTATAATGGGCGGATGCAGGGCCTCGATCCCAAATCTGCAGGTACCGTCATCGTCGGCATGTCCGGCGGTGTCGATTCAGCCGTCGCCGCACTTTTGCTGCGCGACGCCGGCTACGCCGTGCAGGGCTTGTTCATGTCCAACTGGGAGGACGATGACGACACCTACTGCACCACCGCAGCCGATTTTCAGGACGCGCGGCGGGTTTGCGACACGCTGAGGATTGCGCTGCATCGGGTGAGTTTCGCAACGCAATACCGCGAACGGGTCTTCGAGCTATTCCTACGCGAATACGCTGCCGGGCGGACCCCCAACCCCGACGTTCTCTGCAATCGCGAAATCAAGTTCGGCGTCTGCCTCGACTACATGCACCGTTTGGGTGCCGGCTTGATCGCTACCGGCCATTATGCCCGCCTGCAACACAGCGCCGCGGGACCGCTGCTGCTGAAAGCTGCGGACGCTGCCAAGGATCAGAGCTACTTTTTGCATGGGGTGGACCCGTCGGCGCTCCGCCAGACCTTGTTTCCGATCGGTGAGCTGCGCAAGCCCGAGGTCCGCAGGCTCGCGCATGCGGCGGGATTGCCGGTGTATGACAAGCCCGACAGCACCGGCATCTGTTTCATCGGCGAGCGGCCCTTTCAGGAGTTCCTGAGCCGCTATCTGCGCACGGAGCCGGGGCCGATCGAGAACGACGGCGGCAAGGTCCTGGGCGAGCACCGCGGCCTCGCCCTCTACACCCTGGGTCAACGCTCCGGGCTTCGAATCGGCGGCCGGGCAGGCTCGGCCGCTGCGCCCTGGTATGTCGCCGACAAGGACACGCAGCGCAACGCGCTCATCGTCGTACAGGATCAAGACCATCCGCTGCTGTTATCCGACGCCTTCGATGTGGAACAGATGCGCTGGTTGCACGCCGGCGACGCCGCCGATCAACCGATCGAATGTGCAGTCAAGACGCGTTATCGCCAGAGCGATCTTGACTGCACGGTGCAGTTGCGCGGCGATCAGCAGTCGCAGGGCGATCAGCAGTGGCGTGTGACTTTGAGCGAGGCCGCGCGCGCCGTCACTCCCGGGCAGTACGCGGTGTTCTACCGCGGTGAACGCTGTCTCGGCGGCGGCGTCATCGCGCAACGATTCAATTCCCGCATGCCGCGCGCGGCGCGCGGAATCACCTATAATCGAATTTTCTCCGCGGAGGGCTCATGACCGATAGCTTCAAGGCAAGAACGACGCTCAAGGTAGGCGCGGCGCAGTATGAGATCCTGAGCCTCGATGCCCTCAAGGCGCAGAATGTCCACCGTCTGCCCTATTCCCTGAAGATCCTGCTGGAGAACTTGCTGCGCTTCGAAGACGGGGTCAACGTCACCAAGAGCGACATCGATGCTCTGCTCAACTGGGATCCGAAGGCGCAACCCAACCATGAAATTGCCTTCACACCGGCGCGCGTCATCATGCAGGACTTCACGGGCGTTCCTTGCATCGTCGATCTCGCGGCCATGCGCGAGGCCATCGTGCGCCTCGGCGGCGATCCGCAACGCGTCAATCCCCTGGCTCCGGCCGAATTGGTCATCGACCACTCGGTGCAGGTCGACGAATATGGGGCGGCCGACTCGCTGAAGCACAACAACCAAATCGAATTCAACCGCAACGGTGAACGCTACATGTTCCTGCGTTGGGGGCAGGCGGCGTTCAGCAACTTCAAGGTCGTGCCGCCCAACACCGGCATCGTTCATCAAGTCAACATCGAGCGCCTGGCGCGCGTGATCTTCTCGGACGATTCCACGGGCAAGAAGGCCGCGTATCCCGACACGCTGGTCGGCACCGATTCTCACACCACCATGGTCAATGGGCTCGGAGTCCTGGGTTGGGGCGTGGGCGGCATCGAGGCGGAAGCCGCCATGCTGGGCCAGCCGGTGACGATGTTGATTCCGCAGGTGATCGGTTTCAAATTGACGGGCAGCCTGCCGGCGGGCACCACAGCCACCGACCTCGTGCTGACGGTGACCGAGATCCTGCGCAAGCACGGCGTCGTGGATAAATTCGTGGAATTCTTCGGCGACGGTTTGTCGGGCCTGCCGCTCGCGGACCGCGCCACCATCGCCAATATGTCGCCCGAGTTCGGCTCGACCTGCGCGATCTTCCCCATCGACGAGGAGACCATCCGCTACCTTACGCTTACGGGCCGAACGCCGGATCAAATTGCGCTGGTCGAAGCCTATGCAAAGGCGCAGGGACTGTGGCGGGTCAACGGCGCGCCGGCCGCCGATTACACGGATGTCGTCGAGCTCGACTTGTCGACGGTCGAACCGTCTCTTGCGGGACCGAAGCGGCCGCAGGATCGCGTGCCGCTGCGAAGCGCGAAGAGCGTCTACGAGCGCAGCGTGAAGAAGATGGCCGAAGAGCGGACGCAAAAGAATCCGCAGGCGACCGGCGTCGCCAACGCCACTGTCGGCGGCAAGACCTTCGAGGTGCGGGACGGCGCGGTGTTGATCGCCGCCATCACCAGCTGCACCAACACTTCGAATCCCGCGGTGCTGGTGGCCGCGGGGCTGCTCGCCCGCAAGGCGAGCGCACGCGGCTTGACCTCCAAGCCCTGGGTCAAGACCTCCCTCGCCCCGGGCTCGCGCGTCGTCACCGATTACTTGCAGAAGGCCGGACTTTTGAAGGACCTGGAGGCCTTGGGCTTTTACACCGTGGGCTACGGCTGCACCACGTGCATCGGCAATTCCGGCCCCTTGAAACCGGAGATTTCCGAAGCCGTCAAGACAGCCGACGTCGTCGCCTGTTCCGTGCTTTCGGGTAACCGCAATTTCGAGGGCCGCGTGCACCCGGAAATAAAGATGAATTTCCTCGCCTCGCCGCCCTTGGTCGTCGCCTACGCGCTCGCGGGAAGTTTGGATATCGACATCACCACCGAACCATTGGGGTTGGGCAAGGACGGAAAGCCGGTATACCTCAAGGACGTTTGGCCGAGCGCGCAGGAAGTGGCGGCGGCCGTGGCGAGTTCGGTGGACTCCGCAATGTTCAAGAAGGGCTACGCCAATGTATTCGCGGGCGACGCGAATTGGAACGCCATCAAGACACCGGCAGGCAAGATTTATTCTTGGGACGGCAAGTCGACGTATGTCAAGAACCCGCCCTACTTCGACGGCATCACGATGACGCCCGCGCCGCTGGCCGACATCAGGGGCGCTCGTGCCCTCGCGGTGCTCGGGGATTCGGTCACCACGGATCACATCTCCCCCGCCGGCAATATCTCCAAGTCCAGTCCCGCCGCCAAATACTTGATGGCGCAGGGCGTGCAAGCGGCGGACTTCAATTCCTACGGCGCGCGCCGCGGCAATCACGAAGTGATGATGCGCGGCACCTTTGCCAACATCCGGCTGCGCAACTTGCTGTTGCCGGGTACGGAGGGCGGCGTCACGCTGCACATTCCCACGGGCGCCGAGATGTCGATCTTCGACGCCGCAGTGAAATACAAGGACGCGGGTACCCCTCTGGTGATTCTCGCCGGCAAGGAGTACGGCACGGGTAGTTCGCGCGACTGGGCCGCCAAGGGCACGATGCTGCTCGGAGTCAAGGCCGTGATCGCCGAGAGCTTTGAGCGCATTCACCGTTCCAATTTGATCGGGATGGGCGTCTTGCCGCTGCAATTCAAGCAAGGCCAGAACGCCCAGGCCTTGAGCCTTACCGGCAAGGAGACGTTCGAAATCGTCGGGCTCAATCGCGGTGCGGCGAAATCAGTCAAGGTGATCGCCAAGGCCGATGACGGCAAGATCACGGAATTCGAGGCGCGCCTGCGCATCGATACGCCGAAAGAACTCGACTACTACCAGCACGGCGGGATTCTGCAATACGTGTTGCGGCAACTCGCCACTTCCAACAAGGCGGCTTAAGCGCATGTCTCTCACCATGTATACGGCCACAGTGCCAACCTGTACCCGCGCATTGAACAACCTCGCTGCAATCCTCGAGAAGGCGGCTGCGCATGCGGAAGCGCGCAAGTTCAACCCCGCCGTGTTGCTCAATACACGGCTCTTTCCCGACATGTTCCCCCTGGCAATGCAAATCCACATCGCCAACGACATCGCGCAAGGCGGCGCGGCGCGGCTGGCCGGCGCTCAGGTCCCCGCCTTCGAAGCGAAGGAGAGGAGCTTCGGCGAATGGATCGGCGCGACCCGCGGTACGATCGCCTATCTCGAATCACTGAAGCCGCCGCAATTCGAGGGATCGGAGGACAGAACCATCACTTGGCAGACTCGCACGTCGACCAAGAGCATGCAGGGCACGCCTTACCTGTTTCATCACGTACTGCCGAACCTTTTCTTCCACATCACCACCGCGTTCGACATTCTGCGGCAGTCGGGACTGGAAATCGGCAAGCAGGATTATTTGGGAAAGGCTTGAACGCAACCATCAAGGCCCTGCCGCTGGAACGCTGCCGGCCTTGATCAGTACCATCGCGTTCGGGTTCAGGTGGTTTTTGATGGCGCTATCGACCTGATCGCGGGTCAACGCATTGATCGCCGCGGGAAAGCTTTCCAGCCGGCTCACGTCGTAGCCGCGCAGAATATCCTGCAAAATGGCACCGGCAAGCCCGGCGGTGGTCGACAGGCCGACCAGATAACTGCCAATCAGACCTTGCTTGCGCGCCGCCAATTCCTGGTCGGTCACGCCGTCCTTCCACCACCTGAGGAGTTCGCGCCGCGTCGACGCGAACCCCCTGTCCAGGAGCGAGGGCGCGAAGCTCGCCGAGACGTCCCAGCTGCCGTCGACGATGCTGTCTTCGGCGACCGCGGCCGAAATGTTGTAAGTCAGGCCTTCCTTGTCGCGCACGATGCCCATCAACCGTCCCGTGAAGCCGCTTCCCAGAATCGCCGTGCCTACGTGCAGAGCCAATGCGTCGGGGTCCTTGTAGCGCAGTCCCGTCGGTTGCCCGATGATCACCGACACGCTGGGCTTGTCGGCCAGCGGTACCGAAACTTCGCGCGCCGCCTTCAGGACGGCAGGCATTGCCGGCCGAACGAAATCCTGTCCGCCGCTCCAGCCGGCAAAGACCTTACCGACCTCCGCTTGAGTTTCGGGCGCGTCCACATCGCCCACAACGACCAAGGTCATATGAGCCGGACCGTAGTATTTCGCGTGAAATGCCCTGAGATCTTCGAGGGTTGCGGATTTCGCCGCTGCCTCGTAGTCGCCGACCGTATGCGGGTAGTTCGGATGACCGGGGGTAAACACCGCACGGCCGAATGCCTCATGCGCGCGCGCTTCGGTATTCTGCGCCGAGGCTTCCAAGGCGCCGATGAATTGCTGCCTCGCCTTGTTGAACTCCGCCGGTTGCAGGGCCGGCGTGCGCAGCTCGGCGGCGATCAGGCCGATCACGAGCGGCAGGTCCTTCTTGAGGCACTTCGCACGGACCTCCAATGTTTGCGTGCCCACGCTGAAAGAGATTTCCGCTCCGACGTTATCCAGCTGTTCGGCGATCGCGAACTTGTCGAGAGCTTTCGTACCGCGGTCGAGCATCATGCCCGTGAGCGTAGGAATCGCGATATTGCCCGGCTCGGCCATGGCATCGCCTGCGGGCAGCGCCCCCAGGATCACGACCACATCCTTCACGTCGGTGCGATAGGTGATCAAATCGATTCCGGCAACCTGCCCGCGGTGGCTCTGCTCAGCCACGTTCGCCTGTGCGACGTTCGCCGACGAGGCGCCGCTCACCAGGAACAAAGCAGTCAATACGTGGTGTCGCATCACGAGCCCTTCTCCGCAGCCGGCGGCACCGCAATGAACCAGCCCGTCGTGCTCTGATCTTCTTTGAAATACTCCTTGGCGACACGTTGCACGTCCGCGGGAGTCACGAGTTGAACCTTCTCCGGGAAGGTCACGTACAGAGTCCAATCGCCGACGCCGATCCACTCGTTGATCTCTCCGGCGATCGCGGCAGTTCCATCGCGCTTGTACGCATCGGCGGCAATGTACTGTTGCTTCACCCGCGCCACTTCGGCGGCGGTCACTCCATCGGTCTTGATCTTCGCGATTTCCGCCACCAGCGCCTTCTCGACTTGGGCATGCGTTGCTCCGGGCGCGAGAACCGCATACATGGTGTGCAGCGACAGGTCGTGATGCGGATCGGTGCCGGCGCCTGCGTTCAGCGCCAGCCCCTGATCGACGAGAGATCGATAGAGCCGCGCGTTCTTGCCCGAGCTCAAGATGGCATCGAGCATTTCGAGGGCCGCCAGATCGGGATCCCTGCCGTTCGGCACCTTGTGGGCAACGATGACGGTCCCGAGCTCGCCCGGCCGCTTGACGGTGATGCGCCGTTCGCCGCTTTGCGCCGGCTCCTCCGTGTAGATCGTCGGAATGGGTGCCGGAGAATGAGAATAAACCCCATAGTATTTCTTGACCAGGCTCAAGGTGGACGCGGCTTCAATATCGCCGATCACGGTTACCGTCGCGTTATTGGGCCAATAGAACGTGTCGTAGAATTCGCGCAGCTTGCCGATGGGGACATGTTCGATGTCGCTCTTCCAGCCGATCGTCGGGTGGTGGTACGGCAGCGCCTCGTAAGCGGCCGCCGTCACTTCCTCCATGAGCACGTTGTCCGGGTCGTTCTTGCCGCGTTCGTACTCATTGCGCACGACCGTCATTTCCGACTGCCGATCGGCCTCATGCAGCCACAGGTGGCGCATGCGGTCGGCTTCTATCGCGATGTACCCCTCCACGCTTTCGCGCCCGATGGTCGCGAAGTAATTGGTGCGGTCGAACGACGTGGTGGCGTTGAACTGACCGCCGACGTGCTCGAGAAACTGCTTGACGCTGTTGCCCTTCGGATCATTGAAGTTTTCGCTGCCCTTGAACATCATGTGCTCGAGGATGTGCGTCGCCCCGGTGGTGCCCGTCACCTCGTTGCGCGAGCCGACCTGATAGGTCACTTGAAAGGTCACCACGGGCGCCGAGTGGTTGGGCACCAGGAGCACGGTGAGGCCGTTGCTGTCGAGGCGATACTCGTCGATGCCACTGAGTGATTTCACATGAGTGAAACCCGCCGCCGCCACCGGTCCGTCCTGCGCTGCGGCCCCGGAAGCGGTTGCGCTCGCACCGAGGCACACGCTCAATATCCAGGCCGCACGCAGCCCCGCCCATTCGCCTTTGTCAGTCATATATAGTCTCGTTACCAACCGGCATGCCGCCGGATCGGGCAATTCTAGTGGGTTCTGGCTCCCGGATGGCCAGAAATCATTCCAATGGAGGGAAAACGGCTCTCCGTGCGAGCGGCCCAAGCGGCCGGGGGGCCTTAAGCGGCGGCCGCCTTCACTTCGTCGGTCCACACCCGAAAGCGCTCCAAAACGTTCGGACCGAACGTCATGCAGATGGCAACGTCCGCCGCGTCGCGCCCATGCGCTATCAGCACGCGGCCGATCCGGCGTTGATTGTTGCGGGGATCGAAGGCGCACCATCCGCCTCCGATATAGGCCTCGAACCACCCGGCGAAGTCCATGGGTGCGTTCATGGGCGGAACGCCGATGTCGCCGAGATAGCCGGTGCAATAACGAGCGGGGATATTCAGAGATCGGCACAACGCGATGGCAAGATGCGCGTAATCTCGGCACACACCCCTGCGTTCACTATAAGTTTCCCATGCGGTCTTGGTGGGGCGCGCAGATTGATAGTCGAATGCGATGTGCTGATGCACGAAATCGCAAATTGCCTGGACCCTGTTCCAGCCCGGCATCATTGTCCCGAATTGACTCCAGGCGAATGGCGCCAAGAGTTCGGTCTCGCAATAGCGGCTGGGAAGCAGAAACTCCAAGGTCTCGTCCGGCAGCGACTCGACCGTGTGCTCGAATGCGTTGGGAAAGCTCGGCTCGACGACGCCTGAGTCCTGGATCAAGGCATCCGTGGTGATACGAAACTTTCCCGCGGGTGCGACCGCCCGGGTGCACCAGTTGCCGAATCCATCGCGATACATATGGAGCGGCACGCCCGGTTCCGTGAGGATGGTGTCCGGGCGGACAAAATCCGATGTCCGGCTGTAATGCACGTTGAGAACCAAGATCATCGGCGTGGCTTGAGGGAATGCGTAGGCTAGCTCATAGCCAAGTCGTATCAACATCGGGAATATCACCTACTTTCGCATCCGAATGCCGGCGCGTGAATCTGACACGCGCGTGTGCGGCAGCCCAGCGGTGCCCGACGTGACGGCCTGTAGGTTGCGTCCTACGCGCGCTCAGCGCTTTCGAGACTCGGCGACCCGCTGCCAGTCGAGCCTTCGCGTACCTATCATGGTGGTCGCCAACAGCAAGAATATCGCAAGTGCGCCGAACAGCAACGCATAGTCCTGCGAAAGAACGAGCAGATACAGCAAGGAGTAGCAAACGCCGGCCAGAGCGCCGGTCGCCAATCCCCCCGCACGGGACTTCAGTACGCCGCTGAAATACACCGCCAGCAAGAGCGTCATCGCCGAGGCCGCCAGTGCATACGATCCGGCGAAATTCAGATGCTCGCTGAGGGCCGTCAACACCAGGTAGAAGACCGACAATGCCGCGCCGAGCATTGCATACTGCATCGAGTGAACCGAAGCGCCCAACGTGTGCTCCCACAGGAACAGCGCCATGAAAGTGAGCGCAATGAACAGCACGGCGTAGTGAATGGCCCGATAGTCGCGCTGATACGCATCCACCGGCTGATAGAAATCCACGCCGAAGGCGGAATTCGTCAATTGGACCGCGCTGACGCAATCATCCGCCCAGAACTGCGGATAGGTTCGGCCAGGGGGATGTCAGATGCACCCCGGTGAACTGTGCGAAAGGCAGAAACTGCAGGCGTTCTGTGCCCGAGCACTGGGTTAATTCGATTCAAACTCGACATGCGGACCTCCCGGGTTGGCTTCGAGTGTCGGGGTGCCGAGTGCCGCCGCGGTGACGGAATCGTGGTCAACTATGGCGAGGCAGTAGTAATTTACATTCGAGAGTTACCGTCTAATATATTGTAATTTATAATATTTATGCAGACTCAAAGGACCACCCCCGCGCGCCGCTGGGTCGCCGTATTCGATCTCGACGGCACCCTGACCTGGCACGACACACTCGCTCTGTTTCTGCAGAGTTTTCTGCGCCGCCACCCGCGGCGTGCGTTCGGGCTCTGGCGCCTGCCCTTCGCGTTGCTCGGTTACCTGGTTCATCGCGATCGCGGCCTTCTCAAATCCCGCGTGATCCGCATGGTGATGGGCGGGGCCACCCGCGCCGTCATCGACCCCTGCGCAGACTCGTTCGTGGACTCGCTGCAGCCGCGCCGCCGTTTGAGGCCGGCGGCCCTCGCCGCCCTCCAGGCGCATCGCGCCGCGGGCGACCATCTGGTGTTGCTGTCGGCAAGCCCGGACTTATACGTGCCACGCATCGGACGGGCGCTCGGCTTCGAACGGACACTGTGCACGGAAATCGAATGGCAGGGGGACCGGCTGATCGGCGATCTGAGAACCGCGAATCGCCGCGGCGCCGAAAAGGTGCGTTGCCTGGCGTGGCTGCGCACTCAATATCCAGATCTGCCGTTCGTGGCGTATGGCAACAGCGCCGCGGATTTGGATCACATGCGGTGCGCCGATCGCGCCCTGTTGGTGAACGGCAATGCCGCCGCCCGCGCTCTGGCCTCGCAATGGGGGATTCCGACCTCGAATTGGACTTAAACTGCCGCAATCGAAACAAAGGCCCGCCTCGTCCGGTCTATTAAGCGGATAGTTGCATACCGAAGAGAGAGCCATGCGCATGAGACCAGCACATTCCAAGATCGCGCCGTCCGACATAACGCCGTACGAACAGTACCTGTCGCGGCGCGCCCTGATCGCCGGCGGTCTTGGGCTTGCGGCCGTCCACGGTATCGGTGGGTTCGTCCCCGCCGCGTTCGGCCAGTCGCCGGCCGCTCTGACCTATGTGAAGAATGCGGCGTTCAGCACGACGGAGCCGCCGAATTCCTATCAAGACATCACGACCTACAATAATTTCTACGAATTCGGCACCGACAAATCCGACCCGTCGGAGAACGCACAGAAATTTCGCACATCGCCCTGGAGCGTCGCGGTCGGCGGTGAGGCCGAAGTCACCGGAACCTTCACCCTGGAGGACATTCTCAAGCCGCATCCCCTGGAAGAGCGGATATATCGCTTGCGCTGCGTGGAAGCCTGGTCGATGGTGGTGCCGTGGGTCGGGTTCCCCTTGGGTGATTTGCTCAAGCGTTTCAAGCCGACGTCCAAGGCAAAATTTGTGGAATTCAAGACCTTGTACGATCCGAAACAAATGCCCGGTCAGCGCATCGGCGTGCTCGAATGGCCGTATGTGGAGGGGCTGCGCATGGATGAGGCGATGCATCCCTTGACCCTCATGGCGGTCGGGCTCTACGGCCGGGTGTTGCCGAATCAGAACGGCGCACCGCTGCGGTTGATCGTACCTTGGAAATACGGCTTCAAGGGCATCAAATCGATCGTCAGCATCAAATTCACCGAGCGCGCACCGCGTACCACATGGGCGGGTTCGGCCGCCAACGAGTACGGCTTCTTTGCGAACGTCAATCCCGCCGTGGACCATCCGCGATGGAGTCAGGCCTCCGAACGTCACATTGGCGCGAGCGCATTCGGTCACCGGCAGCCTACCCTGCCGTTCAACGGCTACGGCGACCAGGTGGCGAGTCTCTATACGGGAATGGATCTGCGGAAATACTTTTGATGTGGCAGATCCGTTGGGTCCTGAAACCGATGGTGTTTCTGGCATGCCTGATCCCTGCGCTGCACCTCGCGGTCGGGGCGCTGAACGCAGCCGGTGTTTTGCACGTTCGCGGCGTGTCCTTGGGCGCGGACCCCGTCAAGGTCATGCTGCATACGTGCGGCCGGTGGACGCTCAACTTCCTGATGATCACCTTGTGCATGACCCCGCTCAGGGATCTGACGCATTCCGTGTTTTGGCTCAAG
>DATMNF010000047.1:0-44668 GCA_035569355.1 Steroidobacteraceae bacterium
GTCCCGGAGTAGCCCTTTTTCACCGCGGAATTCCAGTACTCGCGATAGTCGGGCAAATCGATCTCGAACTGTCCGCGCTCGGCCTTGGTCTCCTGTAAACAGAGGATATCGGGTCGATGGTCTTCGAGAAACGAAAGGAACGTCCCTTTTTTGAGCACAGCTCGAATGCCGTTGACATTCCAAGAAAAGATCTTCATGGCAAACGCTCTCGTCGCGACCCGAAGCCCGGCATTATGCCTGCCCGGAGGCGCCGAAAGCAGCTCGTCTTCCGCGCTGTGCCCTTCAGCGCTGCGCCCAGCCGGCGCCGAGCGCCTTGTACACTGCGATCAAGGACGTTGCGGCATCGGTGCGGCTCTGCGACAGCAACAACTCCGCGCTCAGCGCCGTGCGCTCCGCATCGAGCACCTCGAGAAAATCGATCAGTCCGCCTTCGAAACGCCTGTGAGCCAAGTCGGCGGCCTTGTCGCTCGCCTCTGCCGCGACTTGCAGCGCCGCGCGTCGAGACTGGGAGCGACCATAAGTGATCATCGTCCCTTCCGCGTCTTCGAGTGCGTTCAACACCGCCCCTTCATAGCCGGCCAGAGCCGCGTCGGTCTGCGCCGTAGCCGAACTGATTCGCGCACGCACCCGGCCAAGATCGAGCGCTGCCCATGAAATGCTCGGCCCGACCGAGAAGAACCGCGCCCCGCTCTGTCCGAAGTCCCCGAAGGTGGGCGCCAGGTATCCCACTTCGCCGACGATCGTGACCTTTGGAAACAAGTCGCCCATTGCGACGCCGATACGCGCCGTCGCGCCCGCGAGCCGGCGCTCCGCGATGCGGACATCGGGTCGGCGCCGCAGCATCTGTTCCGGTGTGCCGATCGCATTCAAGGGGGGCAACGCGGGGCTCGGCGCTTGCGGCGACAGCCTTTCGCCGAGCGCGGTCGGCTGCCGCCCGGTCAGCACGCTCAATCGATAGACGGTCGTTGCAATCGATGCCTGCAAAGTCGGAATGGATGCCAATGTGGTCTGCCACTGAGCCTCGGCGCGCGCGGTATCCAGCTCGTTGCCCCTGCCCGCCTCCAGACGTGTGCGGGTGAGCTTGAGCGAGCTCAGCTGGTTGTCGGCGTTGCGTTCGGTGAGCGCGAGCTGGTCTTGCAGGCCGCGAAGAATGAAATAATCGCGTGCGGCCTCGGCAATGACGCTGACTCGCGCGTCGTTCAGAGTCGCCTCGCTTGCGCCTACGTCGGCGCGGGCCGCCTCGACATTGCGCCGGACGCGGCCGAACAGATCGAGCTCCCACAACCCGTCGAATGCGCCCTGCGCGGTATCGAACTCCCGGTCGTGCTGGTCGACGCCCGGCAGCTCCTGCTGAGCATCCAGGTTGTGGGTGTAGCTGCCTGCCAAGGTGACGGTCGGGTACTGATCGAATCCTGCCAACCGCCGCGCGGCGCGTGCTGCCCGCAAATTCGCCGCGGCCGCGCCCAAGTCCTTGTTGTGGGCGAGCGCATCCTCGACCAGGCTGTTGAGCAGGGGGTCGGCAAACGTAGTCCAATAGCGCTCGACCGTATCCCCTTCCGTCAGACCAGGCTCGCCGGCGTTCGCGAAGCGCGGGCCGACCGGAGTCTCCGGACGATGGTAGTTGCGCCCCACCGCGCAGCCTGCGAGCACAGCGACTACCGCGAGGCTGCCTACGAGGCCTCTCGAGGCCGCGCTACGCACGGCCGCGTTCCTCTTCGCCGGCGGGCGACGGCGCCACGCCGGGGACCACGTTCCTGCGCTTCTCGAGCCATGACTCGATGGTCACGAAGAATACCGGAGTCAAGAACAAGCCGAAGAAGGTCACGCCCAGCATGCCGGAGAATACGGCGATACCGATCGCTTCGCGCATTTCGCTGCCCGCGCCGCTCGCAGTCACGAGAGGAATCACCCCCATGATGAACGCGAACGAAGTCATGAGAATGGGCCGCAGGCGCAGTCGGCAGGCTTCGATCGCCGCGTCGACCGGCATCATGCCGTGATCGACGCGCTCGCGCGCAAACTCCACGATCAGGATCGCGTTCTTGCACGCGAGTCCGACCAGCACGATGAATCCAATCTGGGTCAGCACGTTGTTGTCCGAACCCTTGAGCCACACGCCCGACATCGCAAACAACAGGCACATGGGTACGATGAGAATCACGGCGAGCGGCAACGCCCAGCTTTCGTACTGCGCCGAGAGGATCAAGAACACCAGCATGACGCAGATGGGGAATACGAAAATCGCCGTGTTTCCCGCCGACTTCTGCTGGAACGTCAGGTCGGTCCATTCGTAGCCGAACCCGGTCGGCAGAGTGTCGCGCAGCACGCGTTCCATGGCTGCCGAGGCTTGGCCGGATGAGGTGCCGGGAGAGCCTTGGCCGTTGATGTCCGACGCCAGGTATACGTTGTAGTGCGAGACGCGGTCCGGACCCGCTTCGAAGCGCACGTCGGCTACCGCCCCCATCGGCACCATGTCGCCCCGAAGGTTTCGCATTTTCAGGTTGGCGATGTCCTCGGGCTGATTGCGGAATTGCGGCTCCGCCTGAGCATATACTCGATAAGTTCTACCGAATCGGTTGAAATCATTGACATAAACGGAGCCCAAATACGCCTGCAGGGTATCGAACACATTCGACAGCGGCACCCCTTGGTCCTTGGCCTTGACTCGATCAACATCCGCGTACAACTGCGGCACGCTGTTCTGAAACGTCGAGTAGGTGGCATAGGGATTGAGTTCGTGCTGCTGCCTCGCCTTGCTCAGAACTTCGGCCGTGACCCGCGCCAGTTCGTCGTACCCATGCGCAGCCCGATCCTGCAGGAAGAGCTTGAATCCGCCGGTGGTGCCCAGTCCCTGCACGGGCGGCGGCGGCACGGCGAATATCACGCCGTCTTGAATCGCGCTGAATTTCTTGTTGAGCATTCCGGCGATTGCGCCGGCCGACAATTCCTTCGTCTTGCGCTCGTCAAAGGACTTGAGCGGGAAGAACAGCACCGCCGCGTTGCTCAGATTGACGAACCCCTGCACGGAGAGACCGGAGAAGCCAATGGCATGCTCGACCCCGGGGGTTTCCTTGGCTATCTGCGACATTTGCCGCACCACCTTTTCGGTACGGTCGAGCGAGGCTGCGTCCGGCAATTGCACGATGCCGATCAGATACTGCTTGTCCTGGGCGGGAATGAATCCGCCGGGCACGATTTGAAATATGCCCCATGTCAGGAACAAGAGCAGCACGAACACGCCGAGCACCACCGCACGGATGGCCGTAATGCGCCGCACGCCCTGACCGTAGCGCTGCGAAGCGCTCTCGAAGACCCTATTGAAGAGCGCGAAGAAGCGGCCCAGGATGCGATTGATCCCGCGCTGGAATGCATCGGGCTGCGCATTCTTCGGCTTGAGCAACAGCGCAGCCAGCGCCGGAGACAGGGTCAGGGAATTGAACGTGGAAATGATCGTGCTTGACGCAATCGTGATGCCGAATTGCCGGTAGAACTGGCCCGTGAGCCCGCTCACGAACGCGACCGGAATGAATACGGCGCACAGCACCAGCGCGATGGAGATAATGGGCCGAGTCACCTCGCCCATGGCCGAATGCGCCGCGGCGCGCGGATTCAAGCCTTGCTCGATCTTGCGTTCGATGTTCTCGACGACCACGATGGCATCGTCGACGACGATGCCCGTGGCGAGCACCAAGCCGAACAAGGTCAGAGAATTGATCGAAAACCCCGCGAGCAGCAACGCCGCAAGCGTACCGACGATAGCCACCGGCACCGCGACCAGCGGAATGACGCTCGCGCGCCAAGTCTGCAGGAAAACCACGACCACCAGCACCACCAGCATTACCGCTTCGAACAGGGTGTGCACCACCGCCTCGATGGAACTGCGCACGAACACCGTGGGGTCGTAGTCGATTTCGTAGCTGACGCCTTGCGGGAAGTTCTTCGAGAGCTCTTTCATGGTGGCGCGCACGGCATCGGACAGCTGCAGCGCATTGGCGCCCGGCAACTGGAACACCGGAATCGCCACCGCCGGGCCGCCGTCGAGCATGCTGCGCAGCGCGTAATTGTCCGGGCCGAGTTCGAGCCGCGCGATGTCGCGCAAGTACGTCGTCTCGCCGTTCGCGCCGGTCTTCACGACGATGCTGCCGAACTCCTGTTCAGTCTGGAGCCGGCCCTGGGCATTGACGATGTACTGGAATTGGGTTCCGGGAAGCGCCGGTTCGCCGCCGATTTGGCCCGCCGCCACCTGCACGTTTTGTTCGCGCACCGCCGCCAGCACTTCGTCGACGTCTATTGAGCGCGCCGCGATCTTGCCCGGATCCAGCCACAATCGCATGGCGTAGTCGCCCGAACCGAACACGCGCACATCGCCCATGCCCCGCAGGCGCGCCAGGACATCTTTGATTTGAATGACCGCGTAGTTGCGCAGGTACAGCGAATCGTACCGCCCGTCGATCGAACGCAGGAACACCACCATCGTCAAATCCGGCGAGCGCTTCTGAGTCACCAAGCCGATTTGGCGCACGACATCCGGCAGCCGCGTTTCCGCCTGCGCGACGCGGTTCTGGGTCTGCACCTGCGCAATGTCGAGATCCGTGCCGAGTTTGAACGTCACGGTGATCGAGAAGGTGCCGTCGGGCGTCGCCGTCGAATTCGTGTAGATCGCGTTCTCGACGCCGTTGATCTGCTGCTCGAGCGGCGTGATGACGGTCTCCGCGATCGTCTTGGGCGACGCACCGGGGTACTGGCCGCTGACCACCACGGTGGGCGGCACGATTTCCGGGTATTCGCTGATCGGCAGCGTCGGCATGGCAAGAAGTCCCGCCACGGTGATCAGGATGGCGAGCACCGTCGCGAATATCGGCCGCTCAATGAAGAACGAGGAGATATTCATTGCTGTGCGCGCCTACTTCGACGCCGACGCGGTGGCTGCGGCGCTGTCAGCGCCCATTACCACCCATTGCGGCGTGACCGTGACCCCGGGATGCACGCGCTGCGCGCCGTTCACTACGATCGCATCACCCGGATTCAAACCCTCGCGCACGATGCGCAGACCCTCGATCACGCGGCCAAGTTTCACTTTGCGATATTCGATCTGATTGTTCGCGCTGAGCAGCAGCACGTATTTTTGATTCTGGTCGGTATTGACCCCGCGGTCCTCGATCAAGATCGCCGAGTACTCGCCGCTCACCAGCAATTGCACGCGCGCGAACAACCCCGGCGTGAACCGGCCGTCTTTGTTCTGCAGCACGGCGCGAGCGCGGATCGTACCGGTTTGCGGATTGAGTTGATTGTCGACGAAATCGAGTGTGCCGGCGTGCGGGAAGCCCTCTTCGTTGGCAAGTCCGACCTGTACCGGTTTTTGCTCGTCATTCGTGCCGCTCGCGGCCGAATGCGCTATCTGCGAGTAGCGAAGGTAGCTTTGTTCATCGGCGTCGAAATACAGGTACATGGGGTCCATCGACACCACGGACGAGAGCAAGGTACCGCCGTTGCTTCCGCCCGTGACCAGATTGCCGCGCGTGACTTCCGCGCGGCTGACCCGCCCGTTGACCGGGCTCGCGACCCGCGTGAAACTCAGATTGAGAGATGCCGTCTCGAGCGCTGCCTCCGCAGCCGCCACGTTGGCGTCGGCCTGTGCCACCGTACTCTTGCGCTCGTCCAACTCCTCTTCGGATACCGCGCCGCTGTCCTTGAGGCGCTGCACACGAACCAATTCGATGCGCGCCAGTTCGAGCGCGGTCTTGTAGCGCTTGACATCGGCGGCGGCCCGGTCGTATTCCGCCTGGTAGGGCCGAGGATCGATGACGAACAAGAGGTCGCCGCGCTTGACCTGGCTTCCCTCAACGAAGGCGACCTTGTCGATGTAGCCCGACACGCGCGGCCGGATCTCCACGGTCTCCACAGCCTGCAGCCGCCCCGTGAACTCATCCCAGTCCTTGACGCGCTTCTCCAGCACCTTAGCCACGCTGACTTGCGGCGGTGGCGGGGGTTGGCCGCCGCCCGACTTGCCGCATGCACTGAGCAAGAGCAAGGCACCGACGATGCTGCAGCCCGTTCGCGTAGCGATTTTCTTCACCCCTATCTCCATGGCTATGCCATCTCCCCCGGCTATTTCACCACAAGAATGCCCGGGGCAGATTTACATTAGGTTAAATGTGGATGGTATTGACAATCATTCTCATTCGCGTTTAGCATAGGGGATGATCATTTGCGTCTGCAAAGCGGTTTCCGACCGCCATATCAAGTCCGCCGTGGGGAACGGCGCCGAGAATTTGCGTGATCTTACACGCGAACTTGGGCTCGGGACTTGCTGCGGCAAATGCGTCCCCGAAGCCAAGGCAACCTTATCCGCATACCTCAAGTCGTACGGCCCATCCGCGGCGCTTGGGTAACCCTGGGGGGGCCAGCGTGAAGGGCGACGCGAAAGTTTTGGAGTTCCTGAACCAGGCGCTCAAGAACGAACTGACCTCCGTCAATCAATATTTTCTGCATGCTCGCATGCTCGACAACTGGGGAATGAAACGCCTCGGCAAGATCGAGTACGATGAATCGATCGATGAAATGAAACATGCGGACCGTTTGATCAAACGCATTCTTTTCCTCGAAGGACTTCCGAACCTGCAAGATCTCGGCAAGCTGTTCATCGGCGAGGACGTAAAAGAGATTTTGCTGTGCGATCTGAAGCGCGAGATGGCCGCGCATCCTTTGTACGACGCCGCCATAGCGCACTGCGAATCGGTGAGGGATTTCGTGACTCGCGAGCTCCTGGTGCACATCCAGAAGAGCGAAGAGGAGCATATCGACTTCATCGAAGAGCAGCTCGGGCTCATCGACAAGATGGGACTACAAAACTACGTTCAATCGGCCACGAGTGAATTGAATGCGGGCGGCGCCTCCTGAAGCTGCCCGCCGCTAGCCGGTTGCGGCGCGCGGCTCCTCGGTCGCGTCCCGATCCAACCACTTCTCAATCATTTCCGCCAGAACCGCACGATCGACCGGCTTGGCCAGGAAGTCGTTCATGCCGCACGCGAGCGCTCGAGCGCGGTCCTCGGGAAACGCATTTGCGGTCATTGCTATTACCGGAATCTCATGATCGAGAACGGGCGAGGTGCGGTCGCGAATGATGCGCGTCGCTTCGAACCCGTCCATTTCCGGCATCTGACAGTCCATGAGGACGAGTTCGTAGCTGGATCTGCTCAGCATGTCGATGGCCTCGCGCCCGTGCTGTGCCACATCGACCTCTGCCCCCAGTTTGGTCAACATATAGACGGCCACCCGTTGATTGACGAAATTGTCTTCGACCAGGAGCACGCGGCCCATGCGGCGCTTCACCGCCCCGAGGGTGGGCACCACGGCGGGAAGTTCGACCGTTCCTGCAGCAGGCGTCGGCGTCACGCTTTCAGTCCGCGTTTGCGGAGCGACACGCAGCGGCAGGGTGAACCAGAATGTCGAGCCGCTTCCGGGTTGACTGGACACGCCGATCGTACCGCCCATGAGCTCAACCAGGGTCTTGCTGATGGCGAGGCCGAGTCCCGTGCCGCCGTAGCGGCGAGTCGTCGAGGAATCAGCCTGTGTGAAACGTAGGAACATCCGGTCCAACTGCTCCTCGGATATCCCGATGCCGCTGTCGACGATGCTGAGTTTGACCTTGTTTGCGTCGAGGCGTGATACCTCGATGCGGATCAGACCGCGTTCCGTGAATTTGACGGCGTTGCTCGCCAAGTTGAGCACGACTTGCCGGATGCGGACCGGGTCTCCCAGGATTGCTCTCGGCAACGTCGGGTCGTAGGACAGGCTCATGCGCAGTCCCCGTTCGGCGACCGCCGGCTGCAGAATCTCCCGGACCTCATCGCACACGGCGCGCAAATCGCATTCGACTTGCTCCACGGTCATTCGGCCGGCTTCGATCTTCGAGTAGTCGAGCACGTCGTTGATGATGGCGAGCAAAGCCGAGCCGGAGCGCTGCACCGACACCGCGAACTCGCGCTGCTCCGAGTTGAGCGGCGTTTCGAGCAGCAGATTGGCGAAGCCCAGCACGCCGTTCATGGGTGTGCGAATCTCGTGACTCATCATGGCGAGAAAATCGCTCTTGGCTCTCGATGCCGATTCGGCGCGCTGCGCCTGCACCTCGGCTTGCTGTTTCGCCTCCGCGAGCCGCGCTTGAATGATCTGATCGCGGCGCCGCACGCGCGAGGCCGTGCAGCTGAGACGATAGACCACAAAGCCCGCGAGCAACGACAGCATGGCGACGGCGGCAAAGGCGCCGGTGCCGGCGCGGCGGATCGCGGCGATGCGCGCGTCGAAATCCCTCACCCACATGTCGACGCCGATCACTCCCACGAAGCGGCCGCGCGAGTCGAAGAAAGGCGCGTAGGCACTCATGTAGCTGCGTACCGCCTCGTGTACCGGTTCCTCGTTGACCGCGACCTCATGCTGCTCGAGTGCGCGGCGCAGCGTCGGATCCCAGGTGTCGTGCGGCGACATGATCGGGTCGGGCGATTCCGTATCGTAGTCGACGTGATACAGATAGTCCGTGCCCAGGACGTAGTAGATCCGGCCCTTGTCCAAAATGGCGGTGTAGACGTAGATGATGTCGGAAGTGGCTTTGTGAAATCTGACGAGTGGCGCCAGCAAGCCCAAGTGCTCCGGACTGCCGGCTTGCGCCTGCGACTTGAGCAGTTGGTGCTGGTCACCGTCGACGAGCGTCGCCGCAACACGGGCCAGCTGCTTCAGTTCCGTGCGCACGGCGTCAAGCTGTGCGTCCCGAGCCGAATGCCACAGATAAAACAGCCCCAGGGAAGAAATGACCATGATGACGCATCCCGCCAGCACGCCGTGCAGCAGCGGGCCGTCAACCCGTCCAAAAAGGCGTTTCAACGTGTGCATAGTCCAGATGAAGATATCGGTCCGCCATAGGGAAAGTGAAGGAACTACGTCCGCTTGCTGCCGCGCAATATCCACTATCGCGGCCTAGCCGGGGGCGCCTAGCCAGGGGCGCCTAACCGGGGGCGCCTAGCCGGCGCGGGCCACGCAGCCTTGAGGACGCGGGCAGGCGCCGCTGCGCGGGCAGATCACGCTTGCGGGCGATTCGAGCGCATCGGCGAGCCATGCGATATTGAGCACCTGCGATGCGGCGCGAATCGCGGTGGCGGCGTGCTGCGGAATCTCGCCGTCGCCGCCGCCGAGCCGGCAAGCTGCGGCTACGGCGGCCACGATCTCCTCGCCGTCGAAACCCTGCGCATCGAGCGCCGGCAACAGATCGACACCCACGGATAGCACGTGCATTTCGTCGAGCGCGTCGCGGGTAACCAGCGAATGGCAGCAGTACAGCCGCGCGCGTTTTCCATCCTGCATCACCGAAATTTGCGACTTCGGCTTCTGCATCGGGGGCGCTGCCGGAGTCGCGTGCAGCAAACGAAACACCGCCCAGCGCGGACATGGATCGGATACGAGACTCATATTGCCCCAGGGCAATGGGATGCCGTTACCGCGATACACCGCGCGAAGGTAGCCCGGCGCATACGCGTCGAAGAAATGCCAATGCCGGTACGGCGACACCGCGGTCATGCGGCGCATGACCAACGCAGGCGTCACCCCGAGCTTGCGGTGGGCGGCGACGCTGTGCGCCTCGCGGATCAAGAAGCGGCGAAACGGAATGCGCGGGCAGAGCAGCGCCCCCGCAAAGAAACTGCATTCGAAATCTCGCCACGCATAGAGCACATCCTGAGCACCCATGCCGCCCGTGGAACCGGACGATTCGCCGTCCGCGGACTGAATCGCGCTGTGGGGCGAAATGGCGCCGTCGCCATTGTGCAGAATCTTGTGTCCCACGAAAAACGCAAGTTCGAACTTCAGCCGTTCCTCTTGATTGCGCAGGCGCTTGTTGATCAGCACGGTCCCGGGTGCCTCGAATTGAGACCGCACCAGCGCTCCGCTCGGCTTACGGGCATCGCCGTCGAACCATTGCACATCGAGCCCATGGCGCTTGCAGATCGCCATGACGGCATCGAGGTCAAGGGGCATCTGGCGTTTGCCGCACTCCTCGGCCGCACGCTCGATATCGGGAAAATTGTTGTTGTGAGTTTCCTGCCAGACGCGAATCAACAGTTGGGCGAACTGCCGTCCGGTGGTGCCGGTTTGCGACAGCAGCTCCGGCAGTGCGTTCTGCAGCAGCTCGTGCGAGAAAAGAAATGCCGGCTCCAAGGGCATGGCTTCCAAGCCGCCGCGTTCGCGCGCGGCCGGAGCGGCTTCGACTTCGGTGTTTTCGTCCAGAAACCAACGCGCGTCCTTGCTGAAGATGCCGGCCAGCATCTCCAGCATGTCGGTCGAGGGCATGCGCTTGCCCGTTTCCACCATGCTGAGGTAGGAGACCGAGGGAGCGGTCGCGGCGTCGATTTGCACGCAGCGCGCGGACAGCTCGTCCAAGGTGAGGCCATTGCGCTTGCGCAAGGAGCGCAGCTTGGTGCCGAGAAAATGCCCTTGCCGGATCAGTCCCGCCATGCCGCACCTTGTGAAATTCACACTGTCAAATTTCTAATGTGTAAATCTGCGCTTCTCGTACTTTAAGCTGCCGGCATCCCGCGACGCAAGTTCGCACCCTTTTTTGCATCCAAGGAGAATTGACGTGAGCGACAAAACGACCGAGCGTTGGTCAGGCATTCAGCGCCCCTACAGCACCGGCGACGTGGCCCGCCTGCGCGGCTCCGTGCATATCGAATACTCGCTGGCACGGATGGGCGCGGAAAAATTCTGGCGCCAACTGCACAGCGAATCCGTGATCGCGGGCTTGGGATGCATGACCGGGAATCAGGCAATTCAAACCGTGCAGGCGGGCCTGAAGGCGATTTACTGCTCGGGTTGGCAAGTGGCCGGCGATGCCAACACCGCCGGAGAAGTGTACCCGGACCAGAGTCTGTATCCGGTCGATTCGGTGCCGAAAATGGTCGAGCGCATCAACAACGCGCTGCTGCGCACGGACCAAATTCATCACATGGACGGCAAGTCCGACATCGACTGGCTGGTGCCGATCGTCGCCGACGCGGAAGCGGGATTTGGCGGCAATTTGAATGCGTTCGAACTGACCAAGGCGTTGATTCGCGCCGGCGCTGCCGCCGTGCATTTCGAAGACCAGCTGTCGTCCGCCAAAAAGTGCGGGCACCTTGGCGGCAAGGTCTTGGTCTCGACCGGCGAGGCCATCAACAAGCTGGTGGCGGCGCGACTGGCCGCGGACGTGCTCGGCGTGCCCACGGTCATCATCGCCCGCACCGACGCCGATGCCGCGGATCTGCTTCTGTCCGATCATGATCCGCGCGACGGGCGCTTCCTCACCGGCCAACGATCGAGCGAAGGCTTCTTCTACGTCAAAGCGGGGATCGAACAGGCGATCGATCGAGGATTGTCCTACGCCCCGTATGCCGACCTCTTGTGGTGCGAGACATCCAAACCCGATATGGGCGAAGCTCGGCGCTTCGCCGCCGCCATTCATGCAAAATTCCCCGGCAAGTTGCTCGCCTATAACTGCTCGCCATCGTTCAACTGGCAAGCCAAGCTCGACGCCGCGGCGATGAAGGACTGGCGCGAAGAACTGGCCGCCTTGGGCTATCGCTTCCAGTTCATCACGCTGGCCGGGTGGCATGCGCTGAATTTGTCGATGTTCGAGCTCGCGTCGGCCTATCGTGCCGACGGCATGCTCGGCTACTCGCAATTGCAGCAACGCGAATTCGGGCAGGAAAGCCTCGGCTATAGGGCTACCAAACATCAGGCCTTCGTCGGCACCGGCTATTTCGATGCGGTGCAGACCGCGATCAGCGCCGGAGCGCATTCCACCGGCGCGATGGCGGGCAGCACCGAAACCGAGCAATTCACGACGCCCGCGAAATCGGGACCGAAGCGCGTCGTCGCGTAACGGATCCTCGCGAATGAGCGCCGCCGTCACTTCCGCCTCTGTCAAGGATGGCGTGGCCGCGCTCAAGGATCCGGTCACCGCCGGCAAGGACGGCGTCACTGGAGGCAAGGACGGAGGAACGGCGAAAGATCATGCCGCGATGATCGCGGAACACTTTCGCCTCTACAACGAGGAATTCGGGCGAATCACCCGGCGCGCCGCCCTCAATTTCCTCGCCGAGGATTGGCACGCGGCGCAGCTCGATGCGGTCGCGCGCATCGAGCTGTACGAACTGCGCGTGGCGCGAGGTGTGGCGGCGCTTGCAAGCGAGCTGCAATCGAAACGCACGGACGTGGCGCATTGGATCGAGATCAAGCGCGCCTTCGAGATGATCGTCGCGCGCCGCCCCGACAGCGATTTCTACCGCACGTTCTTCAATTCCATCACCCGCGATCTGTTCGGTACGGTCGGCGTCAATCCGGAGGTCGAATTCTGCGCGACCAGCGTCGGGCGCGCCTCCGGCGCGGTGCCGATCCGCGTCTACCGCGTGGGCGGCTCCTTGCCCACGGCCGTGCGCGAGATCTTGAGCGATTTGCCGTTCGGTGCTGCGATCGGCGACCCCGAGGCGGCGGTGCATCGCGTCAGCGCCGAGATCGGCCGATTCTTCCAGACCGGCCGCCTGAGCGGGCACCCTGAATCCATCGAATTGATCGAGCCCGTATTCTATCGCGGCATGCAGGCGTTCGTCGTCGGCCGCTTGATCGGCGACGGCTCGATAACACCCTTGGTTCTGGCTTTCACCAACTCCTCCAAGGGTGTGCAGGTCGATGCGGTCATGCTGTCGCGCGCGGATGTCGGATCGCTGTTCGGCTACGCGCGTTCCTATTTTCACGTGGATCTGCCGGTGGTCAGCGCGGCGATTACTTTGCTGCGCTCGTTCATGCCGCGCAAATCCATCGACGAACTGTACACGGTCCTCGGACGCGCCAAACAGGGCAAGACGGAGCGTTACTTTGCATTGCAAAGGCACCTGGAAAAATCGATCGACAGCTTCGTGCATGCCCCCGGGGAGCGCGGCTTGGTGATGCTCGTGTTCACCCTTCCCTCTCACGACCTGGTGTTCAAGGTCATTCGCGACCGCTTCGGAGCGCCGAAGACCTGCACCCGCGAGGACGTCATCGAGCGTTACCAATTCGTGTTCCGGCACGACCGCGCCGGCCGCCTGGTCGATGCCCAGGAGTTCAAGCGCCTGCGCCTGCCGCGTGCGCGGTTCATGCCCAACCTGATCGATGAGCTCTTGAACGAGGCAAGCCAAAGTTGCCGCATCGAAGGCGATGATTTGATCGTCGAACATTGCTACATCGAGCGGCGCTTGCGGCCGCTCAACTTATTTTTGCGCGAGGCCGATCCGGCCGCCGCCGAGTCGGCCATCGTCGACTACGGCGGTGCGCTGCGCGATTTGGCGGCGAGCAACGTGTTTCCCGGCGACCTGCTGCTGAAGAATTTCGGCGTCACCAGCCATGGCCGCGTGATCTTCTACGACTACGACGAGATCTGTCTCGTTTCCGATTGCGTGTTTCGCGACCTTCCGCAGGCCACCTGCGAGGAGGAGGAAACCAGCGCCGAGCCGTGGTTTCACTGCGGACCGCGCGACGTATTCCCGGAGCAGTGGCTGCCGTTCCTTTGCATACCGCCCGCACTCGGCGCGGTGTTCAAGCAGCACCATGGGGAGCTCTTGACGGCCGCTTGGTGGCGCGCGGTGTCCTCACAATGGATCGCCCATGGCGTCGAGTAGCGCAGCCGTATCGGCAAGTCGCGAGGTCCGTGCGCGCACGTACTGAAGGTACGCGTTCTGATACTGCTGCCCGGCGCTCAGCGTCGCGTAGAACGAAGTGCCGCCCAGCTGATACCGCGTCTGCGTGTCGCGCTGCATTGTCTCGGTCGCACTCCACGCGCGGTGGGTCTGGTTGAGCGCGTTGGCGTCCTCCTGGAGCGAGACGAGCAAATCCGCGACATTCTGAAAGGCGGACAGCACGGTTTGCTTGTACTGTTCGACGGCTGCGTCGTGAGCCGCCTCGTACTGATGCTTGCGCGCCGTCAGCGCGCCGCCGTGGAACAGCGGTTGCGTCAAGCTCGCGCCCACGCTCCAAATGGCCCCCGCGGGCGAAGCAAAGGTCGACCAATCGAATCCGCCGCGCCCGTAGGCGGCTGACAGTGTCAGGGACGGAAACATCGATGCCGCCGCCGCTCCGGCCTCATCAGCTGTCGCCCGAACGTTCGCTTCGGCCGCCAGGATGTCCGGCCGCTGGTGCAGCAGGTCGGTCGGCACCGCAACCGGGACGGCGTCGGGCAGCTGCAGCGCGTCCAGGGCCAGCGGCTCGGGAGCGCGGTCGGGGGTGCGCCCCAACAGCACCGCCTGCGCGTGGCGAACCGCAAGCAGTCTCGCGCGCAGCGCGGGCAGAGTCGCCGCCGCATTCGCGGCATCCTCCTCTGCGCCCAGCATTTCATCATGCGATGCGCTGCCGAGTTCGTAGCGCGCGGCGGTTTGGGCGGCGCGCTGCTCGCCGAGCGCCACCAAGTTCTCGGTCGCGGACACCTCGACCTGCAGCGCGGCTGCATTGATGGCCGCTACCACGATATTGGTGGCGAGCCCGCGGCGCGTCGCCTCGAGCTCAAAGGCTTGTTGCTTGACTTGAAGGGCAAGCGCGCGATTGGCAAGCACCGCCGCACCGAAGAAATCGAAGGTGTACGACGTCTTCACCTCGGCGGCGAAGACGTTGTAAAGAAAGGTCTCCTGGTGCGGCAAAATGGGAATGCCGAGCGCGCGCTCGCGGGCCGGATCGAAGCCGACATCGACGTTGGGCAGCATGGATTGGCCGATTTGCGAACGCAGGGCCTCGCGTGCGGCTGCGAGCGTGTGCTGCGCGGCGGCCAGCGAGGGGCTGTTGGCGAGCCCCTCATCCACGAGCGCGTCGAGCGCCGCCGAATGATAGGCCCTCCACCATTGCGGCACCGGACGCGCCCCGGCGTCCAAGCGCTGGGCGATGCCGTCCGCGGCGGGTAGCTGCTCGGCTTGCGCGGCGGCCGAGTAATGTGCCACCGGGGGCATCCTCGGCGGATTGCGATCGGGCCCGAATGCGCCGCATCCCGCGATGCCAAGACAAAACGCGGCCAAGCCAATACTCAGGTACCTCATGTCGTCGTCTCCAGCGGAGCTTCGTCCCTGCGGACCCGGAACCACAGCGCATACAGCGCCGGCAGGTAGAACACCGTCAGCACGGTGGCCACCGTGATGCCGCCCATCAGCGCCGTGGCCATGGGACCGAAGAAGTTGCTTCGAAGCAGCGGGATCAGCGCGAGCACCGCCGCCGTTGCCGTCAGCGTGATCGGGCGGAATCGCCGAACCGTTGCGCCGATGATGGCGTCGAAGCGGCTGTGCCCCAAGCGGATGTCCTGCTCGATCTGGTCGACCAATATCACCGAGTTGCGCATGATGATCCCGAACATCGCGATCGTGCCAAGCAGGGCTACGAAGCCGAAGGGCATACGGAACAACAGCAACGCAATGACCACCCCAATCAGTCCGAGCGGCGCGGTCAGCACCACCATCAGAACACGGCTGACGCTCTGTAGCTGCACCATCAGGAACGTCAGCACTGCAATCACCAGCAAGGGCATCTGTGCATTGATCGAGGCTTGCGCTTTGGCGTTCTCTTCGACCGCACCGCCTATCTCGATGCGGTACCCGACGGGCAGCTGCGCGTGCAGCGCCGCCAACGCCTTGTCGATGCGGGTAGTGACGTCTATACCTTGCGCACCGTGCTGCACGTCGGCTTGTACGGTAATCGTCGGCTGACGGTCGCGTTCCCATACCACCCCGTATTCCAGCCCGTAGGTGAATCGGCCGAGCGCCGCCAGAGGCACGGCGGTGCCGCTCGGCGAGGGCATCGCCAAGCGCTCGATTTGCGACGGATCGACGCGGTCGCGCTGCGGCGCGCGCAAGTCTACGGCGATGAGCTTGTCGCGCTCGCGGAACTGGCTGATCGTGTAGCCGGTCAGTGACATCTGCAGAAAGTTCTCTATGTCGAGAGAGGAAATGTTGAGTTGCCGGGCCTTGACTTGGTCGACTTCGAAGTGCACGGAGCGCTCGGCGGGTTCATCCCAGTCGAATTGCACGTTGGTCGTCGCGGGGTCTGCCCGTACGACCTCTGCAACTTTTTCGGATAGTTGCTGGACGGCCCCAATCTCGGGCCCGCTCACTCGGAATTGAACCGGGAACCCGACCGGCGGCCCGTTCTCGAGCCTGCTGATCCGGGTGCGAATCGAGGCATACTCCGCGCCGCCCAGCACCGGACCCAACGCCGCGGCAAGGCGCTCTCGATCCTTGACGCTTTTCGCCGTGACGACGAACTGCGCAAAATTCGGGGTGGACAGCTGTTGATCCAGGGGGAGATAGAACCGCGGCGCGCCGGCCCCGACGAAGTCGATGAAGTGATCGATTTCCGGACGCTTCGCCAGCGTGGCCTCGAAGCGTTGCACCTCGCGTAACGTGGCGTCGAACGATGCCCCTTCCGGCAGCCGAAGGTCGACCAAGAGCTCGGAACGATCGGAACTCGGAAAGAATTGCTGCGGGATGAGCTTGAAGCCCGCAAGGCTGATTACGAACAGCGCCAGGGTCACGGCAAGCACGGTGCCGCGGCGGTCGATGCACCAGCTGATCCAGCCGCCGAGTCGCCGATAGAACTTCGTGTCGTAGACATCGCGGCGCGTGCTGCGCGCCGCATCTGCACTCCCCTGAGCTTCTTTGTGGCGGGCGAATGCGCGGCGAGCCGGATGCTCGGAAAGGATTCGATAGCCCAACAGGGGGATCACGACCACCGCGGCCAGCCACGACAGGAGCAGCGCGATCGCGGACACCTCGAAGATGGAACGCGTGTATTCGCCGGTCCCGGACTTCGCCAGTGCGATCGGCAGGAACCCCGAAACCGTGACCAGCGTGCCGGTGAGCATCGGGAAGGCGGTGCTTGTGTAGGCGAACGCTGCCGCCTGCAGCCGATCGAAGCCCTGTTCGAGCTTTACGGCCATGGTCTCTACCGCGATGATGGCATCGTCGACCAGCAAGCCGAGCGCGAGGATCAGCGTACCCAGCGACACCTTGTGCAGACCGATGTGGAACAGGTACATGCAAAGCACGGTCGAAGCGAGCACGAGCGGAATCGAAATCACCACCACCATGCCGGTGCGAAAACCGAGGCTGATCAAGCTGACCACCAACACGATGCCGATAGCCTCGGCGACCGCTTCGACGAAGTCGTCGATCGAGCGCCCGACCGCGTTCGGCATGCTGGCCACTTCGGTCAGTTTGAGCCCGGCCGGCAGTTCTGCGCGCAGCCGCTTGGCGAGCGCGTCGAGTTCCTTGCCCAGCACGATTACGTCCCCCGAGGCCGCCATGGTTACGCCGATCCCAAGTACGTCCTGATTCTCGAAGCGCATGGTCTCGGATTTGGGATCGGTGTATCCACGGCTGATCGTGGCGATGTCGCCGAGGCGAATAGTGCGGCCGTTCACCCGGATCAATGCATCGGCCAGCTTGTCGATGTCGCGGATTTGGCCGCTTGGCCGCACGTACACTCGATCGTCGGCCGTGGTAAAAATGCCTGCGCCGGCCACCGAATTTTGAGCATTCACGGCGTCGGCGATTTGTTGAGGCGTAAGGCCCAGCTTCGCGAGCTCGGCGTTGGCGATCTCCACGTACACACGCTGTTCTTGATCGGCGATGAGGTCGACCTTGTTGACCTCGGGCACCCGCAGCAATTCCGTTCGCAGTCGTTCGGCATAGTCGTGCAGCTGCGCCGCGGAAAAGCCGTCGCCCTGAAGCGCAAAGATATTCGTGTAGACATCGCCGAACTCGTCGTTGAAGAAGGGGCCCTGAACTCCGGCCGGCAGCGTATTGGCCATGTCGCCGACTTTTTTGCGCACTTGGTACCAAGTACCCGGCACCTGCGAGGGCGGCGCGGAATCCTTGATGGTGAAGAACAGCGTCGATTCGCCGGGACGCGAGTAGCTGCGCAAATAGTCGACGTCGGGCGTCTCCTGCAGCTTGCGGGCGATTCGATCGGTCACCTCTTCTTGGACCTGCCGAGCGGTCGCGCCGGGCCACACGGTGTGAATGACCATCACCTTGAACGTGAACGGCGGATCCTCGGACTGCGCAAGCTTGCCGTACGACAGCACGCCGAACAGCGTCAGCAGCACCAGCACGAAGATCACCAGCGCTTGATGCTCCAGCGTCCAGCTCGACAGGTTGAACCGGCGGCTAGCGGCGTCCATCGTCGCCCTCGGCTTCTCCCGCAAACAGGGGCTTGACTGGTTTTACGAGTTCGCCGGCGAAAACGGTGTGCACTCCGGCCAATACGATGCTGTCGCCCTCGCGCAGGCCGCCGGCAACGATGACGGAGCGCTCGCCGTAACTCTGCACGGTGACTGGCCGCAGCTCCAAGGTCGAGTCGGTGGCCCGGATCAGCCAGACCGCCGGATCGTTGCCGCGGTGAAAAATAGCGGTGGCCGGAATGTTGAAGACCGGGGCGGCCGCGCCGCTCGTCGAGGTGGACAGCAGCGCCTCGCCTGTCATGCCGAATCGCACTGCGCCCGCGGGTTGGATCAGGGTCAGTTTGACGCGATAGGTTCGGCTTTGCGGATCGGCTGCGGGCGCTACCTCGCGCACGCGCGCCTCGAACTGCCCCGGCAGCGCCGCAAACTTGACGCTTGCGGTTTGACCCACGGCAATTCGTGGCAGGTCGCCGGCCGCGGCATCCAAGATGACGTCGGTGTCCCCCGTCCAAGCCAACCCGTACACCGCTTGCCCCGCGGCGAGTACCTGACCGGTATCCGCATTCTCGCTCGTGATCACGCCGTCGTGGTCGGCAACCAGCGCGTTGTATTGCAGAGTGTTGCGCGCGACGGCCAGCTGCGCCGCCGATTCGTCACGCCCCGCCAAGGCCGCGGCGTAAGAATCCTGGGTTTGCTCCAGTTGATTTGCGGCAATGAGATTCTGCGCGGACTGCGCTTGGTCGCGATCCAGTTGCTGCTTGGCGAAAGCCAGCCGATGCTCGGCAGCCTCGAGCGCGGCTTGTGCGCTGGCTGCCTGCTTCTGCGCGTCGACCGCATCGAGGCGGGCAAGCACCTGTCCCTTATGAACCGCATCGCCGAGGCGCGCGCCGCGCTCGATCAGCTTGCCGCCGACCCGAAACGACATGGCGTTCGAGTAGCGCGGGGCCGCCTCGATCGGGTAGCTCACGGTGTCGCCGGGATTACTGCCGGTGCCGCGACGCGAAAGCACCGGCGATGCCAACACGATGGCGGGAGCCGCGGCGGGTTGCGATGGACCCCGGCAGGCGCTTTGTGTAAGCGCAGCGAGCACGGCCAAGGGCAACATGCGTAGTGCGGCGCGCGCTTTAGAGTCACCTGTAGATAAACTAGACATGTGTCAACCTCGGCGTAAAAAAAGGGTCAGCTTGGATTGGCGCTGGATCCGCTTTGCGCGACCGATCGCAGAAGCCCGAATGCATATTCGGTGAACTTGGGGATGGCGATTCCGAATCGTTCCAGGTCGCTGCCCTTGGCCATGGCCAACTGAATGACGCCGTGCGTGAAGGCCCACATCGTCGTGGCGAGCAGAATTGGCTCGCCTACATCGGGGCGAATGCTCCCGTCGCGGATCCCGTCTTGGATGGCCTGCACGACAGCGCCGATCGTCTCATCGCCGGCGAGACGGCAGGCGCCTTCGTAGGAGCCTGGATCGACCGCTACGGAATGCGCCTGAAAGCGCGTGCAGAAATCAAAATAATGAGGAAATTCATAAGCGTACGTCATATAGGCGCGCCCGATCGCCTCGACCTTGTCGAGCCCTAGCTGGTGGTTTGCCGCGGCGGCGATAAAGCGATCGCGGAGCAGGCGCATGGCCCTTTCGCCGATCGCGAACAAGAGGTCCTCCTTATCGCGGAAGTACACGTACACCAAGGCGCGGGACAGCCGTGCGTGACGCGCCACCTGATCCACCGTGAGTGCGTCCCACCCTTTTTCCGCATAGAGCGCCTCCGCGGCATCGAGAATCTCGGCGCGTCGGCGCTCTTTCTCCTCTCCACGGCGTTCAGCAATATACGACATGCATTGAACAATAGACAATTATTGACACTGTGTCAACGTATAGACGCAAGATCTTTCATCAAGATGAGCTTGATTACTCGATGGTCTGAGCCTTGAGTCAGGCCCACGCCCAATCCGGCCTCGATGTCGAGCCATTGCGTGTGGATGTCGATCACGGTGAACAACTGGTGCGACTGCTTCGATGCCGGTAGAAAATGGCTGATGCGGCCAAAATCGTCATATTCCTCGAGCGCCACCTTATACGTATCGGAGACCTTCATGGCGACTCGGGTGGCCGGCACGAACTCGAAGCTCGAGACCCCCGTGTAGGAATTATCGACGATGGGGTTGAAGATGAAATCGAACCGGCCGACATGCGTTCCGATTATCGGGCGGATCTCCGAGGTGTAGCGCCGGTCGTTCCAATGCAGGGTGTTGAAGCTGAATTCGAAATTGACGCCGTAAAAAACGCGCCGCTCCGCGGCGTCCGGCGCCACGAACAGCATCCTGAGTTTGAAGCCGTTGTATAGAACGCTGTCGTTGCGAGTGACCGAATACAGGGGAAAGTACAAGCCGGCCTCGAACCAGGGCGCGACTCCGTAGGCCCATTCGGTGACTCCGTTCAGGGACTTGTCCGGCGCGATGGCGCCGGGAAAGCTCGGCGTGCTCGAGCCGCTGGGGGTAAAATTGTTGTGCCAAGTCAAGTTGAAAACGCCGGGCGCGGCGATCTCTGCGTCATAGACTTGAATCTCATCCGTCTGCGCTCGAAGCGCGGATGAGCATCCCAACCACAGCAGCCATACGACAAATCCCTTGTATGACAGATTGATTCTCATTTGGCCGCGCTCGAGCCGCCATGACGGGCACCATAGTCTCAGATTTGGATTCTAAAAGCGCTTGTAGAACCCGACCGATAGGCCACGCGGCAGGATTTGTACCGACAATGGCGTAGCCCGCGTTGTGCTCCAATACCCCACCGCCGAGCCGAGCGCCCAACCTGCGATGACATCCGATTGCCAATGGGCCTGGCTCTTCAGGCGTGCAAGCGAGTCGTACAGCGGCAGCAATTCGAGAGACCAAATCCAGGGATCCTGCCGAGCGTAGTTAGCGATGAAAGGCGTCACGAAGCTTGCCTGCAAAGTCACCTCGCCGCTCGGGAAGCTCTCGTGCCCGCTCCCTTTGAACCATGCATTGGGGTTATTCCCTTGATACGGCCGGGAGCGGGCGAACCCGTATTTGAGCAGCTGCGCCCCCACGCCGGAAATCACCGAGGAATCGACCGTCTGCCAAAGGGTATGCCCCAATTCATTTTCGTTGCCGAACCACAGACTCCCGGCCACTTCGAAAACGATCACCGCGTCTTGCAGTCCGTTTTGATAGTTGCGGCCCCAAATGCCGTTCTGATCGAGTCCCCACTCATGATCGATGCCGAAAGGTCCGCCGGCTTCGGCTGAGCTCGCGAGCAGCAGCAGGACTATGCAGAGAAGGCCCGTACCGCCGCCGATCCGGCAACTCGAATTGGTCATGCTTGACTCCATGTAACTTTGCGATACAAAGTACACGGTGTCGCAGCCGCGACGCAAGTGCCCCCACGCAAGAGCCTGTCTGAGTATTCCGCGCGGCCGCGACCGCGGCAGATCACGCCGTGGGCATCACGCGGTGGGCATCACGCCGCGCCCGCTCGCCGCCGGTATATGACGGTCGCCTGAGCCGGGACTTCGGGCGGCGGCGGCCCCTCCTCCATGCTCGACCAGAGCTCGAGATCCCATTCGCCCCCAGGCATGGGCACGCGCTGCGCCGTGGCGGCAAAATTGAACACGCAGAGCACATCGCCGTGAACGAATCTGAGCCAAGCCGCCTTCGTATCGGCCTTCACCGCAGCTTTGCTCACGCCTCGATTGGTGCGCCCGATACGAATGGTTTGCCTGACACGAATGAGTCGCCGATACCACTCGAGCATTTGCGCGTGCGGCCGCTCGGCGAGTTCCGACCAGTCAAGCTTCGAGCGCGTGAAGGTCGCGAGTTCTTGCGGATCCGGGACGGCGCCCTGCCAGCGAAAACCGCTGAATTCCCTGCTGCGTCCCTCGGCAACCAGGCGTCCCAGCTCGGAATTCTCGTGGTCCGTGAAATACAGAAAGGGGGTGCTCGCTGCCCATTCCTCTCCCTGAAATAGCAGCGGCACGAACGGCGACAGCAGCGTCAATGCCGCGATTGCCTTGAGCTGAGGCTCGCCCAGCATCATGCTCAATCGCTCTCCGTGGGCGCGATTACCGATCTGGTCGTGATTTTGCGCGCTCACGACGAGCTGATGCGCGGCGATGCCCGCCGGCGGCCGCCCATGGCGCCGGCGGCGATAGCGGGAATACTGCCCCTGGTAGACGTAGCCATTGCGCAGCGCCGATGCAACGTCAGCCAAGCCCTCGAAGTCCGCGTAGTAGCCGTCGGTCTCGCCCGTGAAGAAACGATGAACGGCGTGATGAAAATCGTCGGCCCAGTGTGCGTTCAGTCCGTACCCTCCCTGAGACCGGGAGCGAATCCATCGGGGATCGTTCAGATCGCTCTCTGCGATGAGTACGAAGCTGCGGCCGAGCTTCTCGCCGAGTTCCCTGACTTCGATCGCCAATTCTTCGAGCACATGAACCGCATCGAAACTGTAGATGGCGTGAACCGCATCCAGACGCAGGCCGTCGAATCCATAGTCGCGCAGCCACATCAACGCATTATCGATGATGAAGCGGCGCACGCCGTCGCTGCCCGGTCCGTCGAAGTTGATCGCCGCGCCCCATCCCGTCCGGTAGCGATCCGTGAAGTACGGGCCGTACTGCGCCAGGTAGTTTCCATCGGGCCCCAAATGGTTGTAGACGACATCGAGCAGGACGCCGAGACCTCCCGCGTGGCAGGCGTCGATGAAGGAGACGAGTTCGCGCGGTGTACCATACGCGGGGAACGGCGCATACAAATCCACGCCGTCGTATCCCCAGCCTCGCCGGCCCGGAAAGGTCGCGAGCGGCATCAACTCGACATGGGTGACGCCAAGCTCGATCAGGTGCGGCAATTTCGCTTGCGCCCCCGCATACGTTCCCTCGGGCGTGAACGTGCCGACATGCAATTCATAGAGGACCGCATCGCGCAGCGGCTTTGCCTGGAATCGCGGCACATGCGGCTCCGCCGCGCGCAACCCCGATGCGTCCACGGCATGCGAGGCGCCGTGAACCCCGTCGGGCTGCCACGTCGACCGCGGGTCGGGGAGCGGCGCACCGCCGTCGATCGAATATCGATAGCCATCCTGCACCAGGCTTGCATCGATCTCGGATTGCCAGTGCCCGGCGTTGTCCGCGCTCTGCGCCGGCTGCAGCGCGATTCGCCGCTGCGGCGTGACCAATTCGACCGTCTTCGCCAGCGGCGCCCACACCGCGACTTTCATGACCCGTCTCGAATCAACAAGGCCACCGGAAACGAATTGAAGAGCGCACCCGGCGTGATCTCCCGCTGCACGACGTCGTCGGTGAAGCAATTGCGCCACGCGCCGCCCGGCAGCGGCAGGCGCGTGTCGCTCCACTCGCCGCCGAGCGTCAGGGTGAAGCGTGGCACGACGGCAATGAGGTTCTCGCCGCGGCGAAACGCCAACAGCCGCCCCAAGTGCGTTCCCTGCGCGACCAGCGGCTGATACTTGCTTTGATCGGAAAAATCTTCCGGGCGTCGGCGCCGAATCGCCAGCAAGCGCGCGGTCATCCACAATTTCGGCAATCCCGAATCCCACTGCATCTGCACGTCGGCGGCCGTCAACTCGCGCGCCCGGCGCACGAAACCTGCTCGCAGCTCGAAGTCCACCGGACGCCGGTTGTCCGGATCCACCAGACTCAAGTCCCATAGCTCGGTGCCCTGATAAAAATCGGGTACGCCGGGTGCAACCATTTTGACGAGTGTTTGAGCCAAGCTGTTGATCCGCCCCGGCTGGATCAGCGGCTCGATGAATCGCTCCAGACTCGCGATGAAATCCGGCGACTGGAACACGCCGTCGCAGAAACCGCGGATTTTCTCCTCGTAGCCGCTGTTGGGCTCGTGCCAAGAGGTGTTTATCTTCGCCTCGCGGCACGCTTTCAGCATGTACTGCCAGCACCGATCGCGGTCGATGGGCCAGGCGCCGATGAGCGTCTGATACAAAAGATATTCCGCATGGCGATCCGGCACGCGATTCTGCCACGCATCCGCATTGAGCTGCGACCACTGATGCAGCGCCTCCGACCACCGTTCGGGGATTTCCGAGAGGATGGAGATGCGCGTGCGAACATCCTCGCTGCGCTTGTTGTCGTGAGTCGATGTCGCAAGCAAATTGTGCGGCCACCGCTCGCTCAAGGAGTGGCAAAATTCGTGGAATTTGTCGGCCGAGATTCCGATCAGCGACGCCTGCGAGCCCACTTCGTTGCAGGAAACGAGCCGGTCGAAGCAGTAGAACGTGGTGTCCTCGACGCCCTTCGCCATGACGGCCGGCGTCAGTTGCTGCCATTGGGCGACGAAGTCGGCCTCTGCGTCGTTCAGCCGCGATTTGGTCAGGAGCGCTGCCAGAAAATCGAAGGCCGCCGAATCGATGTCCGGAGAGCCGATTCGCGCGCTTTGAATCGCCTCGATCAAAATGCGCTTGTCGTCGTCGTCGAGCGCGTCGAGCGTTCGATACGTGCGATAAATGGGCAATGCGACGATCAAGCGCGCCAGAGCTTCGCGAAGCTGACGCGGACTCAAGTCGCGGGTTTGCCGCTCGGCGCGCGCGATCTCGAGCGCCGCTCGCGCCAATCGCTCATGATCCGCGGAGAATGTCGACTCGACGATGGCGCGCTTCTTTTCACGCACCAGCGCGGCGAAATTCACGCTGTGTCCGGTAAAGTCGGAATAAGTCGCGGTGAGTACATCGGTCCGCTGATCGTCCATCCACAAACGGTTCACTTTCGCCAGGAATTCGTAGCCCACGCTGCCGTCGATCGGCCAATCCTCCTTCAGCCGCTCGTCGTTCTCCAGGATTTTCTCGACGTAGATTCGCCCGCTCGGCAGCAATGCGCGCAGGCGTTTGAAATATTCCAGCGGTTCGCGCAATCCATCCGGATGATCGACCCGCACGCCCTCGATCTCGCTCCGCGCGATCATGGCCGCAATGCGCGCGTGCGTGGCCTCGAAGACGACCGGCAATTCCGTGCGAATGCCGCACAGCGTGCCGATGTCGAAAAAGCGCCGGTAGTTGCCGAGCTCCCCGGCGAGCTTCCAGCCGTGCAGCATGTAGAACTGCCGCTTGAGCGCCGCGTCCAGGAGATTCTTGTCGCTTCCGGCGCGATCCACGGCCTGCTCGAGCTTGCCTCGCCTGAGCGCATCCGCGAGCAGTTCCAGGGCTTGCGCCGCGCATCTGCCGTATGCGGTCCGGTCCGCATCGCCGGGTTCGGCGGTGGCGCGCAACCGTTCGAGTTCCCCGAAGCAGGACGCCGCGCCGGGCGACGGCACTTCGACCGCCGTCAGGAGCGTACCCCAGGAGGCGGGTCCCAACGGCCAGCTATTTTCGTAATGCCGGACACGCAGATGTCCGTCCGCGACCTCGATCGCAAGCTCGCCCGCCTCGATGGCCGCCCCATAGGGCCGCGCCAGCGAACACAGATGCACGCGGAAGGGATGGTGCGGAGGGTTCCTGACATCGAAATATTCAGCAAACTCGCTGAACGGGCCGTGCTCGAGGACGCTGTCCCACCACGGGTTGTGCTGCGACGCGGACATGTGGTTCGGCACGATGTCCAATAGGATTCGAAGGCCCAGCGAGCGGGCTCGCTCCACGAAACGCGCCCACGCGGATTCGCCGCCGAGGTCTTCGCTGATCCGCGTCGGATCCGTGACATCGTAGCCATGCGGGCTGCCGGGGACCGCCTGCAGGCAGGGCGAGAGGTACACATGGCTGATTCCCAGATCGGCCAAGTAAGGCAGCACGTCGAGTGCCTGCCTCAAGGAGAATCCGGCATGCAATTGCAGGCGGTAGCTTGCGATCCAATTACCGCGCATGACTCAATACGACGAACGACCGCGCCGCCAGACTGACCAACCGATTGCGCTTCACCGCCTCTGTCTCCACGGGCAACGTGGGACGCGCCGTATCGAACGCGACCATCCACCCGGCAGGATGCAGCTCATGGGAGATGCGAAACGACACGGGCTCGTGATAGGCATTGAGGAGCAGCAAGAAATCCGCATCCGCGGAGCACTGTCCCCGGCTGTCGCGAATCTCGGAAGCCTTGCCGTTGAGGTACATGCCGAGAGTGCGCATCCAACCGCCGTCCTCCCAATCCTTGGCCACCATCCGCTTGCCGTCGGCTCTGAACCACACGATGTTCTTATCCGGATGCGTCGCTTCGGGATCGTCGTCGTAGAACGCAAAGCGATGGAAATTCGGGTGCTGCTTGCGGTACTGGATCACGCGCCGCGCGAATTCCAGGAATTCCTCGCGCGGCGCGTCCAAATCCCAGTGGTACCAGGAAATCTCCGAATCCTGGCAGTAGGCGTTGTTGTTGCCGCCCTGAGTGCGGCTCAGTTCGTCGCCCCCGGAGATCATGGGTGATCCTTGAGCGAACATGAGTGAACACCATAAATTGCGTTTCTGCCGCTCGCGCAGCGCGATGATGCCCGAGTCGTCGGTCACACCTTCCACGCCGCCGTTCCAAGAAGAGTTATCGTCCGTGCCATCGCGGTTCTCCTCGCCGTTGGCCTCGTTGTGCTTCTGTTCGTAGCTCACGAGGTCCTGCAAGGTGAAACCGTCATGCGCAGTTACGAAATTGATGCTCGCCGAAGGCGGCCGGCGCGTGACCTCGTACAGATCGGCGCTGCCGGCGAGACGCGTCGCGATGTCCGAGTGCAAGCCCATGTCGCCTTTCCAGAACTTGCGCACCGTGTCGCGATACTTGCCGTTCCACTCCATCCAGCCGAGCGGGAAATTGCCGACCTGATAGCCGCCTTCGCCGAGATCCCAGGGCTCGGCGATCAACTTCGCCGGAGCGAGCGTCGGGTCCTGATAAATCGTGTCGAAGAACGCGCCCAATTTATCCACGTCCGTGAGCTCCCGGGCGAGCGCCGATGCCAGGTCGAAGCGAAACCCGTCCACGTGCATCTCGGTGACCCAGTAACGCAGGCTATCCATGAGGAGCTGCAGCGAATGCGGGTGCACCATATTCAGCGTATTGCCGCAGCCCGTGAAATCCATGTAGTGCCGAGGATCGCCGGGCACCACCCGGTAGTACGCAAGATTGTCGATGCCGCGAAACGACAGCGTCGGCCCGGCGTGATTGCCCTCGGCGGTGTGGTTGTACACCACGTCCAATATCACTTCGATCCCTGCGTTGTGCAGCGCCTTGACCATTTCCTTGAATTCTCGGATCACATCGCGCGGCTCATGCGGATTGGAGGCATAACCGGGCTCCGGAGCGAAGAAACCCAGAGTGTTGTATCCCCAATAATTGCGCAGGCCCTGATCGACGAGATGGCGGTCATGCACGAAGTGATGTACGGGCATGAGCTCGAGCGCGGTCACGCCCAGGCTTTGGAGATGCTTGATGATCGGCTCCGACGCCATACCGGAGTAGGTTCCGCGCAGGTGGCTGGGAACGTCCGGGTGCAAGTGGCTCATGCCGCGGACATGAGCCTCATAGAGGATCGTCTCGTGAGCGGTATGCGACGGCCGCCGCTCCCCGCTCCAGTCGAAGTTGGGGTCGATGACCACCCCCAGGGGGGCGAAGGGCGCACTGTCCCGGTCGTCGAAGGTCAGGTCGCCGTCGGGATCTCCGAGCTGATAACCGAAAAGCTCGTCCGCCCAAGTCAGGGGCCTGCCGATCCCTTTGGCGTAGGGATCGAGCAGCAACTTGTTGGAATTGAAACGCAGTCCACTCTCGGGAACATAAGGTCCATGCACTCGGTAGCCGTACAACTGGCCGGGGCCGACGTCCGGCACATAGATATGCCACGCGCCGTTGGTGCGCTCACGGATGCGGATGCGCTGTTCGTTGTTGCCTGACGCGTCGAAGAAGCACAATTCGGCGGATTCAGATGCCTCCGAGAACAGCGAGAAATTGACGCCCTTGCCGTCCCAGTTGGCGCCGCGGGGAAAGGGCGAACCGGGGATCTGATGTGACCTGTCGAATTTGGCGGGTATCTCGGACACTTCGGCAGCGTCTTAGGAGCTCTGCAGCGCTTGCAGCACGGTCAAATGATGCATCAAGGCCGGAAGCGTCTTTTGGGCGAACGCGCGCAAATCCGCATCCGCTCCTCCCGACGCCTCGTCCGTGAACAGCGCAATAGCGTCCTGATGAGCCTTGATCTGGCTCTCGACGTAGTCGTTGTCCGAATAATTTGCGGGCGTCGCCGCCGAAACGTCGCGCGGCGGCAGTACCCACCCTTTTTGCTTGGCGAGCGCCGTCAGCGCATCGTTCGCCGTCCGGTGGTCCCGATGCATCATACGGGCCGCCTTCCTGACCCCGGCGCTCTTCGACATTTTCAAGGCGGCGCGCGCCGCCATCACTTCCTCGCGTCCCGCCGGTACCGCTTTCGATACAAACGCAGCGTCGGGCGACGCCGCCGGCTCGGCCGCAAACGCCAATCCCCATATTGCGAGCAGGCTCGTGCAGGCTGCTGCGATCATTCCGTTCCTGGTCAACATGGAAAACGCACTCGTTTGGAGCGCCAACTCGCTCGTTGGATATTGCTTCTTGCCGATGAAGCTACGCGGCGCGATAAAGCTGCGCGGCCCCGATAAAACTGCGCGGCGGATACCGCCACGCGCCGGATATTATTGACGCCGCGGATGCGACGAACGTAGGCGCAACACCGCAGCAGGTGTCGGCTGGCGCCGCCAGCCTCTGTAGGACAACGGACCTCAAGCGGGCCACATCCAGTTGCGGATCTCCGGCATGTCCTGCCCGTAGCGGTCGATGTAGCGCTTGTGCTCGACCAATTTGTCGCGCAGCTGCTGCTGTAGATAAACGCCCCGGCTCCCCGTCTGCGGCAACCGATCGATCGCATCGATCACCAGGTGGAAGCGGTCCAAGTCATTCAGCACCGTCATGTCGAAGGCGGTCGTGATCGTGCCCTCCTCCTTGTAGCCGCGCACATGCAGGTTCTCGTGATTGTGGCGGCGGTAGGCGAGCCGGTGAATCAGCCAGGGATACCCGTGGAACGCGAAGATGACGGGTTTGTCCCGGGTGAACAGCGAATCGAAGTCGGCATCGCTCAAGCCGTGCGGATGCTCCGAAGGCGGCTGCAGCTTCATCAGGTCCACGACGTTGACCACGCGAACTTTCAACTCCGGGAGATGCTCGCGCAGAATGGACACCGCCGCCAGCGTCTCGAGCGTCGGCACGTCGCCGGCACAGGCCATGACGACGTCCGGCCCGCTGCTCTGATCGTTGCTGGCCCATTGCCAGATCCCGGCGCCCTCGCTGCAATGATCGACCGCCGCATCCATCGCGAGCCATTGCGGAGCCGGATGTTTGCCGGCAACGACGACATTGACGTAGTGGCGGCTGCGCAAGCAGTGATCCATTACCGACAGCAGGCAATTTGCGTCCGGCGGCAAATACACCCGCACGATCTCGGCCTTCTTATTGACCACATGGTCGAGAAAACCGGGGTCTTGATGAGTAAATCCGTTGTGATCCTGCCGCCAGACGTGCGAGCTCAGCAGATAATTGAGCGACGCAATCTTGCGGCGCCACGGAAGGCCCGCAGTGACCTTCAGCCATTTCGCGTGCTGGTTGAACATCGAATCGACGATGTGTATGAACGCTTCATAGCAATTGAACAGGCCGTGGCGTCCGGTGAGCAGGTAGCCTTCGAGCCAACCCTCGCATTGGTGCTCGCTCAACACCTCCATGACCTGACCGCTGCGAGCCAGGAATTCGTCGTTGTCCTCGGTGGCGGCCAACCATTGGCGATTCGTCGTCTCGAACACTGCCTCCAGACCGTTCGATTTCGTTTCGTCGGGACCGAAGATGCGAAAATTGCGCGGGTCGGCATTGAGCTTCAGCACGTCTCGCAGAAATTTTCCCAGCACGTGCGTGTCGCCGATGCCGCCTATGCCGGGTTTTGCAACCTCCACTGCATAGTCGGTGAAGTCGGGCATCTTGAGATCGCGCAGCAGGCTGCCGCCGTTGGCGTTCGGATTCGCACCCATGCGCCGCTCGCCGTTTGGCGCCAGCGCAGCGAGCTCCGGCATCAATCGGCCTTCGCTATCGAAGAGCTCCTCCGGACGATAGCTGCGCAACCAGCTTTCCAACTGGCGCAAATGCTCGGGATTCTTCGCGGGATCGGTCAACGGCACTTGATGCGACCTGAACGTTCCTTCATTCGGCTTTCCGTCGATCATCTTGGGCCCCGTCCAACCCTTGGGCGTTGCGAGAACGATCATCGGCCAACGCGGACGTTCTGTCTTGCCGTGGAGACGGGCATCCGACTGAATCTGGCGGATCCGTTCGATGACGGCGTCCAGCGTCGACGCCATCGCCTCATGCATGGGCATCGGCTCGTGTCCCTCCACGAAGTATGGCGTCCAACCGCAACCCTGCAGCAGTTGCTGCAACTCTTCGCGGGTGATCCGCGCCAAAATCGTCGGGTTGGCGATCTTGTAGCCATTCAAATGCAGGATGGGCAGCACCGCGCCGTCGCTCGCCGGGTTCAAGAATTTGTTGGAATGCCAGGCGGTGGCCAGGGGTCCGGTTTCGGCTTCGCCGTCGCCGATCACGCACGCGACCACGAACGCTGGATTGTCGAAAACCGCGCCGAATGCATGACTCAGCGAGTATCCGAGCTCACCGCCCTCGTGAATCGAACCTGGACATTCCGCCGAAGCGTGGCTTGGAATGCCCCCGGGAAACGAGAACTGAGTAAAAAGGCGTTTCAAGCCGGGCTCGTCGCGACTGACGTTTGAATAGATCTCGCTATACGTGCCCTCGAGATACGTGTGGGCCACTACCGCCGGACCACCATGGCCCGGTCCGGACATATAGATCATGTCCAAATCGTATTTCTTGATGATCCGATTCAGATGGGTATAGATGAAATTCTGTCCCGGGGTGGTGCCCCAATGCCCAAGCAACATGCGCTTGACGTGCGCCGCCGCAAGGGGCTCCTTCAGCAAGGGATTGTCGCAAAGATAGATCTGGCCGACGGACAAGTAATTCGCGGCACGCCAGTAGGCGTCCATCTTTCGCGCAAGACCCGGATCGAGGGTGCGCACAGCTTGCTCTTGCATGATGTTTCGGACTCCTATGGAAGGGCCAACTTGAGCAGCCCGATGCTAAGGGCCGCAATCACGGATTCCTCGTCGGTGCGAATCACGCGCACCGCGACCGATCCCGTCTCGGTCGAAATACGCGGTGCATGACGGTCATTCGCGCTCTCGTCGATGTCGATACCGAGATATTCGAGCCCGTCGCAGATGCGTTTGCGCACAGGCGCCGCGTTCTCCCCGATCCCGCCGGCGAATACCAAGGTATTCAGACCGCCGAGCGCGGCGGCAAACGCGCCGATCCACTTCTTGGCCTGGTAGCAAAACAACGCGAGGGCCTCGGCCGCGCGCCGATCGCTCGCTTCACGGCCCAGCAGGTCGCGCACGTCGGCGCTGCTCTCCGAGATTCCGAGAAGCCCCGACTCGTGATTGACCATGGTCCGAAATTGCACCGCGGTCATCGCGTCCGTCAAGGCGAGATAGCTCATGACTCCCGGGTCCAAATCTCCCGATCGAGTTCCCATGACCAGCCCCGCCGTCGGCGTAAATCCCATGCTGGTATCGATGCATCGGCCATCCCGCACCGCCGCAAGGCTGGCGCCGCTGCCCAAGTGTGCCAGGATGACGCGGCCCGTCGCTGCGGCAGTGTCGCCCAGACGCCCGAGCTCCTGCAGCAGAAAGGTATAGGACAAGCCATGAAAGCCGTAGCGCTGAACTCCCTTCGCGGCGTAGCGGCGCGGAATCGGCAACTGCGTGGAAACGAGAGGCATGCTTCGATGAAAGGCAGTATCGAAGCAAACGACTTGCGGCAATGTGCCATAGCGATGCCGCAGAGTCTCGATGAGCTCGATCTCGCGCGGCAAGTGCTCCGGATCGAAGGCCATGAAACTCTTCAGCTCGTCCAACAGTCCCTGCGTGACGATCTCAGGGTCCGTGTGCTGCATCCCATGCACCACACGATGCCCCACGCCGCCGATCGATTCGAACGCCGGTTGGGTTTCGAGCCAGTCGAGCAAAAAGCCGATCGCCGAGACGTGCCGCTCGACGTCGACCTTGATGTCGGTGGCGGCATGACCGGCGCCGTGATCTGCGCTCAAGGTAGCGTCGGAGCTGCCGATCCGATCCACTTTCCCCTGCAGCAACCGCCTCGGCGGATGTTCCGCCGCAAAAATCGCAAAGCGAATGCTTGAAGAACCACCGTTGATCGTCAATATGTTGGACATCGCTAGGCCGCAATTCCTTCAGGTGTTCGTTGCGGCAGGCGCGCGCTTCGCGAAGAATTTTGCGATCCGCTTCGCCGCATCCGGCGCCAGCCCTTCGTTCTTGAACAATTCAAGGGCATGGGCGTCGTTCAAGCTCAAGCCGTCGATTTCGATCAGCGCGCGCTTGTTCACCTGATTCGCATACCAGGAATTATTCAATATGTCGCTCGACAGGGCGGCGAGCTCAGCGTCGAACCTATCGTCGGGGAAGCAGAAATTCGCGAGGTGCATCGCTTCGGCCTGTCTACCCGAGTAGTTGCGACACGTGAGCATCATCTCGGCCGCCTTGGAGGTCCCGATTCGATGCGGCAGCCTCAGGCTCAAGCCCCACACGGGCGTGAGCCCCCAGCGTGCGTACACATCCGAAAACTGCGTCGACTCCGAGGCCACGATCAGATCCGCTGCGAGCGCGAGTTCCAATGCGCCGGTCGAGCAGTAGCCCTGCACCGCGGATATGACCGGCTGCGGCAGATTTGCAATTTTCTGAATGACCTCCGAGTGAAAATGCGGCTTCGCATGCGCCTTGACGTGCTCGATAACTTCGTTCATGTCGTAGCCCGCCGAAAAATTCGCGCCCGCCCCGCGCAGGATGACGAGGCCGATGGTTCGAGTCTCGCGCGCGATCGCGTCCACGTGCTCTTCCAACGCCTCGAAGACATCCTTCGTCAACGCATTGCACTTTTCGGGGCGATTCAGCCACAGCGTCGCCGCACCACCGTTGTTTTCCCTACGGACCAAATTGCTCATAGCGAGGCTCCCCACTGCGATTCCACCAACCGCCGCCGAGCGACTGAAACAGGCCCGCCGTGTCCGAATAGCGGTTGGCTTGGGCCTGCACGAGAATCAATTCGGCTTGCTGCAACACTTGCTCCGCATTCAGCACCGCGACCGTGCTGATCGTCCCCAGCGCTCGCTGGCGCTGAGCGAGTTCGAACGTGGCCCTGGCCGCGCGGTCCGCCTCGGCGCTCGCCTTCAACGCCTCGGCGTCCGCCTGCAAGGCGCGCAAGGTATCGGCTACATTCTGGCACGCGAGTATCACGGCGGCGCGATATTGCGCCGCCGCCTCGTCCAACGCGGCATCCGCCGCGCGGCGTCTGTGCAACAGCGCTCCGGCATCGAACAGAGTCTGCGTCAGCGAGGCCCCGGCGTCCCAGAATCCCGTGTAGGGAGTGAACAGATCCCCCAGTTTCAGCGCGCTCGATCCCGCATTGGCGTTGATCGTGAATTGCGGCAACATGTTGGCAAGCGCGACGCCGACCGCGGCCGACGCGGCGTGCATATTCTCCTCGGCTTGACGAACATCCGGACGCTGCTCGATGAGTTTCGAAGGCACACTGACCGGAAGCTGCTCGGGCAGCGTCAGATCCTCGAAGCGAAATGTCTCTTCGGGTTCATCCGACGGCAGTCTTCCCAACAGGGCGGTCAAGGCATCGCGCGACTGGCCCAGTTGCTTTTGCAGCGGCGGCAGAGTCTGCGCGGTTTGCGCCTCCGCCGACACTTGCGCGAGAACATCCAAATCGCTCGCGGTGCCGAGAGTCCGCTGCCGTTGCACGGTCTCGGTCAACTGATGCTGCAATTGCAGCAGCCGCATCGTGGCCGCCATTTGTCCGCGCAGCGACGCCTCCTGTACCGCCGTCACCACCACATTGCTGCTCAATGTCAAGTATGTGGCTTCGAGCTGAAAGCGGCTGCTCTCATATTGAGCCTTGGAGACTTCGACCTGGCGGCGAATCCCGCCGAAGACATCGGGAACATAGCTCAACGTGAGTTGCGCCGTATACAGGGTGTAATAGGGGTTCGATTGCGGCAGGCTGGTCGGATTGGCGATGGTGCCGATGGCGTTCTTGGCGCGAACGCCGCTGAAATCCCCCTGGATGTCCGGGAAGTAGCTGGTGCGCTGCGCCGAATATAATTCGTGGGCCTGGCGCAGCGCCGCCTGTGCCGCGCCGACATTTGGATTGGCCTTGAGGGCTTCCTCGACCAAGTGGTTGAGGCTCGGCGACTGAAACAAGGTCCACCACTGGCTCGGGATGTCCTTGCCGATCTCAAAATGCTGCGCATTGCCGCCCGCGGTGTCGGCCGTCGTGGTTTGGCCCTGCACGGGCGCGCTGCCGTATCCGGTCGCGGCGGGCGGCGAGGGGCGCTTGAAGTTGGGCCCAACGGCGCAGGCCGCCAAGGCCGCAGTGAGCGCGGCCAACGCGGCTCGCGCGCAATACGCGGACAGGCGTCCGGCGATCATCGGCCCCACCGGGCTTGGCCGTGGCGCTGCTCGGCCCAATGCTCGATGACGTGATACATCGAGGGCAAAACGACCAGGGTCAGCAGCGTGGAGATCGCCAGTCCGCCGACCACCACGGTCGCAATGCCGCGCTGCACGTCGCTGCCGACTCCCGTGTGGATCGCCGCCGGCAGCATCCCTAGGGTCGCGACGGTCGCCGTCATCAACACCGGCCGCAGACGCTCGGTGGCGCCCTGCATGATGGCTTCATGCAGTTCGAGTCCTGACTTGCGCATCCGATTGAGGTTCGACACCATGATGATGCCGTTTTGCACCGCCACGCCAAACAGAGCGATGAAGCCGACTCCGCTGGCAACATTGAGATTCTGACCCGTCAAGTGCAGCGAGATGAGCCCGCCCAAAGTGGCGAGCGGCACGACCCCGAGAATCAGCATTGCCTGCCGGAAGGATTTGATTCCGACGGTGAGAAAAATCAGCATCATGCCCATCACCAAAGCCAGAATCACGAGCAGCCGGGCTTCCGCGCGGCGCTGATTCTCGAACTGTCCGCCCCACTCGAGCCTGATCTTGTTGCGGTCGAAATGCACCTGAGCGGCGATCTTGGCTTGGGCCTCGTTGAGGTAGGAGGTCAAATCGCGGTCGCGGTTGTCGATTCGGATCGTGAGATTGCGCTGGCCGTTCTCTCGCGTGACGGTGCTCTCGCCGGAGCGTACCCGGATGTCGGCCAGCTGAGACAGCGGCACCTGCATGCCGCCCGAAGTATTCACGAACAAATTGCCGAGTGCCTCGGGCGAATTGCGCGCATCTTGAGTGAAGCGCACGGTCAAAGGATACGTTCGCTCGCCGACGTGCACGGTGGAGACCGGCGCCTGACCGACCCCGGTCTGAATGACGTTCTGCACGTCGTTCATGTTCACGCCGTATCGCGCGGCTCTTTCATGATCCAGTTTGATTTCCATTTGCGGAATCGGCGGTTCCTGGAAGATCGAAGCGCTGGAGGTACCCTGGACGGAATAGAGCACATCGACGATTTGGGCGCCGATACTGCGCAGTTCGTTCAGGTCCTCGCCGTAAATCTTGGCGACCAACGGGCTGTGTGCACCGCCGATCAGGTCATTGACACCGTCGATGATGGGTTGACTGATGCCGATCGAGTAACCGGGAAGCTCCTTGGTGAGCCCCTCCGCCAGCCGGTCGACGAATTGTTTCTTGCTCTCGCCGGCCGGCCAGGTGTCGTAGGGCTTCAAGCCCACGGGCGCCTCAACGTGCGACATGGTCCACGAGTCGGTGCCATCATCGTTGCGGCCGGTCTGCGTAACCACATAGGAGACTTCCGGGTATTTGAGGATGGCGCGGCGCAGGTCGCTCGCCATGTCGCTGGCCTTGTTGAGCGCCAAGCCCGTCGGCATCTGCACCTGCAGCCACAGCGCGCCTTCATCCAGATCCGGCAGAAAATCGCGGCCCACCGTCGCGCCAAGGCCGACCACCGCCAACAGCGCGAATATCGCGACGCCATAGATTATCCGCGGCTGATCGAGGCAGGCGGCGAGCACCCGGTCGTACATCACGGTCAAGCGCTCCAGCCAGCGATTGTGGTAGACCCGCCCGGGCTTGCGGAACGCCAGGTAGGCGAGACCCGGAACCAGCGCCAGCGCCGTCAACAGCGCACCGAACAGTGCATAGCCCATGGTGTAGGCCATCGGCGTGAACAGCTTGGCTTCCGCCCGCTCGAACGAGAACAGCGGCAGATAGGCAGTAATGATGATCAGGCTCGCAAAGAATATCGGGCGCGTCACCTGCAGCGTGGCCGCCTTCGCTTCGCTTTCGCTCAGTTCTTCCTCGGGCATCGCCTCGCGCCGGCGCAGCACCGCCTCGGTCACGACGATAGCGCCATCGACCAGAATGCCGAAATCGATTGCCCCCAGCGACAGCAGGTTGGCCGACACGTGCGTGAGATTGAGCAGCGAGAACACCGATACCAGCGCCATCGGGATGCTCACCGCCACGACGAAGGCGCTGCGCGGACTGCCGAGAAAAATGATCAGAATCAAGAACACCAGCGTGATGCCTTCGAGGATGGTCTGGCCGACCTTGTGGATCGTTGAGCGGACCAGATCGTCGCGGTCTATATACGGTACGATCCTGACATCGGCAGGGGCCAATTTGGCGTTGAGTTCGGCCACTTTGGCGTGGACGCCTCGCAAGGTCTCCGAGGGATTCTGATACTTCAGCATCAGGACGATGCCCTCGATCGTGTCGGGGTTGCGATCCTTTCCCAGGATGCCTTCCCGTTCCTGATGGCTCAACGTGGTGCGGCCAAGGTCCCGGACCAGGATCGGGGAGCCGTTCACCTGCGTGACGACGATGGAACCGATTTCTTCCAGATTGTGTATCAATCCGACGCCACGAATGACATAGCTCTGATCGCCGCGCGAGACCCGCCCGCCTCCCGCATTGGTATTGTTGTTGTTGATTGCGTTGACCACATCGGAGATACCGAGCGCATAGCGCTGCAGCTGCTTCGGATCCAGATCGAGCTGGTATTCGGTCGTGAAGCCGCCGAAGTTCGTGTCATCGACGACGCCGGGAACGGACTTCAGCGCCGGAATCACGGTCCAGCGCTGGATTTCCGAGAGCTCCTGCAAATTTCTGGTGTTGGACTCGAGCGTGTAGCGATATATCTCGCCGCCGGGACCCGCCACGGGGTCCAACGACGGCGCGGCCCCCGGCGGCAACACCGCTTGCCCGATGCGCTCGATCAAGCGTTGCCGCACCCAGTAATCCTCGTAGCCGTCGCGAAACAAAACCGTGATCAACGACAGCCCGAAGGTGCTCGAAGAGCGCATCAACAGCAACCCCGGCGAGCCATTGATCTGCCGCTCCAGGGGCACCGTGATCAGCTGCTCGACTTCCTCGGCGGCAAGTCCGGGCATCTGGGTGGTGACCTGTGCCGCTACGTCTCCCAGCTCGGGGTACGCTTCGACCGATAGGGTTTCCCACGCATAGACACCGTATGCCGCGAGCAATATGGCCAAGATGAAGACCGCGATGCGCCGGTGCAGGCAAAAGCCGACGAATTGATCAATCATTGAGCAGGATTCCGCCTTTGACCACCACCTGCTCGCCGGCCTCGACGCCGGAACGGATGGCGACCGATGATCCTTCCTCCAGTTGCGTCTCGACGTTGCGGCGCTCGAATGTCCATGGCGCGGTGGCCACAAAAACGCTGGTCCTGTCGTTGTTCATCAGCAACGCGGAGCTCGGCAGTACCACCTGATAGCGCTCCGAACCGGTCAAGGTGACCGTCGCAAACATATTGGGTTTGAGCGCGTAAGCCGGGTTCGCAAATGCAATCCGGATCTTGTTGCGGTGTGAGTCGGGTTCGATGACATCCGACACGAACAGCACTTTTCCGTGCAGCGCCCGGTCCGGATAGGCGATGAGATCGACTTCCGCGGCTTGATCCTTGGAGACTTCGGCCACGTCTTTTTCCGGCACCAGCGCCGTGACCCATACGGTGCTCAAGTCCGCGATGGTCATCATCGGCTGAGTGGGATCGTTGATCATGTTGCCGGGCGTTACCGAGAGCGCCGTAACGCTGCCTGCCACCGGCGCAGTTACCGACAGCAGACGGGACGAAGCATGCGAGGCGGGAGACACGCCCAGAGTTTTCAAGCGAGCCTGCGTGCGGGCGTACTCGGCGGCGGCCTGCGCGTGGTCGCTTCGCGCCTGATCCAAATCACGGTCCGAGGCGACACCGAGCTTGTTTTGCGCCTCTTGGCGCTCCAGATTTTTTGCGGTCAATCCGGCGGTGTCGGCGGCCTTTTCGTCCTCATCGTAGGCTTGGTCGAGATCCGGAGAGTCGATCACCGCCAATACCTGGCCGCGCGCCACCCGGTCGCCGAGCGAAACCTTGAGCGCCATCAACCGCCCGCTCAGCGGCGTGAGAACGGCCGCGGTGCGCGCAGGGTCGGATTCCACCACTCCGGGCAGCACCAATTTCGCGCTCACCGGCCGCGAGGCCGCGGGCATGACGCTCAAGCGCTCACGCAAAGCCGAGCCTTCGGGAACGATGATCTTGTCGCCTCGCCGCACCATCGATGCCGGTCCCTCGGCTTCCCTGGCTGGGCCGCCCAGCATCCCGAAACCGCGGGTGAGGAGTACCGCCAGGAACAGCACTCCGAGTCCGACGCCCGCCCAGAGAAAGGTTCGACCGCGCAATGTCGGTTCATGTTCGTGTATCGGCACGAGGCATCCCCAAGATCTAACAGCGACGATAAAGGGCCCTGCGATTTTTGCAGATAATCCGTGACAGTTCGTCGATTTACCAGTCCTCGAGGGCTTCAGGGAGGGGCGAGATCCTGCGCAGCTCGAATTGCATGACTGGCGCGGCGGCAGAATACTGGCGCATAGTATGGGGCAAGGCCGAACGATGCGGCTCGATAAAAAAGGAGAGTGCCGTGGGATTAGGTGCGGAATTCAAAGAATTTGCGATGAAGGGCAATGTCGTCGACCTGGCGGTCGGCGTGATCATCGGAGCTGCCTTCGGAAAAATCGTTTCCTCGCTGGTCGGCGATGTTTTCATGCCGGCACTTGGCAAACTGATCGGCGGCTTCAATTTCTCCGATTTGGCGGTCGCTCTCGGTAAGGACCCCGCGGGCAAGGACGTGCTGATCAAGTACGGCTCGTTCCTGCAAACCATCTTTGACTTCGCGATCATCGCGCTGGTGCTGTTCATCGCGATCAAGGGCATCAACAAACTCAAGAAGCCGGCTCCCGCGGCCCCGGCAGCGCCGGCGCCGCCGCCCAGATCGGAAGTGCTTCTCGAGGAAATTCGGAACCTGCTCGCGAAGCGGCCTTAAGATCCTGCCAGGCTCGAAGCGCTCGACACGGGCGGCCACTGTCAAACGTATTCTCATTCCAGGAGTAGCACATGGGACTGTTCGACGGATTGCTGGGCGGAGTGGTCGGTGCCGAAATGGCAACCGTGGTCAATGGGCTGATCGAGAAGCATGGCGGTATCCAGGGCATCGTCTCGCAGCTGGAGCAACAAGGACTTGGCGGCACGGTACGCTCATGGGTCGGCACCGGGGCCAATCAGCCCATCACGCCCGACCAGATCCACCAGGCGTTTGGCTCCGACACGGTAAAGCAGCTCGCAGCCAGGGTCGGCATGACTCCTGAAGACCTGGCAGCCAAACTGTCGCAGATTCTGCCGCAGGCGCTCGACAAGCTCACCCCCGGTGGAGTCGTTCCGAAAACCTGAAATCCGCCCCGTCTGGGAGCCTGTCCGAATGGAGCCTGTCCGAGTAACGGACAGGCTCCTAGCCCCGGTGAGTGAGTGCCAGGATCCACGCCGCAACGATCAGCAGAGCGGCGCCGGTGCCCGCGGCAATCTGGAGTCGCCGACCGCGGTTGCGGGGTATGGCGGCGCGCGCATAAAGCCAACCAACACCGATACCGAACAGAAATCCAAGCGCGTGCCCGAGCACATCGACGTGCGCATTTCCCGCGCCCAACAATGTCAGCAAACATATCCCCGCGATCAGCGGTGCGGCGGCGTACCAGCGCCGCTCGCGAAGCGAGAGCCGTTGCCGCCAGGCCAAGCCCGTGAGCAGCCCCAACGCGGCGAACACAGCGGTTGAGGCGCCCACAGAACGGTACGCGGCCGGCGCGATCAAGACCTCTAGATAGTTGGCGAGCGCCGCCGCCGCCAAGATGCTCGCCCACGCCACGCCGGGTCCCAGCAGCCGGCCGGCGGCAATTCCGGCCACCATGCCGAAAAGCAGATTGCCGAGCAGATGCTCTTGGTCCAAATGCAGGGTCAAAGCCGTCAAGGCCCGCCACCATTCGCGGCCGACGCCCGCGTCGAGAGCACCGAGCGACAACCAGTCGGCGCTGAACAGGCCGAGGCCGGCGCAGTATGCCGTCAGCAATAAAATCACCGCGTAGCCGATGGCGCCGAACGCAGCACCCGGGAACGGTTCAATTCGGCTCGGGATGCCGCGCGGCACGCTGCGTTCCGCGGAGTAGCGAGTGATCTCGTCATAGGCCCGGTGAACCATGGGCAGCGGCACACTCAACACCCAAGAATCCCCGGTTTCCTGCACCGTGTGTTCGATGGCCTTCGCTTCGAGCACCAAGCTGAACTCCCGGCATAACTGTCTTGAGCCGCGAAATACCACAGCGGCAGCCGGCGCGGGATCGGCGATCCGGTCGATATCTGGAGATGGAACGGTCAAGCCTCGCTCCGACGAGTCATCCTGCGACCCCTATGGGGACGCGAAGCTCGTAAATCAACGTGTCATCGACCGCGTCAACAACATCCCCCAGTGCCAGGGCGATCGCGGCAATTCCTCCAATTGCACCGGATCGAGGTTGGCTCGTTGCGCCCAGATTCGGCACTCTTCCGGGCGCGGTCGAATATCAAGGGGGGGTCCCCGCGGCGTCTCCGCCTCGCGAATCCAATGAATCACTCCCACCGAACCTCCGGGACGCAACACCCGGTATGCCTCTCGCAGCAATCCGACGGGATCTTCCAGATGCAGAATATTGAACATCAGCACGAAGCTGATTGAGCTATCCGGCCGTCCGCACCCGTCGGTCACGAAGTCTCTCTGCTCGACCACGACGTTTCGATACCCCGCGCTGGAAATGCGTGTCGCGGTCGCCGCGACCATGACCGGCTCGATGTCGAGCGCATATACGGTTGCGGATGTGCGGTGTGCCGCTTCAACCGTGAAGGTGCCGTAACCGCATCCCATCTCGAGGATGTCGCCCGATAAGCCCTTGCAGCCGAGCGCCTCGAGAATAGCGCCGGGGTCGAAGAACGACTCCCACTGCTCCCGTGGCGGCATGCCGCTGTCCCGAACCTTAGCCATGCGTTGCACTATGCCTGTGCAAACCGGCGATAAGAAGCTACAGTTTCCGGTGAGGGAAGACCATTCAACAATGAGGAAGCGCCATGAGACCTATTTTGGTAGCCACCATCGCCGCGGCCAGCCTGCTGCTCGGAGTCAGCATCGGTTTCGCCGCTAAGTACAAAGGAGCTGGAATCGAAGTCATTCGGGGCAAGTCGGACAAGGACGCGGGTTATGCCGCGTTGGCAGAAGCCGAGCACGTGGCGAACGGCGGCTCTTGGGAATTGGTTGCCGTCGGACGAGTTTATTATCTAACCGGAGAAAAGGCTCGCGGTCAGGCGCTGTTCGATTTCGTCACGAACGGCAAACCCGGCGGCACGGATTTCGAGCGAATTGCCGATGTGTATGCGGAGGCCGGTGAAAACGACAAAGCCTCGGCGCTTTACGAGCGAATGCTGGCCATTGATCCCAAGGATGACTCGAGCCAAGCGCTGGTCGGAGCGTGGTACATGCGCATTGGCCAGCGCGAGAAGGGCGAAGCGCTCCTTGCGCGCGCGCTCGAACGTCGACCGAGCGACTCGGGCTACTACGTTCGCGCGGCGGAAAGCCTGCTGGGGGTAGCCACCCGCTAGTAGCCACCCGCTAGTAGCCTGTCTGAGCGGGATCGCCGCGGTTGCCGTCAGGTCGCTCGAGGCTGCTCGCGCAGCATCCGGTAGATCTTCATCACCCGCGGCACGTAGGCCATGGTCTCCGTAAAGGGTGGGATTTGACCGCCGTTTCGATCGACCGCGTCCTCGCCGGCGTTGTAAGCCGCGAGGGCGAGCTTCACATCTTGTCCGAAGCGGTCGAGGAGGAACTTCAAGTATCGCGCGCCGGCACGCACGTTCTCGCCCGGATCATAGGGATTCGAAACACCGTAACGGATGGCGGTTGCCGGCATCAACTGCATCAACCCGAGCGCGCCCCGCTTCGACCTTGCATGTGGGTTGAAACCAGACTCCACCACGATAACGGCTCGCAGCAAATTCGGTTCCACCGACGCCGACACCGCGGCCTTCTCGATGATCGAATCGTACTGGCCGGCTTTTGCCAGCAGCATCGCGTCGTAGCGATCGCCGCTCGCCGTCCGGTCCTCCGGCGAGAGAACCAGTTTGCGATACCGGTTGTTGTCCGGCACATCCGTATAGTGCCGCATGCCGTCCGCATCCACATACGTATAGATCTGCGGGCGCGCCGCGGCGGTTGAAGCCGTCAGCAAGGCTGCCATCAGAAATGCGGACTTGAGCACCATGAGTTGCGGTTCCTGGGTTTAAAGCCTATCGCGAAGGCTCCAAGCTCGATGGGACCCGCATCAAGAAACCGCTCATTGCCGCCCTTAAGCGTGCATGGGGCGCCGCGCCGGCATGGCATTTGGCCGCTGTGTCGGGCATGCTGCCCGAACCTGTGTCCGAAATCGCAGATTGGAAACAAAAATACCGCGCCTCGCTTCTGGAAATGGAAGCCGAGGAGAAGCGTTGGCGAGAGGTCGAGCGCGTCCTGCGCCGCTTGATCGGCCGCTTGTGCGCAGCAGGCATGGGTCAGGACCGGCAACTCGACGACGAATTGACCGCGCTCGCGGCCGCGAATCGGCGCAATGCGGATGTGGGCGAGCTCGAAAGGCTGGCCCAGTCGCTGACGACGGCTGTCGTGGCGGTCGATGCGACTTCGCCGGTGCGAGCGCTCGGTGCGCCGCCGCTCGAGGCCCGCGCGCCGGCCGCCGCGCAGAGCAATCGCTGGCAATCGACATGCACCGCCCTTATAGCCTTGCTCGAACGGCTGAAGTCGGACGCATCCGACCCTGCAAAGCTTTCCAAGCTGATCGCCGAGGTGGCGCGCGCGCAAACCGATGCGGCGTTGGCCACCGTCGTGGGGCGAACCGCGGATATGATTCTTGAGCGCAGCGAATCTCTGGCGCGCGAGCGGCTGCAGGCGGCCGCGTTGCTGTCAGAGGTGACCAAGCGGCTCGAGGAAATGGCCGGCTATTTGACAGAATCCAACAGCGCAAACCGCAGCCATTTCGACGATACGCAATCGTTCAACGACACGGTAATGTCGCACGTTCGAGAGCTCACCGACGAGGTCAGCGGTGCAAGGGAATTGGGCTTGCTGCAATCCGTGGTCGGCGCGCGCCTCGAGTCGGTTGCCAAACAGATCAGCGACTTTCGCGCGCGCGAGGCCGATCGATTGGCCGAATACAACGGCCGCGCCGAACACATGCGCGAGCGCATTGCGGACCTCGAACGCGAAACTCAGGAACTGCATTCCAAACTGGATCTGGAAAGGCATGGCGCGCGGCTCGATCCGCTGACCGGGGTGGCAAATCGAAAATCCTTCGACGAGCGATTCGCGCAGGAAATCGCTAGGCAAGCGCCGGCCGGAGCGCCGCTGGGCCTGATGCTATGGGACATCGACAACTTCAAAGTCATCAACGACAGCTACGGACATCGGGCGGGCGACCGGGTCCTGCAGAGCGTCGCCGACTGTTTCAGGGCGTCGCTGCGCTCCGGCGATTTCATCGCGCGCATCGGGGGCGAGGAGTTCGGCGTGCTGTTGAGGGGTCTGAAGCTCGCCGATGCGGTGCATGTCGCCGATCAACTGCGAGCAGCGGTCGAAGCTCTGCGATTTCATTTTCGCGGCACGCCGGTGCGGGTCACGGTCTCGTGCGGGATCACCGAACTGCAGACCGGCGAGGCGGCGGACTGCGCCTTCGATCGGGCCGACGCGGCCTTGTACCGCGCCAAGAACGGCGGCAAGAATCGATGCGTCGCCGCCGAGCCGCCCGCCCGCCAATATTCGTCTAGTTAACAGATATTTAACGTGTTTATTGGGGATTCCGCACGGATTCTTGGTGCTGCATACGGCTAGAATCCACCTGCCAGCCTAAATCAATCACCTGACAGCGATTATTTGCGAATTGCGATCGGCAATGGGTTGAGGGCGGCAAGTTGGCGGTGCGTTGCAGCATCATGGGGTCTGTAGAAATTCATGTCCGTTCCCGAA
>DATMNF010000048.1:0-33333 GCA_035569355.1 Steroidobacteraceae bacterium
AGCCTGGAATACGGAAGACTCGGAGCTTGTCGTGGTGTAGCTCGAGCACGGCCCTTGAAAAGTCTGAAGGCTCAAGCTGATCATAGACGGCGCGAAGTGCACGGCCGGGCACACGTGTGCGGCTGTCAAGTTCAATGGCCTGACGTATCGCGCCAACCGTTGAGTCAAACGTCCTGCCATAGAGTCTCAACAAAGCAGCCACGGAGCCCACCAGAATAAAAGTGTTCCACAGCCCGGCTTTCGCAATCAACCTTCGCGCCTGCGCGGCATTGGGTTTCTCAACGAACATACTCACTGCCGCCGAAGCATCCTCTTTGACGCAGCTCGGTACGATGTACCCCAGTTCCGACACGGCAATATCCGGCTCGGCACCCAACAAGTAGACTACCTCCGTAAAAGTGGTGGCGAGTCCAATGGTCGATTCGAGCGATCGAGCGATGACCGTTTCGTCGTTGATCTGATAGTCCGCCGGCAGCAACACGACGATTGCTTCGGGATCTCGGGCCTCTAGATGCAAAAGCGAAAGCAGGATTGCGGGTGCGGTGCCGCAGTCCTTTGGCTGGACGAATACATTTTGTGCGGGCAAGAAATCGCAAGGCCCGGACCACGAGTCGCAGTGTCGGCCGTCGACGACGGTGCAAATCATCGAGGGGTCCGTCAGCGCTGCCGCGCGCTGCAGCGCATTCTCGAGAAAGTACTCATCGCCGGTGAACGGACAAAAGCGCCCCGAGTCTTCCATCCGCCGAAAGCCGTTACCGGTCGCCATGACGACCGCCCAGATATTTCTTGGACTGCGCATAGATTTGTCCTCGCTAACTGGTTTACGGTATCGCCAGAGACTTGTTTGCGAACCGCGGTTGATCGCCGCGCGCCGCGGACGCATTCCTATCGAGGGATGCGCCTCCTATCGTGCCGAGCCAGTCTGTCGTACAGCATCGCGATTTGCTCGAGCTGTACTTGCGCATCGCGATATGTCATTCGGGCCGCCAACACGCGAATCAAGCTGGCCCTGTCCGCGAAGTTCCTTCGCACGATAGGCGCTTGCTCGGAACTGGACATCGTTCAAAGTCTCCTCCGATCTAGCGCGTGCGCCAGTCAGTCGTGAGGCTATGTAGGTGTCAGCAATCGCCTACCCCGCAATGGCGCTCGGCATCGCCGCAACGCACAAGAAGACCGTAACGCGGCGTGATATCGCGAGTATGGGCTCGAGGCGAATGGGGAAGGCCCAGCCGTGAGGCGCCGGCGTGGGTCGCTACCCACCCTCTCGTGCATCGGTGGTCCCGTTATATGAGACCGAGCGGAGCCGGGAACGCGGGGTCGGCGTCATCACAATCGTTTCGGGAACGCCTTGCAAGAGAGAGGTCTCGGTCAAGACGCGCCCGCCGCGCTGCATCTGTGCGAGAACGCGGTCTTTCAGCGCGGCGTCATCGGAAATCAATCCCATCCATACGAGATAGGGCCCATCGGTTCGAATTGGGTGCTGGGGAAACGGGTTATTGGCGCTCAGCGTGACGAGCAACGCGGCTTGCCTGGCGCCGGCGGCCCTGTATCTGTCGAACTCCGCGGCGGCGCGTCTCGTCACCTCAGTCAGCGCTTCCGGCTTTGCCTTGATGAGCTGTGCAAGAACCAGCCCACGACTCGATGTAGTCTCGAGCACAGGATCCACGGCCGGAAGCATTGCGATGCCGCCGTTCTCCTGCGGTGTCAACAGCAAGACATTGTCGCTATCGACCATCAGGTCGTTCAGTGTCTTCTTGTGTTCCCTCCAGACGGGTCCGTAGTAAAAGGCCGATTTCGCTATCGCGAAATCCTCCAGCGACCTGAATGCCCGAATCCAGGTAAAGCCATCGATCTTGTCTTGTTCCAGGAACTGACCCACAGCGAGCGCGCCCAACTGCTGGAAGGCTTCCGGAAACCACGCATCGAAGTAGCGCGCGAAGTGGTCGCGCTGCCCCGGCTTGATCGTGTAGCGTCGGAGTTCAACCACCGGATAGGCGTTTGAATATGGCAGCTGGTCGATTGTCTTCGGTTCGCTCTTCGCGGGGCTCTGAGCAAGCGCGTCGATATTCACCTGCGTAGACCATGCCATCACGAGTGCGAAGGCTCTTGCGAGGCCGGAGAGCCTCCTTGTCGATGTTTCCACGCTATATTCTCCCGAGGCGGCGCGACTTCAGACGTGTGAATTTCATGAACCAATTCGTTTCCCAGGTCGCGCCGGCATCGGGCGAGAAAGCCTGCTCCCACTCGGCGGAATCCGCGGTGATGTGCGACCAGAGGTAGCGAACCCGGACCGGTTTGCCTCGCAGCTCGTCATCACCAAAGAAGGTGCCGTCGCCCGAGGCGAAGGAACCGCGGACCGGGGGATCGATGTTGGGGGTGCGGCTGTCGATCCACCAGATCGACCAAAGTTGCTTCGTCGCGTCGAAGACTCGAATGCTTGCTGCGGTGTAGGAGCCGGCCGGCAGCTCGATCACATTGTCATCGACGTTGCCCGCGCCGCCCAAGATCGGCCGGACCTGGCACGTACCGGGAAACTCTTGCCATTCGGTGCAATCCGTCAATCGCGCCTTCAGCCGCCGGTGCTGCACCGACCAGTTGCCGAAGAGAAAATCGAAATCTCGCGCCGGACTAGCTGCTTGCTGTGGCCCTGAGGGGTCGGCGGAGTGTGTTGCGGCCTCCGTAGCCAACAGCACTGCCGAGCCGACGATCGAGCCGAGCACGGTTCTGCGGTCGGTTGTCATAAATCGCTTCTCCTCACGTTTTGCGCCTCGCGTTCTATGCCGCGCGCATGTTATCGTCCCAATAATACCTGCCATCGAGTGTCAGGTATTATCGAGGTGTCAAAAAACCGATGCGCGCCAGCCGACTCATATCGATTTTGATGACGCTCCAGACACGAGGTCGCGTGACCGCGGAGGCGCTGGCCGCCGAGTTCGAAGTGTCTGTCCGCACGATCTACCGGGACGTCGATGAGCTGAGTGCGTCGGGTGTGCCGGTGTATGCGGATCGCGGCCCCGGAGGCGGGTTTCAGCTACGCGAAGGTTACCGAACCCGGCTCACCGGATTGACTCCGGATGAAGCCGACACCTTGCTGCTCACCGGTCTTTCCGGCCCGGCGGGGGATCTCGGGCTCGCTCCGGCGATGATATCGGCGGAACGCAAGATCCTTGCGGCGCTGCCCGCGAGCCATGCCGCGCGCGCGATCCAGGCGCGGCGGCGTGTGCTGCTGGATCCATCGGACTGGTACCGGCGCGTGGAACGCGCAAGCTTCCTGCCGATGGTTGCTCAAGCCGTGTGGGCGCAGACCAGGCTCTCGGTCCGCTATCAGAGTTGGACCGGGCGGAAGATGAGGGTATTGGAGCCCTGGGGCCTCGTCATCAAGGCGGGCATTTGGTATGTGGTAGGGTGCGTGAACCAGTCCATTCGGACTTTCCGCGTGGGTAAGATCGAGGAGCTGAAGACGCTGAGCGAGCGCTTCGAGGTGCCCGCGGACTTCGATCTGGCCTCTCATTGGGTGACTGAGCTGCGGCGATTCGAAAGGGAGCTGCAGCGCGCGTGGGCCACCGTACGCGTTGCGCCGCCGGCAATGTCGCGCATCGAGCGTCTGGGTGCGGATGCCGCGGAGGCGATTCAGGCGGCGCCTGCGGATACGAGCGGTCGGCGGACGGCGATCATTCCCATAGAAGGGATTGCGCATGCCGCCATCGAGTTGCTTGGTTTCGGCACGTGGATCGAAGTCATCAAGCCGGCCGCTCTTCGACGCCGCGTGCATGAGTTGGGGGCGCACGTCGCTCGCCTGCACCGCGGCCGGCGCGCCCTTTGAGCCTGTTCGGGAGGGAACTGCCGGCCAGCGTGAGAGTCCCTGCCGAGGAGTCTCCCAGATGCTTGCCGGCAGTGCCGATCAGCTCACTTTACCGGCGCCATCAAGTGCTGATACGGCGTGCCCGCCCACATGATGTAGGGCACGCTAGTGTCCGGATCTGCACCCTTCGGATACTGTTCGTAGAAACTCGAGTCGGCGCCGACGACCATTATGTGCGGCCCGGTCTTGACCCAGTGATTCTCGGCCGTGGGCTTCTCGGCGTACGGGTCCACATTACTGGCATCGGTGCCGCCCTCGAGCATATACATCAAGCCTACCTTTCCCGCGGCTGGAGGCTTATGTGCCACCCACGCATGAACCCATTCCATCGCATTTGCATCCATGCACATCGGATCGGGGCCTGGCGTGGCCGGGTTGTCCGGCATGCACGTGAATCCGTTCGTGCCCTTGCGCAGCGTGCGCATCTTGCCGTCCGCTTCCATCGCGACGATCGTCGCATTCTTGCCGACGGACGCCGGCGCAGCGCTCATCGCGCTCTTGATCAGTTCTGCATCCGATGGTGCGGCCTTGGCCGCAGGCTTTGATGTGTCCGCGTTCGCCAACAGCGACAGGCTCAAATAAGCAACGCCAAAGATCAGCATTCCCGTTGTCGTTCTCGTGTACATCGGTAATCCCCCTTGTAACGTTCATTTGTCGATTATCAGAGTCGGTGAGGGTAGCACCCAAACGACCCGCGCATAGCAGACATCCGCAAGGTTCGCCTGTCAATATTTGTCTCGGCAGCGCTGGCGCGTCACCCCCCGGCCCCCGTCCGGCGCCAGAACCGCTTCGCTCGAGCGGCCGGCAATTTGCCTAGGGATCAGGCACAATCCTTTCCATCGAAATGGACAGGAAGTATCGAGGAATGCATTCGTCGCCGCAGCCCGAGACTCGACGATGACCCGGCATCGAGCGCGTCGGCGCGAAGCCGTCGCGGGCGAGCCCATCGCCCCGGGGAGATCCGGACTCGGGCCCCTCGAGACGAGAGTCCTCGAGCATCTGTGGGACCGCGATAGGGCAGTGACGGTCCGCGACGTCCAGCTTGCTTTCGCGGGGCTCGCCTACACGACGTTGATGACCACACTCGACCGGCTGTATCGCAAAGGGCTTCTGCTTCGCCGCCGCCTCGGCCGAGCCTTTACCTATCAGCCGCGCTGCTCGCGCGACGAATTGCTGAGCGAAGTGGTATCGGGCCACGTCACCGATCTGCTCGGGGCCCGCGGCGCCAGCACGATGATTCTTTCCACTCTGGTTCGCGCGGTCGGCCGCAGCGACGCGGCTCTCTTGGACGAGCTTGATGTTCTCGTTCAGGCGGAGCGCCGGCGGCTCAAACTGGAGGACACTTGAGCTTCGCTCTGACGCTTTGCCTCGTCCTGCTCGCGGCATACGCGCTGGTGTCCCTGCTCCTTTCCATCATCATGTGGGTCGCCTGGCACGCGGGCCTCGAGCGCTCGCTCGCAACCGCCGCGGATCTTCTTGCGATGCGGCTGCTGCCGGCCGGCGGCGCGGTCTTCCTCGTTCTGACCGCGGTATTGCCGGCCTTCCTGGTCTATGAGCCCCGGCACGCGGCTGAACCGGTCTCCGCCTTGCCTGTCATGCTGGCGTTGTTCACGCTCGTTGCGGTCGGCGACGGTGTGCGCCGTGCTTGGCGCGCGAATGCCGCTGCCCGCTCGCTCATCCGTCACTTGGGTCCAGTCCACGGCAGGTTGGTGGAGTCGGGGCATGAGATCGATATCTTCGATGTGGAAGAGCCGATCGTTGCTGTCGTGGGCGGTTGGCAGCCGCGAATCGTCGCCGCCAAGCGTGTCGTTGCGGCTTGCAGCGCGGAGGAGTTTCAGCGAGTGATTGCACACGAAACTGCGCACCTCTGCGGCCGCGACAATCTGAAGCTTCTCCTGCTCGTTTCAGTTCCGGATATCCTGGCCTGGATGCCTCTCGGGGCTGCGTTGGCGAGCCGTTGGCGGGCTGCGGCAGAATTCGCGGCGGATGAGCGCGCCACGGGTCCGGACCCAAAAAAGCGGATTGCACTCGCATCGGCCCTCGTCAAAGTGGCCCGGCTCTCGAGCGCGAAGGACCGGACGATGCCGGCGCTCAGTATGCCGGTGGCGGTGGATGACGTGGAAGGCCGCGTTCGCCAATTACTCGCGCCATCGCCAAATGCGACGCGGACACCGATCTTCGGTTTTTTCATCGCGTGCGCACTTTTGCTGCCGGCCATGACGGCTCCCTTCTACGGTTTGCTTCATGAGCTCATCGAGGCCCTCGTCGCGTTCGGGCGCTGAGTCACGGTCGCCAATCGGGTCTTCAGTTCCAGGAATATCCGATGCGCAGCCACATCATGCGCCCCGGCAAGAGATAGAACGATTGGCTCCCGAACTCGCTGGATGTCACCGGTGGCCGCTGGTTCGTCAGGTTTGTTCCTTCGAGCGTGCAATGGATGCGACCGAACCCATATCCCAAGTTGGCGTCGAGCGTCGTGTAGCCGCCGACCGGCGCAGCATTCTCCTCATCGAGGAAGCGGCGGCCCACATAGCGGCCGACCGCCGTTACGCTGAGCCCTTGTGCAGGTGTGTAGAGGACCCCCGCCGATGCCAGAACGTGCGGTGACAGCGTCAGCTGGCGGCCCGCGACATCGACATTCGAAACGCCGTCGAAGAACAAGTACTTTGTGAAGGTTGCGTCATGGTAGGACGCGCTGCCGGCGAAAGCGAGATCCGCCGTGAGCTGATACCGCGCCTCGGCTTCGACGCCTCTGAGTCTTTCTCCCGCGGCGTTTGCGAGCGCTCCGGTATCGGTTCTGACGACCAGGTTGTGAAAATCCAGCTGGAATAGTTCCGCCTGGTAGGTCAAACGGCCGTCCTCGGCCGCGCCTTTCGCGCCGATCTCGTAGCTCAGCGTCGTCTCCGGACTCAGCAAATCCGGCGTGTAGTCGGGTCCAAAGTCGATGGCGGCCGGCTTGAACGCGTTGCGCACGTCCGCATACAGCACGGCCTCATCCTTGCCATCGGCCAACGCGCGATAGCTGACCCCGAGGGTTTCCGTCGCTCGAATCATGGTCTTGCTCACATCCCCGGACGCGAGTTGCGGTGGTGGGAATACCAGATCAGATGAAGTTTTGTGCTCGTAGGCCTGGTTCACGCGGACGCCGACGAGAACATCCCAGCGGTCGTCGGGCTTCCAATCGGCCTGCGCATACTGGCCGGCGAACAGGCGGTGGTCGTCGACGGTGCCGATCTCGGTCACCGGAATTGCAGAGACGGGCGGCGGCAGCACCGAGCCGTCGAGAGGAACCGTGTAGCCACTGTTGCCGTTCAGCGTCGTTTGACGGCCGTGCCCGTAGAGGAGGTCGGCGCCAACGACCAGCGTGGTATCGCGAAGGAGGCTATGGGTGAGCTGCGTATCGAAGTAACCATCATCGATGGAGCGATGCTGATCCTGCGAATCCGCCGCACCACTCAAATCCGGATGCAAGAACGCCCGTATGTCAACGATGTCTGAATGAGCATAGGAGACCCGCGTGTCCCAGGCGCCCCAGGCCGTCGGCCGCGAATAACCGACGACGAGATGATACTGGTCCTGATCAATGCGTGCGTCGGCGGGATTGAAGTTGGCATCGATCGGCGTGAGGGCGGTGAGCCCGGTTCCCGCACGAAGTACGGGGCTCGGCGGGACGTCACGCACGCGGGTGATGTCGGCGTCGACGGTCAGCTTTCCGGTGCCGAGGTCGAGCGCACCGCGGTACAGGACTCGTTGATTGGAGACGACCTCGCGGGCATCGGCAAAACCTGAGGTTTGTCCGTCAATCGCGAGAGATTGACGGTAATCCCCGACCTGCGGCAGCACGAGCGATGCCGAGCCGCGCACCGAGCCATAGTTGCCATACGCCAAATCCGCCTCGTTCGCGGCCTCGCCCGCCGCATAGTGAATCGCGTGCACGACGCCGACAAACGACGTTGCGCCGTACATCACCGGTGCGGCACCCTTGAGCACTTCGACGCGTTCGACATCGGTAAAATCCAGCGTCGTGATAGAGGGGTTGAAGGCGCCGCCCCAGGGCACGCCATCGACGACGAGCAGGAACGCGTCGAACTCGTGCAGACCCCAAAAGGAGGGCACGGCACTCGACGGGCCCGCATCACCGCCCGGCGGTGCCTCGAGACCTGCCACGAGGCTCAATGCCGTGGAGAGGTCGGTGGCTGTGCGATCCTGAAGTTCCTTGCCGGAGACGACTGAAATGGCTGCGGGGATTCGGTCGGCAGGCTCCGGTATCCTAGTCGCGGTGACGACGATGTCGTCGAGTCCATCGGCCGCCGCCCGATGCGCAAAAAGACCCAGACCTGCAGCGGCGCACGCTGCGCAAACAATGAATCCGGCAAACCTTTCGCCCTCATGAACAGCGGGATTTCTCATTCGTCTGGCCCGGGAAATGGGCAGCAGTCTAGGTGCGAGGCTTGTTCTACTACCAGCGGTCGTAGTAGCGGCGCTACAATGATTGCGCGGGGTCCCTCGGCTCCGTCGCACGCGATGCATGAAGGTCTAGCCCCGGCAGCTATAAGAGGCGAACGACGTGAACGCGTATAGCCAGGCACTGATGTTGGCAAGGTATCAGTTTGCCTTCACAGTGTCTTTCCACATCATATTCCCGGCGATCAGCATCGGCCTCGCAAGCTACCTTGCAGTGCTCGAGGGCCTGTGGCTGCGCACCGGCAAAGCTGTCTATCGCGATCTTTTCTTCTTCTGGTCGAAGGTATTCGCCGTTGGCTTTGGGATGGGCGTCGTATCCGGGGTGGTGATGAGTTATGAGTTCGGTGCCAACTGGGCCGCCTTCTCGCAGGTTGCCGGTTCGATCACTGGGCCGCTGCTTGCTTACGAAGTCCTCACGGCGTTCTTCCTCGAGGCTGGATTTCTCGGCATTATGCTGTTCGGCTGGACCCGGGTAGGTCCTCGGTTGCATTACCTGGCCACCCTCATGGTCGCCGCCGGCACGTTGATCTCAATGTTTTGGATTCTGGCGTCCAACAGCTGGATGCAGACGCCGCAGGGTTTTGCCATGGACCACGGCAAGATCGTGCCGGTCGACTGGTTGAAAGTCGTCTTTAGCCCTTCATTTCCGTATCGCTTGGTGCACATGGCCATCGCCGCTTTCATCGTGGCCGCGTTGATCGTTGCGGCTTGCAGCGCCTGGCATCTGCTGCGCGGCCGCCGCGACGCGGCCATCAAGACTTCCTTCTCTATGGGGATGTGGATGCTGGTTTGCGTCGTGCCGGTCCAGATGCTGGTCGGGGATGCACATGGCCTCAACACCCGAGAATATCAGCCGGCGAAGATCGCCGCGATCGAAGGACTTTGGGTCACAGAAAAGGGAGGCACCTCGCTCAATCTCGTCGGCTGGCCGGATATGCGAGACGAGGTGACGAAGTACGCGATCAAGGTGCCGCACCTGGGAAGCGTAATCCTCACCCATTCCTGGAATGGCGAAATCAAGGGCCTCAAGGATTTTCTTCCCGAAGACCGCCCGAATTCGACCGTTGTGTTCTGGAGCTTCCGACTCATGGTCGGTCTAGGGTTGCTCATGTTCCTGCTCGGGCTCTTGGGTTTGGCCCTGCGCCGCGGCGGAAAGCTGTTCGAATCGCGCCTCTTGCAACTGTTTGCGTTGCTGATGGGGCCTTCGGGGCTCGTGGCGCTCATTGCCGGCTGGGTCACGACCGAAGTCGGTCGTCAGCCATGGGTGGTCTATGGCGTCTTACGTACCGTCAACGCATCGTCGGCCTTATCCGTGCAGCAGGTCGGCACATCGCTGCTGGTTTTCCTTCTCGCGTATTTTCTCGTCTTCGGAACGGGCATCTATTACATGCTGAAGGTGATGGTTAAAGGGCCGGCGCTGCCGAAGGATGTTCCGGACGGGCAGGGTGGCGATACGGGCAAGGGCGGCGCAATGTTCGATCGCCGTTCCATGTCTTTGCCCACTGACCCGATCGACGAATAGGACACAGGCATGCATATCGATCTACCGATGGTGTGGGCGGCAATCATAGGTTTTGGAGTATTCCTCTACATCCTGCTCGATGGATTCGATTTGGGAATCGGTCTGCTATTTCCGATCTTCCACCGCGAAGGGGAACGCGAGGTCATGCTGAAAAGTGTTGCCCCCGTGTGGGACGGCAATGAGACCTGGATGGTGCTCGGCGGCGCGTGCCTCTACGCGGCGTTCCCCGTCGCCTACAGCACGCTGCTGCCGGCGGTGTATCTGCCGTTGGTCGGAATGCTGTGCGGGTTGATTTTCCGTGGAGTCGCGTTTGAGATTCGCGCCAAGGCGCGGCGAACCCAGCATCTTTGGGACTTGGCATTCATGGTCGGATCCGGCGTCGCGACGTTTTGCCAAGGCGTGATTCTGGGCGCCCTGCTGCAAGGCATCGACATTGCCGATGGCCATTTCGTCGGCGACGCGTTTGCGTGGCTTTCACCGTTCAGCCTGTTCTGCGGGCTTGGTTTGCTCGCAACGTACGCGACCCTCGGGTGCGCCTGGCTGGTAATGAAGACGGAGGGCGATCTGCAGCGCCGTATGCGGCTCATGGTCAAGCCTTTGGTGCTCTTGCTGCTCGCGATCATCGGCGTAGTGAGTCTGTGGACCGTCCTAGGCCAGCCGAAGATTGCCGATCGCTGGTTCAGCAATCACAATTTCCTGTATTTCGCGCCCGTGCCGATTCTCGTGCTCGCCTGTGTGGTGGGCATCATCGTCACGAATAGTCGCGGCCACGAGAAAATACCCTTCCTGCTGTTGCAGGGGATCATGTTTCTCGGCTATAGCGGCTTGCTGATCAGCATTTTCCCGAATATCGTTCCGCCCTCGCTCACCATTTGGGCGGCCTCATCGCCACCGTCGAGCCAGAAGTTTGCTCTGGTCGGAGTCCTCATCGTGCTGCCGATCATCCTCGCATACACGGCGCTGTCGTATTGGGTCTTTCGCGGCAAGGTTCGCCTGAGCGAGGACGGATATCACTGATGAAGTCCCAGCCTGAAACATCGCTGCGCAAACGGCTGGCTTGGTTTGCGGTGCTCTACACTTGCGGTGTCGCCGCCGTTGCGGTCGTCGCGGCGTGTTTTCGCCTTCTCATCATGGCCGTGAGTCGTTAGGACCGCAGATCAGAGTGCCGCCAGGCCGTCCAGGAGGAGGCGAGCGAATTCCGGGCCTTTGCCTTCCTCCTCGTGCTTGAAATATACATATACGTCGCTGCAGGCCGATGTTTTGTCATGGATGGTCTGAGCCCATCGGGCGATGTCCTCCGGCGTGTAGCCTTCGTCCCGCAGTCGGAAGTAGCCATAGTTCGCGGTGATCTCGACCGGCGTGGACAGTTTCTCGCTGTCGGCCACGCATAGCGCGAGGTTCTTGGCTTTCAAGCGTCCAAATACCTCATCATCCAACCACGAGGTATGACGAAACTCGAAGGCCGCGCAGACTTGCGGCGGAAAGCTGTCCAGAAATGCATCGAGCAGCGAAAGGTCCTTCTTGAGGTATGGCGGGAGTTGGAACAGGAGGGCACCGAGCTTCGGCCCGAGTGTCGCCGCGGTGTCGAGAAAATAGCGCACCTGATCTGCGCAATCCCGAAGGCGCGCCACGTGGGTGATGCGCTTCGGCGCTTTGAGAGTGAACTTGAACCGATCCGGCGTCTCGCGGCCCCAACCGTCGAGGAGTTTCGTGCTCGGCGCGCGATAGAAAGTGTAGTTGATTTCAACCGTTTGGAAGCGCGCTGCGTAGTACGGCAGCATTTTCGCCGTGGGGAACTTCTCCGGATAAAAGCTTCCCCTCCATTCAGGATAGTTGTAACCAGACGTTCCTACCCAGATGGTCATGCGAGGCGATGTGGGTCCCGTCGCAAAAGTGCGCAGGAGAATAATACCGCGAATATTCTCGGTTGACGCTGCATCCCAGCCAAAACTTGACACACCGCAATTGTAGCTATGTCATTTGAGCCACATCTCAGCGTTTATCCATACCTGTTGGCGGAGGCGCCCTATGAGCAACGTTCTGGTGACCGGCGGCTCGGGCTTCATCGCGGGCTACTGAATGATGGTGGTATCGATGGTGACGCCGTGCATGAGGGTTCGAGTGACGGGTGTCTTACCAGCGATCTCGAGAAGGCGCTGCGTTTGTTCCGCCGTGAGAGGTTTGGAGAACGAGAGGCGTCGATCGATGTGTCCCTTCTGATCGTCCTGCGCCGCCGTGTAGCGAAGTCCGACCGTAATTTTGCCGAGTTCCCAGTCCTTGCGGCCGGCGTACATCCGCAGCGTGATCGACGTACAAGCGCCCAGGCTCGCGAGCAGCAGTTCATGGGGCGAGGCGCCCGAATCGCTCCCGCCGCGCGCGATCGGCTCGTCGGACGTCAATCGATGATGGCCGGTCGCGATCAGCTGGGCGAAGTGATGTTCACTGGTGACCGTAACGTGAGCCATTGAGTCTCCCTCATCCCGTTTTCACGGAAGCGGCGGGCGCCAAGTCCACCGCCGTACCCTGCGAATCGATTGTGTGCAAGATCACCGGCCGCCGCCACACTTTTTCAACGTATTCCAGCACCTTTTTGCTTCGCTCCACATCGACCCCACGGCCGTCGACCTTGTAGTCGTGGGTGAGCTCGAGAGTTCCGTCGACGCGCACGTGCGACGCCGCCACCGACGGCGCTCCGAAATTGTATTTCGGGCTGACGATCGCTTCATGGAGCGCGTCCAAGTCTGTTTCCAGGACCTTTACCGACCCGGAAGCGTCGGCTCCAAAACGGAATAATTGCAGCTTCGCGGCTAGCTCCGCATTGAGCTGGTTGTGCACGAAACTGACATCGTCGTCTTCTTGCATGATCCGCCGTGCGGCGTCAAGGCCGTCCCGCTCGACGATGTCTTCCCAGATTGAAAAGCCCAGATGATAAGGGTTGACCCCCAGGGCGACCTTCTCGCCGCCTGCGATCGGCCGCACCACGTCCGAATGACACTTGATCGCGTCGACGTAGGCGCCTTGAGGCAGGAAGTCCGCCTCGCGCAGCAGCCGTGCATGCCAATAGGATGCCCACCCCTCGTTCATGATTTGGGTCGCATGCACCGGATGAAAGTAAAACGATTCCTCGCGGACCGCGAGAAAAATGTCCCTCTCCCACCCCTCGAGCTCCGGCGCGTAATTGGCAATGAACCACAATAAGTCCCGTTCCGGGTGAGGCGGAATCGGTGCGCGCTTCAGCTTCGGCCCTTCGTCGGGCACCACGCTGTCGGGATTCAGGGCTGCAAACCGCTTGCTGAATTTATCGTCGGACCGATCCGCCTTCGGCGCTTCATACTCGGGATAACGCTCCCGCTGCACGCGCCGATCGACGTCGATGTGCTGTTCTAGGGCAAGAGCGGCATCGAGCACGAGCTCCACGCGCTTCAACCCGTGTTCCTCCACCGCCAGCGTGATTTGCCGTGCATGTGCCGCGGCTTGTTCGACGATGTGGTCTCCGACCTGCTGCTGGCTGGTGCGGAATAGCATGTTGTTGCGCGAGAAATCGGCATGTCCCAACACATGCGCGGCCACGAGCACGTTTTCGGCGAGACTATTGCCTGCGGCAAGGTAGGCGTGGCCGGGGTTGCCCGGGAAAACGACCTCGAATAGGCGCGAGTGCCCCATCCGGTGCTGAATGAGCTGACTGATGTAGCGCACGCCGAACGACCAATGAGGCATGCGCACCGGCAGCCCGTATACCGCGATTTCCATCATGAAGCTTGCCGGCACCGCTTCGAAGTCGACCGGGTTGTACTGAAGGCCGGCGCGCGAGGCTAGCTCCTCGATGCGAGGCAGCAAGTCGCTCCATTTCACTTCGGGCGTTGGCACCGTGGTATCCCGTTCTTTTGAAGCTCAGGTTGCGGCCTGATGCTGGAAGAAATGCCGAACGGCGTCCCATATATCTTCAAAACGGCTGATCGGGAAACTCGCGGCCGGCATTCCGGCATCCGCCAGCGCCTTGAACAAGGCGCCGCATTCGCTGTTGAGCCGGCTCTGCGGCGACGTGGCCGAGACCTCGACATAACCGGCATAGTTGGCAACGGCGGCGATCTCGGCCAAAGCGGCTTCGGCGTCGGCGTGGTCGCTCGACGCGTTGTCGCCGTCCGATGCATAAAAGAGGTAAATGTTGTAGCGGCCCGGGTCGAAGCGCGCCCCGATGATTTCGCGAATCTTCTTCAGTCCGGAGGAGGTGACGGTGCCGCCGCTCCCGCTCACCTTGAAGAATTCCTCTTCGTTGAATTCCCACGCTTCGGTGGTGTGCGCGACGAATACGGTGTCCAAGTGGCGGTATTGGCGGCGCAATCCCTGCACCGCCCAGAAAAAGAACGACTTGGAGAGCTGGCGATCCCGGTCCGACATGCTGGCGGACACATCCATGAGAAAGAAGACGACGGCCTGCGTGGCCGGCTGCTCGCGCTTCGTCAACTGCCGAAAGCGCAAATCATCGTCCGTGAAGCGCGGCGCATCGGGGGATTGTACGCCGCGGCGCTTGATGGATTCGCGCAAGGAGCGCCGCCGATCCAAACGCGAACGCGCGCCATGCCGGTCCCAGCCCTCGCGCGTCCAGTCGGTATCTTCCGAGCGGCCTGCGCGGGGACGCAGATTCGGCAATTTCATCTCCTCCCAAAGCCAATCGACGATGTCGTCGACTTTGAATTCGAGAAGAAATTCGAATCCGCCGTCATTGCGGCCGCCGCCGCCCTTGCCGGACGCGGGCGCGCTGCCCGGCTGACCCAGGGTGTCTCCCGGCTTGGCCGAGCCTTGTCCGACGCCTTGTTGCTGCTCCGGCGGGCGCAGTCGAAAATGGTAGTGCTCGAGCATGCGGACAGGAACACGAATCGTTTTGGTGCCGCCGCTCAAAACATCGCCTCCGGCGATGGCCTCGGGCAGGTGCGAACGTACCGCTTCGCGTACTTTCTCGTTGTGCCGCAGCCAATCGCGCGCACCCCGCGAAAACAGGTCATACCAGCCTGCGGCAGTGCTTCTGCTCGACGTGGACTCCTCTTTACTCACCTGCAGCTCCTCGCGGAACCTCCTCGCAGTTATTCTTGCGCCAACAGCGTGGTGACGTAGTTCAACGCCTCCTTTGCGCTGTGCTCGTCATACCCATATTCAGAAATCAGCCGCTGCTGTACGGCGGAGATTTTCTTTTGTGCGTCATCGTCGGGGCGCGCGCTGGAGGTGACCAAACGCAGCACGTCGCGACGTTCCGCGAACAAATACTGCTCGATCGCCTCGTGCATGCGCGCATGACGGTCCAGCGAGAATTTCTCGCCGGCCTTGAAGGTGACCATGGCCTTGCGCACGACTTCCTGGCGAAACGATTGCTTGCCGGAATCCGACACTTTGATCTTCTCTTCGACCGAGCGCAGGAAGCGCTCGTCGGGGGGGCGGGTCTCGCCGGTGATCGGATCGGTCACCTTGCGTTGATCGAGCGACGCCTCGACCTCGTCGAGGTACTTCTCCAGCAGCTGCTGCGCTTCTTGCTCGAACGAGGCGAACATGGAACGGTGAACGTCCTCCTTCACCCAACGATTGTAGAACTCCTTGCGCGCGAGAACCAGATGATCCATCCACAGCTTCTTCTGCTTCGAATCCATGCGTGCGTCGCTATCGATGGAATCCTTGAGTGCCAGCAATAATTCCATGCTGGTCAGGCTCTTGGCGTCGCTGCGGGTGATGGCGTTCGAAATGGCATTGACCACGAAGCGGGGGCTCACTCCCGCGAGTCCCTCGTCCGGCGATTCCGCCTTGAGCTGGGTCACTTCCGTATCGGCAAAGCCTTCGATCGACTCGCCCGCGTAAATGCGAAGTTTCTTCGCGATGTCCAAGCCCTCGCGCTCGGGCTTCGCCAGCCGCGTCAGAATCGCAAATACGGCGGCGAGCTTGAGCACATGGGGGTCGAGATGAGTGTGGCGGAAGGCCGGCGCACCGGAAACCAGCTTCTGGTAGATTCGCGCCTCATCGTGATAAGAAAGCGCGTAAGGCACTTTGATGATCACCATGCGGTCCAGCAGCGCTTCGTTCTCCTTCTCCTGCAGGAACTTATTGAACTCGGCAAGATTGGTGTGGGCCAAAATCGTCTCGTCCAGATAGATCAGCGGGAAGCGCGAAACCTTGACATTCTTCTCCTGCGTCAGCGTGAGCAGCAGGTATAGAAATTCACGCTTGACCTTGAGAATCTCGATCATCTCGAGCATGCCGCGGCTCGCCGCGTAAACGGCACCGGACCAGGACCAGACCCGCGGGTCGCCTTCATCTCCGACCTCGGCTACCTTGGATAGGTCGACCGAGCCGACGAGGTCGGCGATGTCCGCCGTGGTTGGGTCGTGCGGCGCGTAGGTGCCCACGCCGACGCGCATGGCCTCGGACAAGAATACCCGCTCGACCGGTACGCTCAGATAGTCGCCCTGGTATTCGCGTTCCAGTCGGTCGCGGGCCCAGGGACTCAATTCTCCGCTGATATCGACGCCGTAGGTCTCGCGAAACGCACCGCGCATACTGGTCGGAACGAGGTTGAGCGGCGATTCGTGCATCGGCGAAGCTTTGATGGCGTACAGCGCGCCATCATCCGTGCGGCTGTATTCTTCCAGAGCGCGCTTCAGCAAGATTGCCAGCGTGGACTTGCCGCCCGACGGAGGACCGAGCAGCAGCAGAAGCCTTCGACCCACATCCGATCCGGCCGCCGCCGCCTTGAAATAGTCGACGACGCGAGAGAGCGGCTCGTCGATGCCAAATAGTTCCGGCCGAAAGAGCTCCTGAGCGCGGGCCGTCTCGTCATTCTCAGTTCGGTTGCGCCCATACCAGCGCAGCATGTCCCAAATATATTGATGGCTGGCACGGGTGAACGCTGCGGGATTGCCCGGCAGAATCTTGGCGAGAAAATCACCAAACGTGCCTTCCCAATGCTGAGCGCGATGCTGGCGACCGAACGCGCTCAAGGATTCGATAAAGGTCGAACGACGATCGGTGTCGGTGCTACTGGTCTCTGGCTGCATGTCAATGATCCTCCGCGCAGCTACGTCACCACTCACTCAAAATCCAACCAACCTCCCCCCGAAATCACCTACCGGTCGTTGTACGCTTATTTTGGAGCGGCCGATGTCTCATGCACTACACTGAATTCAGTCGGGGCTTATGTCAACAGTGTTCTTGCTGCACGTGTCACAGATTGAACTTCGTGCGGACCACTGCGCCGGCGCGGCAGCGACGACATTTACGTTGCGCTCATCTTGAAACTGCCGGCGAATGAAGGCCCGTTCCTGCACGCTGCGGAGCGTGGCTTGGATCACACTTTCGGAAATCGTGCACGGCTCGGCGACGCGCTTCGAGGCGGCTGGTCGATGCTCGCGTGAGAGGCCGCGCACATATATACTACTACTCCTTACTGTGCCGTTGTTGGCGCGTCCATGCGCTCGCGCACATGGCCACGATCGTTCGGCCGACGGCACGCTCGCCTTATGTCGCCCAGCGCACGGAAACGGCTGCATTGTGCACCGCCCACCATGAGCCCGGGCGTAAATCCTACAGTTCGCAAAGTGATGCAAGAGCCTAGGGCGCCACTGTCAGGCGCGATAGATCGGGTAGCAATTCAGCCTCTGATCCCAGGAGGCGTGATGGCGGCAGAGAAATTCGAGGCGCGCGGCAGCGTCGGCGCGAAATCCCGCGTCTTCTTTGAGTTTGTGCTCAAATGCATCGCGAAGTTCATCGTCCGAGACCAGCAAGATTTGCGCGATTTGCTCCGCCACGTAGGGCTCCAATTGCTCCTTCTGTTCGAATCCCGCGTTGAAGAATCCCCAGGCGGCGAATGAGTCGGGCGCCTGCGGCTCGAGCAGGGCGATGAGCAATCTTGCCAGGGATTGCGCGATCGGCACGAACAGGGCGAGGGCTGGGATCTCGCGGACTTCGGTCTCCCACGCACCCGAAATGGTCGCACGCATGCGGCCTTCGAAGGGTTGCTTGGAAAACGACACCCGAGTGGCCCGAAATTGCTCGAGCGGCCGGTTTGCCAAGTGTTCCGGGATCGGGGAAACGATGACGCCGTGGCGCTCCAGACACGGCCCGATCGCCTGCGCGTAGGCACGCGGGATGAAATAGCCCAAACGCGGCGCCTGTATGACGAGTGCCGGCTCGATCCGACTGCGATATGGCACGCGCCAGATTTGCGGTGTATTCGAGTCGTAGGCGGTGACCAGGCCGCCCGAGATCGCCGAGTGAGTTCTGGTGTATGCGTACCCGCGAAAGTCGACGACTTCCGGAACATCGGTGCTCGGTGCCATGCCGGCCTTGCCTGCGCGTGCGGGCTCACGCCAGCTCGATTTGTAGTCGAGCGTCAGCCAGGATGCGCCGAGTTCGCACGCCGACAAATCCGCGGCGTGGGCCTTCGCAATCCAAGCCGCGCCATGTGCGGCCGTGAGTTCGGCAAGCCCCACGATCGCGTTTCGCGTGACCTCCACACGCTTCGCGTACGGCTTCCACGAATGGGTTTCCACCAGCACCGTAAAGCGATTGCGCTGGGGAAAGTAGCCGGTGGAAAAGCGCGGCGAGTACACCGTGAGCACGAACCCCGATTCTGGGTTGTCTGTTTCGAACAGATCCGGATAGAAGGGCAATGGCAGCGAGCCTTGCCGCGCAAGCTTGTCGATCAGCTCGTCACGCAACTGGATGCCGATCGGACGCAGTTGCGGATCCCCTTGGTTGATCGGTTCGACTTGTATCGATACGTCGGGCTCGAAATCCGCGCCGTCGGTGACATGCAAATCGGCGCAGATCAGGGGGTCCCATTCGTTGACCAGCGCCAGCATCGCCCGCATTTCGGGCGCGTCCGCCTTGGTGTAGTCGCGATTTAGATTCAGATTTTGCGCTGTCGTACGCCATCCCGTGACTTGCGGACCGTTCTGATTCGGCCGGTTCCAGCGGCCAACTCGCTCATGTCCGTCGGTGTTGAATGCCGGAACGAAGAGCAGGGCAATGTGATCTAGGACCCCCGCGCCGGCCACCCCCGACAGCAGTTCGCGCAGGGCGATGAACCCGGCGTCCTTGCCGTCGCTTTCACCCGGATGGATTCCCCCCTGAATGAAGAGTATGGGAATATTGCGCTCGCGCAGGTCCCGCGCCGATCGGGCGCCGCTGTGCGAGACGATCAGCGCGCGCATCGGCCGGCCTTCTGCGGATTCGCCGTACACGAACGATTCCACGGCATCGGGCCACGCCGCCGACATCGCGGCACACAGTCGTTCGACTTCATCGATGCGCCCGGTCTGGGTGAAGCCGGACTGTTCGGCAAGCGTCAACAATGCCGAGCTCATGGCGTACCGAACTCCGGGTGGGCCCCTGATAATCGAATCATGGCACGGGGGCGCCGAACCGTCGCAGGTCAAATGCAGCCACCGGGATTCGGGGGCGACGGGCCGCCACCAGGTCCGCGACCAATTCGGCCGTGATGGGCGCAATGGTGAGGCCGATGTGCTGATGTCCGACGGCATAAAAGAGGTTTGCGGGCCCGGCGGCACGTCCGATACCCGGCAAATAGTCCGGCAAAACCGGCCGCGCCCCCACCCAGCTCGGGCCGTCGGTCGCACAGGCGTACCCGAGTGCGCGTATCTTCTGCCGCAGGCGCGCTGCCTTGCGAGGGTCGGCCGGCGCATCGGCAGGTGCGAACTCCATGTAGCTCGATGCGCGCAGGCGCCCGGTCATCGGCGTGACGAGCACGTGCGCGCCGGTGTACACGACCGGCGCCTTCAGGAACGGCGGATGCCCTGGCAGTTCGATGTGGTAACCCCGCACTGATTGCAGCGGCGCGTGCACCCCGAACGAGGCGAGCAGCGGTTGCGAGCCCATGCCAGCGCATACCACGGCGCCGCCGACGCGGATCGACGCCTGTTCGCCGAGAATTTCAATCTCGTCGCCGGCCGCGCGCAATCCACGCACCTCGAAGCGCCGAAACGTTGCCGTGCGCGTCGCGGCTGCGGCGGCGAGGGCGCGGACCACCTCGAACGGGTCAACCACGTGCGCCGAGTTCGCGAAACACAGACCGCCGGCGATTCGGGCGCGCGCCGCGCGTTGCACGGGTACGAGTTCCTCCTCGGTCATCGGCCGGGTGCCGATGCCAAGTTGCGCCATTGTGCGCGCTTGCCCGCGCATGAGAGCCTGGGCACGACGGCCGAATGCGATCTCGTAATGGCCGTTCCGGCGCAACAGGTCTGGTCGCCCGGCTTCCGCGAGCGTGCGCGCCCAAGCCTCCGCGGCGGGAAGCACGAGCGGCGCCAGGTGGCGGGTATTTTCGGGACGCCTCAAGGCCGCCGCGGCGAACTGCCGGATCCAGGGCAGCATGCGCATCGCCTGCCGCACCGGTAGATCGAGCGCCCCGTCGAAGCAAAGGAGTTCGCGCCAAAAGCCCAACAGCAGGCTCACCGAGGGCAACGGCTGCACGAGTTCCGCGGCGATGTGGCCCACATTGCCGAAGCTCGCGCCCGCGACGCCGGGCTGCGCGCGGTCGAGCAGCATCACTTCATGTCCCTCGCGCGCCAAGGCAAACGCCACGGCCGCCCCGATCACCCCCGCGCCGATCACCGCGATCGTGTCTTGCCCGCTCATTGAGGTACCGTATACGATCCACGATCCTGCAAGCAACGCCGACGAGGGAGAGATTCTCATGGCAGCTCGCGTTTCCTGCACTTGGTCTGGCGTTTTTCCCGCCGCCACGACGCAGTTCGACTCCGCCCTGGAAGTCGATCTGCCGGCGACGCAAAGAGTGCAGAAGGCCCTGCTGCAAGACGGCGTCCACGGCCTCGTTCTCATGGGGACGGTGGGCGAGGGAAATTCGCTCACCGCGGAGGAGAAACGGCGCGTACTGCACGCTGCGGTTGAAGTGAGCGAGGGCAAAGTCCCCGTCATTGCCGGTGTCTCGGAATTGACCACCGACGCGGGGGCGCGCTTTGCGCGCGACGCCGAACGTATCGGCGCCGCCGGACTCATGGTGCTCCCCGCCATGGTGTATGTGCCGACCGCCGCGGAGCTTGAATACCACTTCCGCACCGTGGCGGCGGCGACCGGATTGCCGATCATGCTGTACAACAACCCGCCTTCTTACCGGGTGAACATCGACATCCCGACCCTTGGTCGCCTGGCGGATGTCGCGAACATCGTCTCGATCAAGGAGTCCGCGCCTGATTCGCGCCGCTTTACCGATATCATCAACGCGTTTGGCGATCGTTTCGTGCTGTTCGCGGGTCTCGACGATATCGCCTTCGAGGGCTTGACGTTGGGCGCCCAGGGGTGGGTGTCTGGCCTCACGAACGCTTTCCCGATCGAGTCACTGCGGCTCTATGACGCGCTCCGCACCGGCAATCTCGACGCCGCACGCCGGATTTACCGCTGGTTCATGCCGCTGCTGCATTTGGATTCAGAGCCCGATCTGGTTCAATCCATCAAGCTCGCCGAACAGATCATGGGCCGCGGTTCAGAACGGGTGCGCCCGCCCCGCCTGATCCTCTCGGGCGAGCGCCGCGCCGCAGTGACCGCGATGGTGGAGCGTGCGCGCGACTCGCGCCCTTGACAATGATCAGCATGCGCGTCATCGATTCTCACACGGGCGGCGAGCCCACGCGTCTCGTGCTCGAGGGCGGTCCAGACTTGGGCGACGGCCCGCTCGCGGAACGGCTCGAGCGGTTTCGTGATCGCTTCGATGCGTACCGGTCCGCCATCGTGAACGAACCGCGGGGCTCCGATCCGCTGGTCGGCGCATTGCTCGTCAAGCCGCATCGCTCCGATTGCGAGCTCGGCGTCATCTTCTTCAACAATGTAGGCTATTTGGGGATGTGCGGGCATGGCACGATCGGCTTGATCGCCTCGCTCAAGGATAGAGGCGACCTTGTTCCGGGTGCGGTCAAAATCGATACCCCCGTGGGGCCGGTCGAGGCCATTTTGAACTCCGAGGGCGAGATCAGCGTTGCAAATGTGGTGAGCTTCCGCGCAGCGCAGGGACTCGTGGTCGACGTTCCCGGAATCGGCTCGGTGACCGGCGACGTGGCGTGGGGCGGCAACTGGTTCTTTTTGGTATCCGAGCATGATCGGATCATCGATCTCAAGCACGTCGATGCGCTGACCGACTTTGCGTGGCGCGTGCGCGCGGCAATCAACGCTCAAGGCCACCCGAAGGTGGATCATGTCGAACTTTTTGCGCCCTCGAGTCGACCTGGCGTCCACAGCCGGAATTTCGTGCTTTGTCCCGGCAAGGCCTACGACCGTTCGCCGTGCGGCACCGGCACGAGCGCGAAGCTCGCCTGCCTTGCCGCCGACGGCAGGCTGATGCAAGGCGACGCGTGGGTCCAGGAGAGTCTGATCGGCAGCACTTTTGTGGGCCGGTATCGATGGCTCGATCGCAGCAAAGGCGAAATCGTCCCGACCATCACGGGCACCGCGCACGTCACCGGTGAGACGCTGCTGCGCCTCGACCCCGAGGATCCTTTCTGCTGGGGCATTCGGGCGTGAACGCACCGCTACGCTTGAGCAGCCGGGCAGAAGCGTTCGAGCACTGGATTCGCACCTCTTTTGTTCAAATGAACACCGAGCTGGAGAATCTGTACTTCGCGAACAGCGATCGGTCGCAAGTGATCGGCTGCGGCGATTCGATCAAGGGGTCGCTACGCGATGAAGGTCACGCCCACGTCGTCGCGCTGCTCGCGGAGGGTAACACCGGCGAGGGATTCGACAGCGCCTTCGGCGTCCTCGGAAGCGTGGGTCTCTATCTCGGTGCGTTGCGCCGGCATGAACTTACCAATCCGGCGCGTGAGGAACGCTCGCCGTTTCCCGAAGCGTCATCGCTTGCCTTGCATGTGGGTGCATCTCTCGGGATGGCCCCAAGATTCTCAACCGGACACCTGGCGACCCACAACAAGGCGCGCGCCGGTGTTCGCAAGAGCTTTACATCGCTGCCCGATGAGTTCCTGTTCATCGACGAGAATACGCGCGGGATCCTAGCCCTGCAGCGAGCGGCGGACGCCCTGACGGGCATCGTTCATCTTGGGGTCTCGAGTCCCGTCGCGGACGTGCTGTTCGATACGGCGAAGCAGGCGCTTCGCGACGTCATGCGATTCAACGATCGCCTGATGAGCCAGCTCGACGTCGAGCGCTTCTTTTATTCGGTACGGCCGTACTACAAGCCATACCGCGTCGGACGGCAGGAGTATCGCGGTGCCAATGCAGGCGATTTCTCGGGCATCAATGAACTCGATCTCCTGCTCGGTCTGTGCCGAGCCAACGACCCTTATTATGCTCAGCTGCTGGTCGATAAAATGCTGTTCATGCTGCCGGTCGATCAGGCACGGCTGCGCGACTGCATGACGCGAACGAGCCTGCTGGATGAGCTCCTGGCGCTGGTCGACGAGTACGCCGGCACGGACTGGTTTCAGCAGAATGCGCGCGCGTTTCTCGAAATCTGCGATCTTTTCGGGCAGGCGGCGGCACAGCATCACGACGGCCTCGTCAGGCGGTTCATCGAGGCGCCTGCGGCAACCTTGAGCGAACAAGGGTTGGCAGGTATCACGGCCAGCGGTCCGCCGCTCCCGGTCTTGCTGCGTTCGCTCGAAGTGCTGCGTGATTTGCGGCTCGCGGCGGATCGGTCCGACATCGTGACCCGGCACGCTGACCTCGACAGGCTGCGCAGCGCAGTCGTCGGCAGCGGCCCAGCCCACGGCTCTCCCAAGCGCAGGTCCCGATAGGCAGGCGCGAAGTATCCGCTGCGGCAGCCGCATGCTCTCAAAAGCGTCGGCGATCGTCCTCGTCGGGCAAACCGGCTCCCGAGAAGTATATTCACATATACGACGTAACTATTTGATTAATAGTGTTTATCCGGCGCTATGCCGAGAAGTAGACCCTAAGTTCCCGACTCGTTCTCTCGAGCGTGAACTGGTTGGCGGCTCAACCCCGATTGGAACCGCAGAATCCAGCGGTGCGGCCGGCCGGCGTCCAACGTTGCGAGATCGACGCTGCGGCCGCTCCTGCGAGGACGTGTTCGATGGGCTATCGAATGGTTGTTTGCGCGACGGCGTTGATCGTTTGCAGCGCCCCCGGGCTCGCCGCCGAACTTTTCTATATGGATCACGATCCCTATACGGGTGAGTACGTGGGGCCGGTCGGCCCGTTGGTCATCTCCGGCGAGATCACGCGCGGCGACTACGAGCGCCTGGTGTCCAAAATTGCCGACGATGAAAAGCGCTTCTTGGCGCTGAACAAGATCATTCTGGCGTCGGACGGCGGCGACGTGCGCGAGGCCGTCAAGATCGCCAATTTCATCAATTCCACATATAGCGAAGTCCTCGTTGAACCGCGGACCGGCCGTTGCGTCAGTGCCTGTTTTCTCATCTTTGCCGGCGCCGCACAGCGCAACACGGATGGTAAAGGGCTCATCGGGATCAATCGTCCGTACTTCGTCGACACTGAGACCTCGTCCCTGTCGCCCGCAGACGCCGCAACCGCCGAAAACGGGGCGCTGCTCGAGGTCCGCGCATTCCTGCGCGCCAGCGAGGTACCGGCCTACCTGGTCGACGAAATGTTCCGGCATGCCTCCAATGACGCTTACTGGCTTTCGGTGGTCGACGAGGCCGCGCTCGGCCACAGGTCGTCCTCGTTGAACAGGTTTCTCGCGTCAAAATGTGCATGGAGAGATGCCATCGAACAGGAGGTCTACGCGCGAAAGCGGCCTCTCGAGGATCTGACGCGGATGCTGAAGTGCCGAATGCGCGCCACAGAGGCTGCTGCCCGTCGGGCGTTGAAGGACGCCGAGCGTCAACCTCACGCAATCATTGGTGATCCCGCGGTATCGGCTCCTCCCACGTCTTTGTCCGAATGACCGCGCCGTCGCGCAGCAACGTGCGCGTGTATTTGTAAAAAAACGTCTTGGCATCGCTCGACACGTCGAGGCGGCCGCGCCAGGTGAGTGCATGATCGTTCACGACCTGAACGTATTCGGAGTCCCCTTGCACGCGCGCGGTGTCGGGATGCGCATCGTCGACGTCATAGGTGAGTTTCTCGGAGTGATCGAATCGGCCCCATGGATAGGACACAGCGGTCGATCCTTTCCAAACCACCGTGCTGCGCTGCTTGGCTTCATCGCGAAGCACCGTCCACTCGCCGGGCCACGCGGCGCCGCCGCCGCCGATTCCCGTGATCCCCGCGGGTTCCTCGATGGGTTGAGGCGGCGCGAGGGCGGGCGCTGCGGATCCGTGCGCCGGGACGCGGGGCAGCACGATGCGTGAGGCGGCGTCGCCGCCCAGCATCATCGAAGTGGTCATGGGGTAGGGAGTCGGCCAGTTCATGGGCCAGAGCGCATTCGAAACGGCTACGCGGATACGGTGGCCTTTGGGGAATATCCACGAAGCGAGATGCAGGTCCAGCGACAACGGATAGATCTTGCCGGGCACCAAGTCCTCCGGCTTCGCCATCGAATCCCGCTGAGCCCCATTGATGCCGGCGCCGGTGATCATGGTCACGCTCCCGTCCGGCGCGACGTCGGACAGCCGCACGAACCAATCCGCGAGCGGCGCGTCGGCCGCAACCTGGATGTTCACATGCGGCAGTCCAAGGATGGCGACGTCCTCATTCAGTGGCTGGGAGTCGTACGTGAGACTAAAGGCATCCACCGGCCGCTGGTCCGTCAACAATTCTCCCCACCAGAATCCGGACTCAACGCCTACCGAGGAAACGTACCGAAGCTGGTCGCGGCCTGCTGCACCGTCCTTCAGGGAGAGTTGGTGCTCAGGCTGCAGGTACCAGGTCATCGGTGTCAGCCCGGCGGGCGGCCATGCCTCGGCACGCCATTCGCCGGGCACATCCTGCGCCCGAGACTCGGGCGCATGCCAGTGCTGCTGAAAGATGACGACTCTCGGATCCTTGAGCACCCCGGTGTCGCGTCCCTTGAGCCAGTAGTCGAACCAGCGCACCGCTTGATCACGCCACTCGTACAGCGGCCCGTAATCGCTGTTGTTGGGAAAGCCGTGGTTCCAGGGGCCGATCCACGCCTTCAGCGGCGCTTTGACGCGTTCCAGCATGCGCGGGATGCTGTCGCGATACCCATCCTGCAAGCCGCCGATCAGAAATGCCGGCACTTGCAGCGTCTCGATCGGCCGAAGCGGCGCACGCCAGAACGCGCCGTCGCGCTGATGCTTCATGTAGTTGAGCGACCACGGCGGCGAATCCATGCGCGGGCCGATCACGGACTCGTCCAGATTGAAATCCGGCGCTCCGGGCCTCCCTTGATCCAAGTCCATCGTCAGCTCGAACTCATCGACGTGGAAGACTCCGTCCGTGTAGTGCACGTCCTCCTTGAACAACTCTTCGGTGGCGGCGACGGCAAGGATCGCCTTGAGTGCGGGCGGTCTCCTCAGCGCCATCTGGATGGAGTTGAAGCCGCCCCAGGAGATACCGAGCATGCCCACCTTGCCGTTCGACCACGATTGGTGCGCCAGCCAGGCAATGACCTCTTCGGCATCTTGCTGCTCCTGGGCCGAGTACTCCCGATCGGGCGGCGTCCCTTCGCTTGCGCCGAACCCACGTATGTCGACGCGTGCGCCCACATATCCGCGCCTCGCGAAATATGCGTGGGCTCCGTAGTCGCGGACGGCCTCGTCGTCGTCCTTTCGATAAGGTAAATATTCGAGCAGTGCCGGAAAGCGATCCCCGGACTTGAGAGGAGCCGGCATGTAGAGAGTGACGGCCAGACGGACGCCGTCCTTCATGGGGATCCAGGTTTTCTCCAAATGAACGCCGTAGGCCGGCGCGGACGGCGGGACTGCAGCGCTGGCTACCGATATGCCCGCCAACACCAGAATACCGACGCCCCGTCTCAACATGAACACAACGCTCATTCCGAACCCTCGATCGGCCGCGGACGATCGCAGGCTGCCTGGATATCGTTGCCGCCGCAACCGGAAGGGGAGGGAAGGGAAGCGGCCGAAGGCCCTTGGGAATGCGGACCTTCGACGGGTCCGCAGAGTCGTGCCTTGCTAGAGCGTGTGCCCGCCGTTCAGGCGCAGTCGGCCAGGTCGTCGTCAGCCGCCGAGGGCTCGGCAAACAGAGGGTTATCCGCTGCGATCTGTCGGCCCATGAACAGGATCTTCTCCCATTGATCGGGCTGCAAGTAATCGCGGTCGCGCGCGAATTTCTGTACGACCTCGAGGAAGGCCTGCCTGTTGGTGGCAGCGGCCGAGTAATAGAGTTCGAGAAGCTTCATCCGCAAATCATGGCGATCCGGCTCACGCTCGATTGCCAACTTCAGCACGTCCGCAAGGTTCGTGCGTCGCTCCTTTACAACGACCTGCTCGTTGAGCACGCTCGGCATCTGCACGTGTTGAGCAGTCAAGTCGAGATCGACCAAATTGTAATCGAGGCGCGTGGTATCGATGCGTTTGAGCTCCGCGGTAGCGACAGAGGCTGGAAGCTTGGCGGTCGCGACGCTCATGCTCACGCTGTCTTCCGGCTCCGGGCGCGAGATGGTGGCGGCGGCGTGGTTGACGCGCTTCGGCATGCTGAAGGACGCCTGCGCCGGCACCGGTATCATGGGATGAGTGTTTTCGTCGAAGGTCGGCGCGGGAGCTTCCTGCGTATCCGAATCGTCATCCACGGTGGCGTCCACAAGCGCGTCACTTTGCGCATCGCGGGCCAGTTCGGTTGTAGCTTGGATGCGCGCGGAATTCTCGCGCGCTTGGTCCATGACCGGCGCTTGCGTCATGGGTTCCAGGCTGCCGAGGGTGTCGTCGGGGCTGACGGTATCGCCTCCGCGGATGGCTTGGACAGGCATCGGGACGGGCATCTCCTCACTGATGTCGGTGCGCCAAGTGTTCGGCTTCGGCGCGCGGCGGCGAAGACGGAAATACAAGGCGGCCGCAGCCCCCGCCAATAGCCCAAAGCCTCCGATGAAGGGAACGAGGAACGTATGCCCGGATTTGACGGGCGCGTCGACGGGGTCTTCGGCGCTCGGCGCATTGGCGCCCTGCGCATTGGCAACCTGCACATCAGCAGTTGGCAGCTCGGTGCCCGGCATGGCGGCGGGCGCTTCGGCGACCGGCGCATCGGTGCCCGGCGCATCAGCAGTTGGCAGCTCGGTGCCCAGCATGGCGGCGGGGTCTTGGGCGCTCGGCGCGTCGGCGCCTGGCGCATCAGCAGCCGGCAGCTCGGTGCCCAACATGGCGGCGGGGGTGGTCTTTTCGACGAGGGCAACTTGCTCCTTCATGTCGACCAGCTGATCACGCTGACGGTCCAGAAGGCCCTGAACTTCGACGAGCTCATGCTCGAGCGATTGAACCCGACGGGCGAGTTCTTCGGTCTGCGGGACGACGGGTCCTGCCGAAGAAGCGGGCGCCGCCGCTGATACGGGTGGCGCCGCCGCGGGGGCCACTGTCGCCGCAGCGACCGAGGGTGGTTGGGTAGCCGACGCAACGGGAATCGATGTCGAGGGATTCGAAGTACCCGCGTGCATGGCGCGGCCCGGCGAGTGCCAGGCGGCCATCTGCAAATGAAACTCGCGCTTCGCCTCTTCGCTCGATATCGCGGCCACCTCGGCCGGCGAAGGGATGGTGAGCACGGCGCCCAGATGCAGCCGGTTGATGTTGCCATCGAAGGCGCTCGGGTTCGCGCGGAAGATTGCGATCATCATTCTGCGCAAATCCGACGGCGAGCGTTCACCCACTCGCCATGCGATGCCTCGAAGGGTGGCTTTTGCGCCGACCTTGATATGTGTCGTCTTTCGAGCCGCTCGCTCGCTGCCGGTATTGGGTCGATCGCTCGGCGGATCAACCTGACGTGCCACGGTTTGCGTCTTTCTTTCGAGAATCGGCGTCGCTGCAGCGGCGGCCGCGGGGACGTTGGGTTGGTCCGGGACGGCAGGAGGAGAAGCCGCCAGGGCGACAGCAGCGGCTGCCGCAGGGGCGGTGGCGAATCCCGGCGGATCGAGCAGCAGGGTATATTGACGGACGAGTTCGTTATTGCGCCAATGCAGGTCGACGAGAAAGTTGACCAGTGGCTCGGTGAACGCCTCGGTTGAGCGCACGGCGAGAATGGGGCGCCCTTGGCTGTCCTGAGCGACCTTGAAGGTCGCCGTGGAGAGGAAGCCTGGACGGTCAGCGCCGTACCGCAGGAAGGTTTCTCGATTCGCAACGGCTGCCCGCAGGTCGTTCAGCTCGATTGCGGTTGCGCCGACGATGTCGATCTCGGCGACGAGGCGCTCGTTCAGCGCGGAATCGACGTGAATGTCGCCTAGGCCGAGCGCTTGGGCCGCGCCGGGCATCGAAAGGGCCATCATCAACATCAACGGGTTCTTCCCGTTTGGCATTGTCTACTCCAGAGTCCCGCTCGATCGCCTCAATGCTCAGGACGAGGGGTACCGATCGCACACCAATGGATCCACCTGGCCAAATCCTATGCGACGGAATCCGGCCTTGGATATGAGCGTTTTCACAGACTTCGACGCAGTTCACGCATGTTTTTCAGCGGGGTCGGGGAGTGGGCCGCCCGTGTGATGCAGTTGGTGTTCGCGGCGCAAATGAGTCAAAACGCCGCGCGCTCCCGCCGGCCCCGCGCTTTCGGATCATTTGCCAGTGCCGTCATATTTCAGTAGAATGAAATCAGGTCAGATATTTCTATAGGTATCGTATGCCGCAGGCCTCGACCGACGCTCAGCCCGAACCCCGCCGGGTGCTCACCGGAGCGGTGTTGCGCGCGTCGGTATTGCTGGAAATTACGCAGGCGAGCCTCGCCCAAATACTGGGCCTCAGCCCGTCAACCGTGTCGCGGATGGCGAACGGAACTTACACCCTGGACACTCAGAAGAAGGAATGGGAACTCGGGGCGCTATTCGTGCGGTTGTTTCGCTCGCTGGATGCTCTGATCGGTTCCAACGACACGGCGGCCCGCAGTTGGCTGAACGGAGAGAATCAAGGACTGGTTGGCCGGCCGATCGACTTGATTCGCAGCACCGAAGGCTTGGTTCGTGTCGTCCAATACCTGGACTCGGCGCGCGGTCGGATCTGAGGCGCTGCGGGCGCGACGGCGCCTGTGGCGAGCGGTGGAAGCCCAGCACATCGTCTCGACGCTGCGGCTGGTGGCGAATGTCGAGGAACAACTCGTGCTCGAGGGGCTGCTGGATCAGAGCAAGCCGCCGTTGCCCTCGGAAGCGAGTGACTTGCACTACCTGCTGTCGACTCCTTTTCGCTATTCCTCTCCCATGGGGTCCCGGTTTCGCTCACCCGCCGACTCGGGAATCTGGTACGGCGCGGAGGCGCAGCGCACGGCCTTGGCCGAATTGGGGTTCTGGCGGTGGCGCTTCCTGCTCGACAGCGCCGCGCTCGAGTCCATCGGCCCGTCGCCGCAGACGGTTTTTCGCGCCGGCATCGACGGGCGGTTGGTCGATTTGACTCGCTCGCCGTTCAAGCGCTCGCGCGCCGACTGGACGCACCCGAGTGACTACGGTCCCACGCAGGAGCTGGCGCGCGTAGCGCGCGAAGCCGCGATCGACGCGATTCGTTATGAATCGGTGCGCGATCCCGAGCATGGGGCGGCGGTGGCCGTGCTTCGATCATCGTGCTTCAAGCCGCACAAGCCCTTGGAACAGCACACCTGGTTTTTGACCGTGCGACGCGCCGCAGTGATTTGGCAACGTGAGGGCGAAACTTTCGAGTTCGACGCGAAGGTCTGGGGGCAATGAAGCGTCAGGACGCCGCAGCGGCGCCTGTTGCCAGCCAAGCCCGATCGATTACAATCGATCCGATGCAAGAAAAAGCGAGCAGCAGATGGCGGTCTGAGCGCCGGTGAGCCGAAACTTCAAGAGCGACAACGTCACGCCGGCCTGCGATGTCATCATGGCGGCCATCCAGGACGCAAATGTGGGCTCGGTCCCTTCGTACGGCGGCGATGAACTCACGCAAAGGCTGCAAAACGTCGCGAGCGATGTGTTTGGCAGGGAGGTCGCCATCTTCCCGGTGACCACCGGCACGGCCGCCAACGCATTGGCGCTCTCGGAGATCACGCCGCCCTACGGCGCCGTGTACTGCCACGACGCGGCGCACATCGTCACCGATGAATGCGGCGCACCGGAATTCTTCACCGGGGGCGCCAAGATGATCGGCTTTCCCACGGCAAACGGAAAAATCACGCCCGAGCAACTGGTGAGCGCAATTGCATTCGCCGAGGACATGGGCGTGCACCACGTCAAGCCCGGCGCCGTGAGCGTGAGTCAGGCCACCGAGTGGGGAACGGTATACGAATTGTCGGAGCTCTCCGCTCTCGGTACCGTGGCCAGGCAACATGCGCTACCGCTGCACATGGATGGCGCGCGATTTGCCAATGCGCTGGTGCATCTCGGCTGCAGTCCGGCCGAAGCCACGTGGAAAAGCGGGGTCGACGTGCTCTCGCTGGGTGCGACCAAGAACGGGGCGCTGTGTGCGGAGGCGGTGGTTTTTTTCGACCCGGCTCGGGTCCGGGATTTCGAGCGTCGCCGCAAGCGCGCAGGGCACCTGTGGTCAAAACTGCGATTCGTGAGCGCTCAGCTACTCGCGTATTTCGAGAATGCATTGTGGCTCGCGAATGCGCGCCATGCGAACGCGATGGCGTCAGCCTTGGGCGAAGGATTGCGCAGCGTACGAGGCGCCTCGCTGCTGCAATCGGTCGACGCCAATGAGGTGTTCGTTGCGTTGCCCGAAGCAACCGTCGCCGCGTTGGAGAACCAGGGATTCGAGTTCTATCGATGGCCGCTCTGCACCACTCCGACCGGTGTGGCGATTCGACTGGTGACCTCGTACGCGACGCCCCGGGTGCACGTCGATGAGTTCCTGGCCGCCGCACAAGGCGCTGCCCGCGGGTAGCACCTCGCGGCTCGATTCCCATGCCGATGCGCGTCGATACCGAGTCGTGGGCTTACAAGGTGCCGTTTCGCGTGTCGCGCGGCGCCGAGGCCGCGCTCGATGTCATCGTCGTCACGCTCACCGATGCCGACGGCCATGCCGGGCGCGGCGAGGCGGCCGGGGTGGACTACGATGGCGAGACCATCCCTCTTTTGTGTAAGCAACTGGAAACGGCTCGGGCCGCGATCGAAGGCATGCTCGGCCGCAGGGGGGCCGCTCTCGGGGAGGATGCGCGCGAGGTTGCGGCACTGCTGCCGCCGGGCGGCGCGCGCAACGCCGTGGACTGTGCGCTATGGGACCTGCGGGCCAAGCAAGCGCGCACGACCGTGTGGGAATTGGCGGACATGCCCAATCCCCGGCGGCTCACCACCTCGATCACGCTCGGGATCGATACCGACGAAGCCGTCGCGGCCGGCGCGCGCCGCTACGCCGGGTGGCCGCTGATCAAGGTCAAGGTCGATGCCGAGCGCCATCTCGATGCCGTGCGCCTGGTGCACGCGGTGTGTCCCGCCGCGGGGCTCATCGTCGATCCGAATCAGGCGTGGTCTTGCGATCTGCTGAATCGCCTGGCACCCGAAATGCAGTCTCTGGGCGTGGTGCTGATCGAGCAGCCGGTACCGCGGGAAGAAGACGAGACCTTGCGCGGGTACTCCGGTTCCCTGAGGCTCGCCGCCGATGAGTCGGTGGCCGACCGCTCGAGCCTCGTCAAGGTCAAGGACCTGTACCGGGTAGTGAACGTCAAGCTCGACAAGACCGGCGGCCTCACCGAGGCGCTCGCGCTGGCGCGCGAGGCCCGCGCACTGGGACTCAAAGTCATGGTCGGGTGCATGGCGGGGACTTCGCTCGCGATGGCTCCCGCGATGGTGGTCGGCCAACTGGCGGAGTTCGTGGATCTGGACGGTCCACTGCTGCACGCCGCAGACCGAGCGCACGGCATCGGCTACGAGCGCGGACTGATGCAGTTGCCGACGGCTGCATTGTGGGGGTGAACGTGCCGGAGTCCTGGATTCGTCTCGCGGCGCCACGTTTTGCGTGGACCAGGCTACAAGGGTCCACCCGCCCGAGCGAGCGCCGCAAAGGCCCGCACCGCCGCGCCCTGCGCCCAGGCAGAGGGCTCGGTCGGGCAGTGCTCGTAAGTCTCGATGTTCCAACTCGGCAGCACGTCGGCGGTCACGCCGGTGAATGTGCCGTCCTCCGCCAGGGCGCGGCGGCAGGCGGCGGCTGCGCGTTCCAGCGCGTGAGACGGAAGCGAGACGAGACCCCGAGCCGCCGGATGCAGCGCGGCTGCGACGTAGAACGAGGCGGTCGATGTTTCGCTGCCGGCTCCACCGTGGTCGAGCACGGCAGTCCAATTTCCATCGGGCCCTTGGGTCTGCGCCAGACGCTCGAGCACCAGCGCCGCAAGTTCAGCGACTTCATCGCTGCCAACCCCGTCAAGGGCATGTTTCAAGTCGAGCAAGCCGAGCACGGCCCATCCCATGCCGCGGCTCCACGCGACATCGTTGTTGCGCCTACGCGTCGGGTCGAACCACTGTGCCCAGCCGGCCTTGCAG
>DATMNF010000049.1:0-37966 GCA_035569355.1 Steroidobacteraceae bacterium
TGGCCGACGGCCATGGGCACGGGAATGGTTTTCTGCGCCCAGGCGTCCCAGTTGTAGATGTGCATGTCGGTGCCGCAGATCGCAGTGCGATGCACTTTGATGAGCACGTCATTGTGGCCGACTGCCGGCTCCGGGACATCCTGCAGCCAGATACCGGGCTCCGCACGCGCCTTGACCAATGCTTTCATTAGCTACCCCTGGTGAATGATGCCGAGATCGCGCCCCGCCGTCCTGAACGCCTGAATGACTTGATCGAGTTGCGCGCGGCTGTGCGCAGCGCTCATCTGGGTACGAATACGCGCTTTTCCATGGGGAACGACCGGAAATGAGAACGCCACGACATAGGCTCCGAGGGCCTGCACGCGATCGGCGAGGTCAACCGCCTTGGGCGCCTCGCCCAGCATGACGGGGATGATGGGATGTTCCCCGGGGATGAGATTGAATCCCAGGCTCTGCATTTGTTCGCGAAAGTAGCGCGAATTCGTGTGCAGCCGCTCACGCAGGTCGGTTGAACTCTCCAGCAAGTCGAGTACCTTGAGGGTCCCCGCGGCCACCGGCGGTGCGATGCTGTTCGAAAACAGATACGGCCGCGAGCGCTGGCGCAGCCAGCCGACGATTTCCTTACGCGCGGACACATAGCCGCCGCTGGCTCCGCCCAAGGCTTTGCCGAGAGTTCCAGTCAGAATGTCGATTCGGCCGATGACGCCGCGCAGCTCATGCGAACCGCGGCCCCGTGCTCCGACGAACCCGGTGGCATGCGAGTCGTCCACCATGACCAGCGCCCCGTAGCGATCCGCCAGATCGCAGATCTCGTTCAATCTCGCGATCGAACCGTCCATGGAGAACACGCCGTCGGTCGCGATGAGACGGACGCGCGCACTTTGCGAGTCCTTCAACGCCTGTTCGAGCTCATTCATGTCATTGTTGGCGTAGCGCAGGCGCTGCGCTTTGCACAGGCGAATGCCGTCAATGATGCTGGCGTGGTTCAGGGCATCGCTGATGACCGCGTCTTCCTCGCCGAGCAGCGTCTCGAACAGCCCTCCGTTCGCATCGAAGCAGGAGGAGTATAAAATCGTGTCTTCCATCGACAGGTAGGCGCTCAGGCGATCCTCGAGTTCGCGATGGACGCTTTGCGTTCCGCAGATGAATCGCACCGAGGCGACGCCGTACCCGTAACGGGCCAGCGCATCGTGCGCGGCCTCAAGCACCGCAGGATGGTTTGCGAGCCCCAAGTAATTGTTGGCGCAAAGATTGATCATCTCGCGCCCGTCGGCAAGCCGCACCACGGGTCCCTGGGCCGATGCGATCACCCGCTCGCGCTTGAGCAATCCGGCCGCATCGAGGGCCGCGGTATCGCGCGATAGCCGCTCGCGAAATTCTTTCAGCACGGGGACCTCGAGTATCTGGTCGAGCCTTTCATACCGCTATTATAGCGGGATCGGAGGACGACTCGCGCCGATTGCTTAGGGGGTAAACGCGGCCCATGAACGTCGATGAGAAAACCGAAAATCACCGCCTTGACAAGTGGCTATGGCACGCCCGCTTTTTCAAGACGCGGAGCCTCGCCACGGCCGCGATCAACGGCGGGAAAGTGCACTTGAACGCCGAGCGCGTCAAACCCGCGCATCGCGTGCGCGTCGGCGATCGCTTGAGTCTGTCGCTGCAAGGGATCGTGGCCGAGTTCGAAGTGCTGGGATTGCCGCTGCGGCGCGGTCCCGCCGCCGAGGCACAATCGCACTATGTCGAAACGCCCGCCAGCGCGCAGCGCCGTGCAGCGCTGCGCGAACAGCAGCGCTTGGCGCAGGCGTCGCGGCCACGCCCCGATGGGCGTCCGGAGAAGCGGGACCGGCGACGGCTGATGCGGCTGCAGCGCGATCAAACTTAAGCGCCGGCCAGGTCCTGATCTAGGCCCACAGATCCGCCTCGCTCTCTGGGTCATCGAGCTCGCAGCTGACGGCGGACTCGGGCTGTAGCGTCTCCCAGTCCGCATGGTGCCAAACAGCCGTCGCGATTCCTCCCGTGGGCAATTCCCGCGTTTGAGGCTTTGGACCCAGGCGGCTCGCGACCTGGCTCAAGCCCGGATTGTGGCCGCAAATCATGATGTGCGTGAGAGCGGCAACGCCGCGCCGCTTCAGCAGCCGCCAGGTGGCTTCGGGCGTCGCCAAGTACAATTCACGCGCGCACTGCACCTGCTTGGCGTCCAGTTCGCAGGCGTCGGCGATGATCTCGGCAGTCGCCCAGGCGCGTTCGGCCGGGCTCACCAATATCAAATCCGGTACGAGATCCCGGTGCACGATGCGCATCGCCATTTCACGTGCCTCAATGCTGCCGCGGCGTGTCAACGCGCGCTCGAAGTCTTCCGCGCAGGCGTCGATGGACTGCGCCTTCCCGTGCCGCAACAGCGTCAGTCTGCGCGTACCCACAAATGACCACCTTCGATTTTCGTTTCGTATACGCGCACGGGCTCGTACGCGGGCGGAGTCAGCGCCTCCCCCGTCTTCAGGCAAAAGCGGGCGCCGTGGCGCGGGCAGATGATCTCAAACCCTTCGATCGCGCCGCCGGTGAGTTGGGCGCCGTCGTGAGTGCAGACGTCTTCAATCGCAAAATAGGCTCCGCCGCTGCGGGCGACGGCGATCATCCTGCGCCCCACCGGTATGGAGATTGTCTGCCCCTCGCTCAATCCCGTTGCTGGTCCGGCGTCGATCCACTTCACGCTGCTTCCTCAATCGTCTTAGGTCTACATCATGCCGGTCTGCAGGCGGGCTTCGTCCGACATCATGGTTTGGTTCCACGGCGGGTCGAATACCAGTTCGACGTTTGCGCGCGCGACGGTCGGGACAATCTGCACCTTGTCGCGCACATCCTGGACCAGCACTTCCCCCATACCGCAGCCGGGCGCGGTCAAGGTCATTTTGATGTCGACCGTGCGCGTCGAATCCTCATTCTTGCTCACGTCGCACTCATAGACCAGCCCCAGGTCGACGATGTTGACGGGAATTTCCGGGTCGTAACAGGTCTTCAACTGCTGCCACACGATGTTCTTGATGTCCTCTTCCGACGCTCCCGGGGGTACCTCGGGGACCGCTGCGGCAGTCTTGCCGATGGCGTCCGCGTCCTTGCCTGCAATGCGGAACAGATTGCCGTCGATGTACACCGTGAAGCTGCCGCCCAGAGCCTGCGTGATGTAGCCGACGGAGCCGAGCTTGAGATTGACTTCGACGCCGGCCGGGATGGCCACCGCCTTGACCTCGCGCTGCACGACAATCGGTTCATTCTCGTAAGAGCGCATATCGTTCAATCTTCGGTCGTTACCGCGGGCAACGCTTGCGGGTTGGAGGACCTAAGCGCGGCCGCAAGGGTGTGCCAGCACAGGCTTGCACACTTGACCCGCGCAGGGTAGGCCCGCACGCCGGAAAGCGCCGCAAGCTTGCCGAGCCCATCGGCGGGCGGTGCCGCATCGTCGGTGAGAAGTTCGTGGACGCGATCGAACAACCGCAGCGCTTCCGTTCGCGTCCTGCCTTTCACCGCTTCGGTCATCATGGAAGCCGAGGCGGTGGAAATCGCGCATCCCTGGCCCTCGAAGCGGATGTCGCTGATCTTGTCGTCATTCAATCTCAAGCGCACGGTAAGGCGGTCGCCGCACATGGGATTGAACCCCTCGACGCTGGCATCGGCCGGCTCCAAAGCGCCAAAGTTACGCGGTCGACGATTGTGGTCGAGAATCACGTCCCGGTAGAGTTCGTTCAGTTCCATGGGCAATTACGCGAACAGCTTGCGCGCGCGTTCGACGCCGGCGGCGAGCCTATCGATTTCCTCGAAGGTGTTGTAGAAGGCGAACGAGGCGCGGGCCGTCGCCGGCAGTTTGAAGTATTCCATGACCGGCATGGCGCAATGATGGCCGGTGCGAATGGCGATGCCGTCTTCGTCGAGAATGGTCCCCAGGTCGTGAGGATGCACCCCGGCGACGGTGAACGAAACCAGGCTCGCCTTGTCCGGCGCCGTACCGACGATGCGAAGATCCGGTATCTTGCTCAAAGCCGCCGTTGCATGATCGAGGAGCGCGGTCTCGTGCGCGTGCGCCGCGTCGCGATCCACTCCCTGCAGGAATTGCACCGCCGCGCCCAATCCGATGACGCCGGAGATATTGGGCGTGCCGGCCTCGAACTTATTGGGCAAACCGTTGTAGGTGGTCTTGGCGAAGCTCACGGCGAGAATCATCTCGCCCCCGCCTTGCCACGGCGGCATACGTTCGAGCAGCTGTTCGCGCCCGTACAACACGCCGACCCCGGTGGGCCCGAACATCTTATGGCCCGAGAAAGCGTAAAAATCGCAGCCCAAATCCTGCACGTCGATGCGCATGTGCGGTGCGGCCTGCGCGCCGTCGATGACCGTAACGATGCCGCGGGCCTTGGCGGCGCCGATCAGGCGCTTGACGGGCAAAACGGTGCCCAGGGCGTTCGATACGTGTGCACAGGCGAACAGCCGCGTCCGCGGGCTCATCAACGCCGTCACTTCGTCCAGGTGCACCGCGCCGCGCGCATCGATGGGGGCGACCACGAGCGAGGCGCCCGTTTGCTCGCAAACCATCTGCCACGGCACGATATTGGCGTGGTGCTCGAGATGCGTGATGAGCACCTCATCGCCCGGTTCGAGCAAGGGTCTCGCGTAGCTCTGCGCGACGAGATTGACGGCTTCTGTGGTGCCGCGCACGAAAATGACTTCGTGCCGCGACCGGGCATTGATGAATCCCACCAGCCGGTCCCGCGCAGACTCGTAGAGAGCCGTCGCTTCCTGGCTCAAGGTGTGAACGCCGCGGTGAATGTTGGCGTGGTGATGGCGCTCGTAGTCATCGACGGCCTCGATCACCGCGTTCGGCCGCTGCGCCGAGGCGCCGTTGTCCAAATAGGCGAGCGGCTTGCCGCGCACGGTGCGCGCCAATATCGGAAATTGCCGGCGCAAGGCCTGCACGTCGAAATTGAAGGGGCGATTGGCCAAAGCAGTATTGTTCATCTGAATTTCCGCAAGGTTTGCGAGTCGGGGAGTTGGGCGATCAACGCGCTTTCGATCGCCGCTCGCGCCGAGGCCACCGACATGCCGGTGAGCACATCGGCAAGGAAGGCGTACACCAACAGGCTCTGCGCCGTGTCGCGGTCCAGGCCGCGCGACAACATGTAAAAGAGCATGTCGGGGTCGAGACGGCCGGTCGTGGCGCCATGCGCGCACTTGACCTCGTCGGCGTGGATCTCGAGCTGCGGCCGCGTATCGATCTCTGCGGTCTTCGACAGCAGCAAGCCGCGGCAGGACTGCTGCGACTGCGCATGAACGGCGCCGGCGTTGACGATGACTTTGCTGTTGAATATGACGCGGCTCGCGTCGCTCGCAATGGCGCGCGACGTCTGAGTGCTGCGCGTCTCGGGCGCGCCGTGAGTCACGATGTTGACGCAGTCTACGTGCCGCTCCTCGTGGCCCACGAGCAGCGAGTAACTATCGAGCGACGCGCCCGGCTCGTCGAGGTGCGCTTCGAGCGCCGTGCGCACCAGGCCGCCGCCCAGCACGATCGTGAATTGCTTGCAACGGCTGCCGCGATCCTGACGGATATCGAGAGAGTCGATGTGGGTGGCGCCGGCGTCGGTCGCATACACGCGATAGTGTTCTACCTGTGCGTCCCGGCCAAGCGCGATGTGCGTGTTGGAATTGTTGAGCGGCGTGTGTTCGCCCTGCGCCACATGCTGCTCGACGATCGTTGCGCTGGATCCGGGAGTCGCCTCGATGATGACGCGCGAATGGGCGATGTTATCGGTGCCGTGTGCGCTCGCGACGTGCAAGATGAGGAGCGGCGTCGTGACGCGCCCGGTGATTTTGACATAGAGGCCATCGACGAACAGCGCGGTGTTGAGCAAGGTCCAGCGCGCACTGTCGGCATCCGACAAGGGCTCCAGAAAGGGCAATACCCTATTGGGATCAATGCGTGCCATATCTCGCAGGCTAAGAAGCTCCACGCCCGCCGGCCGTTCGTGCGGCGCCGGCAGGGTGGGGAAGCCGTTCACCAGGACGAGGGTCGCCGCGCGATCCGATTCGGCAAACAACGACAGCGAGGTGTCGGCCGCGATCTCGCCTTGCGGTTCGTGCGGCGCGTCCACGAAGCTCTGCGCAGCCAGGCTGCGCAGATTGGTGTAGCGCCAGGTCTCATCGCGCGAGGATGGCAAGCCGAGCTCGAGGAAACGCTGCATGGCCCGTTCGCGCACCGCAGACAATGAATCGGCGGGCCGCGTTTGCCATTGCGCGCTGAAGGAGCGCAGCGCCGACGACAGGGATGGAACGGAGGATTGCAAAGCCGTGCTCATGCGACTTGGGCTTCCAGCACCCAATCGTAGCCGCGACGCTCGAGTTCCTGAGCGAGCGAGCTATCGCCCGATTTCAGTATCCGTCCACCGGACAAGACGTGGACCTGGTCCGGCACGACGTAGTCGAGCAGGCGCTGGTAGTGCGTCACGAGCACGATGGCGCGTTTCGGGTCGCGCAGGGTATTCACGCCCGCGGACACGACCTTGAGCGCATCGATGTCGAGACCGGAGTCCGTTTCGTCCAAGATGGCGAGCTTCGGCTCCAAGACCAGCATCTGCAGCACTTCATTGCGCTTCTTTTCGCCGCCCGAGAATCCCTCGTTCACGCCGCGCGTCAGGAAGGATTCGCTCATTTGCATGAGTTTCATCTTTTGACGGATGAGGCTCAGAAACTCATACGCGTCGACCTCCGGTTCCCCGGCCGCCTTACGTTTCGCGTTGAGCGCCGCTTTCAGCAGATACACATTGTTCACGCCGGGAATTTCCACCGGGTATTGGAAACCCAGAAACAACCCCGCGCGCGCGCGCTCTTCGGCAGGCAGCGCCAGCAAGTCGCGGCCCTCGAAGCTCACCGAGCCGCCCGTGACCTCATAATCCTCGCGGCCCGCCAACACCTGCGCAAGAGTGCTCTTGCCCGAACCGTTCGGGCCCATGATGGCATGGACCTCGCCGGCGCGGACCTCGAGATTGACTCCCTTCAGTATGTCTTTGCCCGCAACTCGGGCGCTCAAATCGGTAATTTTAAGCAAGATTCTTCCTCTGACACCGCTAGCCGACGGCGCCTTCCAGACTCACGCTCAACAGGTTCTGCGCCTCGACCGCGAACTCCATCGGCAGTTCCTTGAACACCACTTTGCAAAATCCACTGACGATCATGTTGACCGCGTCTTCCGCCGAGATGCCGCGTTGCAAGCAATAGAAGAGTTGGTCCTCGCCGATCTTGGAGGTGCTGGCCTCGTGTTCGACGGTCGCAGTCGGATTCTTGACTTCCATATAGGGAAACGTGTGCGCCGCGCACTTCGGGCCCATCAACAGCGAGTCACATTGGGTGAAATTGCGCGCGCCAGCCGCACTCGGCAGGATCTTCACGAGGCCGCGGTAGGTATTCTCCGCGTGACCCGCGGAGATGCCCTTCGACACAATGGTGCTCTTGGTATTGCGCCCGATGTGCACCATTTTGGTGCCGGTGTCCGCCTGCTGATAGTTGTTGGCGACCGCAACGGAGTAGAACTCGCCGATCGAGTTCTCGCCCTTCAGAATGCAGCTCGGGTACTTCCATGTGATGGCCGACCCGGTTTCCACCTGAGTCCAGGAGATTTTCGAATTGCGGCCGCGGCACTCGCCGCGCTTGGTGACGAAATTGTAAATACCGCCGAGCCCATTTTCATCGCCGGGATACCAGTTCTGAACCGTCGAGTACTTGATCTGCGCGTCGTCGAGCGCCACGAGTTCCACCACTGCGGCATGCAGCTGATTTTCATCACGCATGGGGGCGGTGCAGCCTTCCAAATAACTCACCGACGCACCCTCCGCGGCGATGATCAAAGTGCGCTCGAATTGACCGGTCTTGGCGGCGTTGATGCGAAAGTAGGTGGATAGTTCCATCGGGCAGCGCACGCCGCGCGGCACATAGACGAACGATCCGTCCGAGAACACCGCCGAATTGAGCGCCGCGAAGAAGTTATCGCCCGGCGGGACGACGCTGCCGAGATAACGCTCGATGAGTTCCGGATGATCGCGGACCGCATCCGAGAACGAACAAAAGATCACTCCGGCCTTGCCTAACTTTTCCTTGAAGGTCGTCGCGACCGAGACGCTGTCGAAGACCGCGTCGACCGCGACGCCGGCCAGCCGCGCCCGCTCGTGCAACGGAATGCCGAGTTTGGCGTAGGTCGCCAGCAGCTTCGGATCCACCTCATCGAGGCTTTTGGGCGCGTTCGCAGGCGCACGCGGCGCCGAATAGTACGAAATGTCTTGATAGTCGATGGGCTTGTAATGCACATGCGCCCAAGTCGGCTCCTGCATGGTCTGCCAATGACGAAACGCCTTCAGCCGCCAGTCGAGCAAGAACTTGGGCTCGTGTTTCTTCTTGGAGATGGCGGCGACGACATCTTCATCGAGGCCGGGCGGCAGGCTGTCCGACTCGATATCCGTAATGAACCCGTGCCGGTATTTCTGAGCGAGCAGGGCTTCGACGTCTTGTGATTTGCTAGACACGAGAATTTCCAGTTGATTACGCGTGGTGCTGCTTAAATGGGGCCGCTATTCTAGGATTCACGGGGAGCGACCCGAATTTCGGACGCCAGGTCCGCGACGCGAAGGGTCGATGAGCCCAAGCCGGCCAATTGGCACAGCGTGACCTCTTCGAGCGCGCGCCGGATGGCTGCGTTCACTCGCTGCCAAGCGCCCCCGACCCGGCACTGGCGCTCGATGCCGCACTGACTCGACGCGCCGCTGCATTCGGTGATTGCGATCGGCCCCTCGAACACGTCCAGTATTTGCGCTGCGGTAATCAGCTCCGGAGATCGTGCCAGGCGATACCCGCCCTGCGACCCGCGCGAGGAAATGACCATGCGGGCGCGTTGCAGCCCCTTCAATACTTTGCTCACCGTGGGTCGGCTCAAGCGCGTGCGTTCCGCCAATTCCGCCGCGGCGAGGGTGAGCGCGGGCTCTTGCGCTAGACTCGCCAGCACGACGGTCGCGTAATCGGTCAATTTTCCCATTCGCAGCATAAGAAGGAGCTTCCCGTGACGAAGAGCTATGTGGGACTAGTTTAGTCCTATTTGAATTGGCGGTCTACCACAGCGCGTATTCGGTCACATTTTGTTATCCTTAATAGTTCCTAACCGACGTCAGCAGCGAGAGACACGCCAGACATGAACACCGCAGACTTGAGCGCCACGGCGCGCGCACTAGTGGGCAAAAATAGGGGAATTTTGGCTGCCGACGAGAGCACAGGGACGATCAAAAAGCGGTTCGACAGCATCAAGCTCGAATCCACGGAAGAGAATCGGCGCGCGTACCGCGAAATGCTCTTCACCGCGCCGGGGGCCCAGGAGTACATCAGCGGGGTCATCATGTATGACGAAACCCTGCGCCAAAAGACCAAGGACGGGGTGGCGTTCCCCGCCTATCTCGCGCAGCACGGAATGCTGCCGGGCATCAAGGTCGACTTGGGGGCGAAGCCGCTCGCCGGCTTTCCCGGCGAAACGATTACCGAAGGACTCGATGGGTTGCGCGAGCGGCTTGCCGAGTATTACAAACTGGGAGCGAAATTCGCAAAATGGCGCGCGGTGATAGACATCGGATCCGCAATACCGACCCGCTATGCCATCGATGCCAACGCCGAAGCGTTGGCGCGCTACGCTACGCTGTGTCAGGAAGCGGGAATCGTACCGATCGTCGAGCCGGAGGTCTTGATGGACGGGGCGCATCCCCTGGAGCGCTGCGAAGAGGTCACCAACCTGGTGCTCGATCGGGTGTTCGAACATTTGTTTGCAGCACGCGTGTTCCTCGAGGGAATGGTGCTCAAGCCGAACATGGTAGTACCGGGAAAAAAGAGCACACAGAAGGCGAGTCCGGAGCAGGTCGCAGAGGCCACGGTGCGCACACTCAAGCGTCAAGTCCCTGGCGCCGTCCCGGGCATTGCGTTCCTGTCGGGGGGCCAGAGTCCGACGGAGGCGACGCTGCATCTGAGCTTGATGAATGCCTTGGGTCCCTTGCCGTGGACCCTCACGTTCAGCTACGGCCGAGCCTTGCAGGAGAATGCGCTGAACGCCTGGGGCGGGAAGTCGAGCGGATTTTCGGGCGGCCAGCAGGCTCTGTTCATGCGCGCGAAATTGAATGGTTTGGCAGCCGTGGGGGCCTACAAAGCCTCGATGGAAAGCTCCGCGGCTTAAACCTGCGCGCTCATTTGGGTGCTAAGCGTCCTCTGGACGCGGAACCCTGCAGCCAAAACCATTGAACCAATCTGCCGCCATCGTTGAAATTCGTAACCTCGGTTACGCAATCAACGGCCGTGCGATATTTGCCGGACTCGACCTGGAAATTGCCCGCGGCCGGATCACGGCGATCATGGGACCGAGCGGTACCGGCAAGACCACTCTGTTGCGTCTCATCACGGGTCAAGTGCAGGCGGACGAGGGCTCCATCGATGTGGCGGGACAGGACATGCGAACCGTGCGGCGCGACGAGCTGTATGTGCTGAGGCGCAAGATGGGGATGCTGTTTCAGAACGGTGCGCTGCTGACCGACCTGTCGGTGTTCGAAAACGTCGCCTTTCCGTTGCGCGAGCACACGGACCTTCCGGAGCGGCTCATCCGCCAGCTCGTGCTCACGAAGCTGCAAGCGGTGGGACTGCGCGGCGCGGCCGAGCTCATGCCCTCGGAACTGTCCGGCGGAATGAGCCGGCGAGTCGCGTTGGCGCGAGCCATCGTCATGGATCCGGAGATCTTGATTTATGACGAGCCCTTCGTGGGTCTCGATCCGATTTCCTTGGGAGTCATACTGCGCTTGATTCGCCGTCTGAACGATGCGCTCGGCATTACCAGCATCGTTGTCTCGCACGATGTGCAAGAGATCTCCACGGTCGCGGACCAGGTTTACCTGCTCTCCGGAGGCAAGGTGGCCGCAAAGGGCACTCCCCAAGAGCTCAAGACATACCCATCGGAAATCGTGCGGCAATTCATCGGCGGTCTGGCCGACGGTCCGGTGCCGTTTCATTTCCCCGCCCCTGACTATTTCGGCGAACTGCTCGCCCGCAACGAGTCGCCGTGAGGTTGGTGCGCGATCTGTGGGTGAGCTTGGTCGAGTCCTTGGTGGGACTCGGTTCGATCACGCGTTTCCTGCTGCGTCTGGTGGGCGCCTCTCCGCGCGCGCTGCTCCGGTCCGACTTGATTGCGCAACAGATTTTCAACGCGGGCGCCCTGTCGCTGGTCATCATCATGCTCTCAGGTTTATTCGTCGGAATGGTGTTAGGCCTACAGGGATTCCAGCTGCTGCAGCGCTTCGGTTCCGAAGAGGCGTTGGGGACGGCGGCAGCCATCGGGCTGGTGAAGGAACTCGGTCCCGTGGTCACCGCGCTATTGTTCGCCGGGCGCGCGGGCACCGCACTCGCGTCCGAATTGGGATTGATGCGCGCCACGGATCAGCTCTCGGCCATGGAGATGATGGCCGTCGATCCGATCCGACGAGTCGTCGTGCCGCGTTTCCTGGGGGGCGTCATCGCGATGCCGTTGCTCGCGGCCATCTTCAGCGTCATCGGCATCTACGGCGCTCAGCTCGTGGGGGTGCAGATCATGCACGTCGACTCAGGTAGCTTCTGGTCGCAGATGCGTGCTGCGGTGAGCTTGTCGGACATCAACGAAGGTATCGTCAAGAGCTGCATTTTTGGCGTCGCCTGCAGTCTGATCGCGGTGTACGAGGGATACTACGCAATTCCGACGGCCGAAGGGGTCGGCCGTGCGACCACTCGCACTGTCGTCACGTCCGCCGTGGTCATCTTGTTCTTCGATTATTTGCTTACCGCTGCGTTTTTGAGAGAGGGGGGATAGCTATGGCTATGCGCAAGTCAACTACGTTGAATCTTGGGGCAGGCACGTTCGTACTGCTCGGTTTCGCGGCGCTTACTTTTCTTACGACGCAGACCACCAGCCACGGCCTATCCTTTTTCATGAATCCGCCGCACTACGACCTCATTGCGAAGTTCGACAACATCGGCGATCTGAAGGTGGGCGCGCCGGTGTCCATGTCGGGCGTCGAGATGGGGCGGGTTACGAAAATCGGCTTCGATTCGAAGGAGTACAAGGCGGTCGTCACGATGAGCATCGACGCGCACTACAACCAGATCCCCAGCGACAGCGACGCGAGTATCTACACTCAGGGACTGCTCGGGGGCAAGTTCATCGGCCTGACCGCCGGGGGCGCTGAAACTTATCTGAAGGACAAGGATCACATAGATTTCACACAGTCCGCTTTTGTGCTCGAAAGCTTGATCGGCCAGGTTTTGGCTAACTTTGGGAAAAGCGCGGATTCCGGCAAATCCACGCCGGAGGCGCCGGCCGCCGCCCCGCAGAAGGCTACGGAGAAAACGAAATGATAAAATTTACAATCCTTGCCCTGTTCGCCGCGATCGGTGCGAGCGGGGTGCGAGCCGCTGAGGCGCCGGCGGCGCCCGGGGCAGCGCCGAGCGCGATGGGCCCGCAGGAAGTGGTGGAGAACTCGGCGCGACGCATGCTCCAGGAACTCGACAAGAATCGGCAGACGTATCGAAGCGATCCGGCGAAGCTCGACGGCTTGGTGGCGAACGTATTGCTGCCGAATTTCGACACCGAATATGCGGCGCGGCTCGTCTTGGGACAGACGTGGCGAAGTGCGACCCCCGAGCAGCGCAAACGTTTCGTCGACGGGTTCTATCATTCCCTGCTGCGCAATTACGGCGCGGCTCTGGTCGATTTCACCGCCGATCGCTTCACGATCCTGCCTTACAGGGGGGATCCCAACGATGCGATGGCCACCGTGCGCACCGAAGTGAAGCGTTCCAACGGAGAAAAGGTGCCGGTGAATTTTAGTTTGCGAAAGGTCGACGGGATGTGGAAAGCCTGGGACGTGGTTATCGAAGGCATCTCGTACGTCAAGAGTTTCCGCACCGATTTTGCGTCGGAAATCGAGCAAAAGGGGCTGGATGAAGTGATTGATCGGCTGGAGAAGGGAGCGGTACCGAGCAGCGTCCCGGCGGCCAGTCACTGATGCGAAAGTTTCGCGGGAGCGGACAGCAGGACGCGTCTTTCGAAGCGTTGGATGGCGGGCGGGCGCGCGTGGCTGGGTCGCTGCATTTCACCACGGTGCGCGCGCTTCTCGCCGACGGGGAAGTCGCCATCAACGACGGGCGGGCCGAATCGATCGATCTGGCCGGTGTGACGGGAAGCGACAGCGCCGGACTCGCACTGATGATCGAATGGCTGAGCGTGGCCAAGGCCGCCGGGCGTGCCCTGCATTACGAGAATCTCCCGTCCCAGCTCCAGCAGCTCGCGCGCTTGAGCGAAGTTGAGGAACTGCTGGCCGACGGCTTGCCCGCGGCCGCCGTGGCCGGGTAGCCGCCGATACCCCGATTTTATTGACTCGGAGGCTTCGAGCCGCCGGGCGGCTGCGTTTGCGGCTTGGAGGACGGCGCCGACGTGTCTTGCGGAGCCGGAGCGGGCGTATCGGCGTCCGGGCTGTCCGCCCCCGGGTCGACCAGCGGCTCCTCAGTGATTTTGCCGTCGGAGACGAGATAGGCACGCCGTTGCAGATAGGCGTCGCGGACGAAGGCATACGGGTCATAAACGTTCTGCAGCGTCTCATCCAGCGATAGCAGCGAGGCGCGCTTGTCGATGAGGTAGGGAAGGTAGAGCCCGTAGGATACATAGGGGTTCTTGATGTATTGGCGCGGATTGGTGTAGGTGTCGACCACTCGGGACGCCGTATCGCGCACGTCGGAGGGGCCGAGTATCGGCAGCTCGACAAAGGGACCCGGATGCACGCCCCAATGCCCCAGCGTCTGGCCGAAATCCTCGTCGTTTTTGGCCAATCCGGCCGAGCTGGCCGGATCGAGGATCCCGCCCAATCCGAGCGTGGAGTTGAGCAAGAAGCGCCCGAGATCGTTTCCCGCCGCCAGGAATTTTCCCTGCAAGGCGTCATTGACCATCACCGTTGGCGTCTCGAGGTTGGCGAAGAAATTGCTGACGCCGGTGCGGATGGGCGAGGGAACGATGCGTACGTAGCCCTTGGTCACCGGTTTGACGACGGTGCGATCGAGCTTGTCATTGAATTTGTAGACCCCGCGGTTCCACGACTCCCATGGATCTTGGGGCACCCGTTGGTGGTTGGGCGGTAACGTGACGCAGGCGCTGACGCTTATTAGATAGATCATGCCGAGCGCGGCGCGCGCGCACATTGCCTTTAGCATTGGGAGCTTCTCCATAAGACAATCGAATTCGGTATCGAACGATACAGGTATCGGCCGCCGTGATACAGCGGTCGAAGGCAGCAGGGGTCCGTTAACGTCTGCCGTTGCCGCCGTTGTCGTCGGCGACAGCGTTTTTTCTATCTTTGGGCATCGCGGCGCGCACCTCTTCGAGCCGCGCGCTGAAACGTGCCCGCTGTATCGGGTCCAAGCCGGGCATCCCTAAGCCGAGCTCCAGCTGGTTCGCGGCCATCCTCAGATCGCCGTTCATCAAATAAAAGTACGACATGTAGTAATACGCATCGGCGGTGTCGCCTGCGGCATTGGCGGCCTTTGCGATCAGCCGCGTTTGGTCGGGCGTCGGTTCGACCACATTGAACAAGTCGTCCAACAGGAGATGCGCGCGCTTGTTGTTGCCGGCGTGCATGAGGGTTTCCGCGAGCCGGATGGTGATGGGCACATTGCGCGGGAACAGATTCTCCGCTTTGTCCAGCAGCGCTTCGGATTCCTTCAGCTGGCCGTTGACCAGATACGCTTGACCCAGTGCGCCGTAGAACTGGGTGACCTTGGGGTACTCGTTCACGAGCGCCTGCAAATCGGGGATTGCCGCGGAGGGGTTTCGCGTCGCAATGTCCGCCACCGCTTTACCGTAACGCTCCTCGATGTTCTTGCCGGCGCCATTTCTGGCGAGGCTGGCGTAATAATCGCGCGCGCCTTGCGGATTGCCCACGAGCGAGCGCAGCCGCTCGCGCATCAGCGTGTAGCTCAACGAATCCGAATGGCGAAGGCGGCCGATCTGTTCCGCGCGATTTCGCGCCTCGGCAATGCGATCCGCGGGGAGCGGGTGATCGATCAGGAATTGAATCGCGTTGACTCGGGCCGGATCGGGTCCGCCGTGGGAGATATAGTCGAAAAAACTGACCATTCCCAACGGGTCGTATCCCGCGCTCGCCATGGTGCCGATGCCGATCCGGTCCGCCTCGTATTCACTCGCCCGGGTATAGTTGATCTGGTGCTGGATCGCGGCGCTCTGCGTGGCGAGGATTGCTCCTTCCATGGCATCGGGCGAGCCGCGCCCGGCTGTGGCGCCCAGGAGAATCGCCGCCAACATCGCCGCGGTCGACATCAGGCCGGCATGACTTTGATCGATGAGCTGGCGCACCAGATGGCGTTGCGTGACGTGCGCCGTCTCGTGGGCCATGACCCCGGCCAGTTCATTCTCGTTTCGAGTCGCCAATATCAAGCCGCTGTTGATGGCAATGAATCCGCCCGGCATCGCAAAGGCATTGACGACGGGATCCTTGAGCACGAAGTAGTAAAATTGGTGCTGACCTTCCTCGGCATGGCTCGACAGGCTATGGCCGATTTGCTGAACGTAGTCGCTGATCTCGGGATCTTCGATGATCTGTCCCGTCGAGCGGATTTGGCTGAACCAGCCCAATCCGGCTCGATATTCATCCTCCAGCGATACGGCGGCGGTCGCCGGGCTCCCCAGGTCCGGCAGGTCCTGGTCGACGGCGCTCGAACCCGTTCCCAAGCCCGCAGCCCAGCCCACACTGACGCTCGCGCTGACCGCTGCAGCGGCCGCAAACGCCGCGAGGGGCTTCAACAGTGACATTCGGCCTCCGTAAAGACCCTTGGAGTGCTGTTGCCGCCCCAAAGTTCGCTCAATTTCCTCGTCAAATCAAAGTACTTCGGATGCGTAGTCTGCCAGACGCGACCGCTCCCCGCGCACCAACGTGATATGGCCCGAAAACGCCCAACCGTGGAACCGGTTGACCACGTAAGTAAGCCCGGAAGTCGTCTCGGTCAGGTAGGGCGTGTCAATTTGCGCGATATTTCCCAAACACACCATTTTGGTACCGGGACCGGCGCGGGTAACCAGCGCCTTCATCTGTTTGGGGGTCAAATTCTGGGCCTCATCGATAATGATGAACCGGTTCAAGAACGTGCGGCCGCGCATGAAATTCAACGAGCGGATCTTGATGCGGTGCCGGAGCAAGTCGTTGGTCGCGCCGCGCCCCCAGGTGCCGCCGGGCTGGCCCTGAGTGAGGACCTCCAAGTTGTCCATCAGCGCGCCCATCCACGGTTCCATTTTCTCCTCTTCGGTGCCCGGCAAAAAACCGATGTCCTCGCCCAGGGGTATCGTGACCCGCGTCATGATGATTTCACTGAAACGATTGTGATCCAGAGTTTGCGCGAGACCGGCCGCGAGGGTGAGCAGAGTCTTGCCGGTGCCGGCGGGACCTAGCACGGTCACGAAATCGATTTCGGGATCCATCAAGAGGTTCAACGCCAGATTCTGCTCGCGGTTGCGCGAGGTGACTCCCCAGACATTGTTGCGTTCCGCGCGATAGTCGAGCGTGAGTTCGAGAATCGCCGATTCGCCCTCGAGCTTGCGCACCACGGCCTCGACGCCGTTCTGGCCGGGATCGTAGAGGAACTGATTGGCATGCCATTCGCGCACCAAGGGTCCGCGCACTCGATAGTAGGTTCGGCTCTGCTGCTGCCAGGATTCCATACCCTTGCCGTGTTTCTCCCAAAAGTTCTGCGGCAGCTGCTGGACGCCGCTCGCGAGCAGGTCAGCATCTTCGATGGTTTTGTCGCTTGAATAGTCCTCGGCCTGCACGCCGAGGATCGCGGCTTTGATCCGTAAGTTGATGTCCTTCGACACCAACGTAACTCTGGCGGTGCGGAATTTCTGCTGCAGCGCCAAGGTGTTGGCCAAGATCGCGTTGTCCGCGCCGTGCCCTGGCAGGCTGTCGGGAAGCACGGACTCCAAGAGCTGGGTTTGAAAGAACAGCCGGCCGCCGGGCGGGCGCTTGCCATGATTGATGGGGATCGCCGTCGGCAGCGTCAGACCCCGATCGATCTGCTTCTTGCTCGCTCCCTTCATGAGTTCGTCGAGAAAACGGCTCACCTGGCGCACGTTGCGAGCCGACTCCGAGAGACCCTTCTTCCCCGCATCGAGCTCCTCGAGCACGGACATCGGAATATAGATGTCGTGTTCTTCGAAGCGAAAGATGGCGGTGGGGTCGTGCATCAGCACATTGGTGTCCAGCACGAAGATGCGGCGCTCTTTCTTGCCCGAGCGGCCCTTCGCGGCCGCGGCCGCTTGAGGCCGCACGCTCCCGGTCACAGTGCTTTCACCGCCGCGAGTACCGCCGCGGCGTGGCCGTTCACCTTGACTTTGCGCCACACTTGGCGCAGCACGCCCTTGCCGTCGATCAGGAAAGTGCTCCGCTCGATCCCCATGAATTTCTTGCCATACATGCTCTTTTCCTGGATCACACCGTAGAGCTCGCAGACTTTTTTGTCGGGGTCGCTCAGCAGCGCAAAGGGAAACGCCATTTTCCGCTTGAATTTCTCGTGCGCCTCCAGGCTGTCGGCGGAAATCCCGAAAATCTCGGCCTTCGCCTTCTTGAATTGCGGGTACGCTGCGGCGAAGTCCGCTCCTTCCTGGGTGCATCCCGGCGTGTTGTCGCGCGGGTAAAAATAAATGACGACGGCGCTGCCCGCGGCGTCTTTCAACGACCAGTTGCCGCCGGTGCCTTGCAGGGAGAACGACGGTGCTTTCTTGCCAACTTCGATGGTGTTCATGAGCGGGTTCAACTTTTAACGGGTTCGAAAATGGCGTCCAGGTTCAAGTGGTCGCAAAAATCCATGAACTCCTCGCGCAGCACCCCGATGTGCAGGCGGCTGGGCACATTGACGATCATCTGCACCGAAAACATCGGTGCGCCGGTGTGTGCCGCCGCATACGAGCGCGTGGACAATTCGGCGATGTCGACGCCCCGTTGCGCAAAGAATCCGGAAAGACCCGCCACGATTCCGGTCTGGTCGAGGCACACCACGTCGATGGAGTAGGGCAGCATGTCATTGCGCGCGGCTCGCTCCTCGGTGCGCCGCAATTGAATGTTCATGCCGGTAGCATCGGCCAGCTTCTTGAATTCACCTTCGAGCTTGGCGAGGGTGTGCCAATTGCCGTTCACCAACAGCAGCATGGCGAATTCGTTGCCGAGCGAGGTCATGCGGCTTTCGCTGATGCTCCCGCCGCAGTCTGCAACCGCTTTGGAGAGTTCATGGACCATGCCGACGCGGTCCCCGCCGACCGCGGAAATCACGATATGTTGTTTCATCGCTGCAAATTCTACCGGATGGGCGCTTGCCAGGGTGCATGTCCGCCACTTAAGGTAGCTATATTTCCTGCGGAGCCCCTCGATGTTTTCCGGAAGCATGGTAGCAATTGTGACGCCGATGACCGCGGATGGCGGTCTGGACTGGCCCGCGTGGGATCGATTGCTGGATTTTCATGCACGGGAAGGCACCGACGGTATCGTCGTCGCCGGTACCACCGGCGAGTCGCCCGTGCTGTCGCTGGGTGAAATCGAGGAACTGACGGGTCGCGCGGTTGCCCGCTGCCGCGGTAGGGTCAAGGTGATCGTCGGTTCCGGCACGAATTCCACGGCTGGAACGGTGGCCCGGACTCGCGCCCTGTCTCGGCTCGGCGTCGATGCCGTGATGTTGGTGACGCCGTACTACAACAAACCCCCGCAGGAAGGTCTCTACAGGCATTTCATGAGCGCTGCCGAGGCCTCGGAGACCCCCGTTATTCTGTACAATGTCCCAAGCCGCACCGCGGTGGACCTGTTGCCGAGCACGGTGGCTCGGTTGGCGCGAAACCCCAAGATCGTCGCCATCAAGGACGCGACGGGGACGCTCTCCCGGGCCCGCGAGACGCTGAATGCGTGCCCGCCGGAGTTCACGCTGCTGTCGGGGGATGATGCCACTGCCGTCGAGTGGATGGGCGCGGGTGCGCGCGGCGTCATTTCGGTGTCGGCCAACGTTGCACCACGACGGATGCGCGAGGCCTGTCAAGCCGCTGTTGCCGGAGACTTAGTCAAGGCGCGGGCGATCGACGCCAGTTTGCAGCCTTTGCACAAGGATCTGTTCGTCGAAGCGAGCCCGATACCGGTCAAGTGGGCGGTGGCGAGGATGGGTCTCATCGGCTACGCCATTCGCTTACCGCTGGTCGAACTGTCGGCGGCGCACCAGGATACCGTGCTGCGCGCAATGCGGGCCGCCGGAGTTACCATTGAGGACCAAGCAGCATGAGTCTTGATCGAGTTTTGACGTTGATTGCTGCTGCAGCGCTCGTAAGCGGCTGTCATCTTTTCGGCAAGTTCACCGCAGACTGCCACAGGCCGCAGGAATATCAACGAGCCGGCCAGGTGGCCCCGCTGAAAGTGCCTGCAGGGCTCGATGCGCCGAATACCCAAGGCGCCATGGCTATTCCCGCCGTGGCTCTTGCGCCGCCGCCGCCGGGACCCAAGGACACTTGTCTCGACGTTCCGCCGCGCTATGTACCCGCTCCGCCCAACAAGGCGGCCAGCGAGACGCCCGCGGTTGTGCCACCCCCGCTGCCGACGCCCCCGGCACCGGACTCCTCGAGTTCCGCCCCGCCGTAAATTTGATCGCCCGAGTCGCCTCCGGTACCCTTGCGGCCGCACGGAGACGCGCGCAGCGCGCCCGCAGGGCGAGGGCCGGGACGGCCCGAGTCAATCCCTGCCGTTGTTCGGCTGGAATAGATTGAGGTATGTGGAGAGGTGGCCGAGTGGTCGAAGGCGCTCGCCTGGAAAGTGAGTAACATCCCAAAAGGTGTTCGAGGGTTCGAATCCCTCCCTCTCCGCCACACGTTACCGAAATTGCAGTCGGTTGCGTTTAGTCGATGGTGGCAGCAACGAAGCGAGGATAACGCCCCGCTCCGGGGCGGCCCCGAAGGGGCGAGGAGCGGAGCGACGAGTAATCCCTCCCTCTCCGCCATTGTGTTTTCGCCGTTGAGGCGCATGTAGCGTTCTATGGCGGCTCGCGTTTGCATCTTCGCGACGACTGGCCACGAACCCCGTCAGGCCCGGAAGGGAGCAGCGGTAGCGGCTTTAAGTCGGGCGCCGAAGTCCTGCTGACGCGGGCCGCCTCCTAAAAACCACACGACCGTGGTTTTCCGAAGCTAAACTTGAGTCATATGAGTTACGTCGTATTAGCGCGCAAATGGCGCCCCAAACGGTTTGCCGAAATGGTAGGACAGGAACATGTGCTGCGCGCGCTCGGCAATGCGCTCGACAGCGGCAAAGTCCACCACGCGTTTCTGTTTACGGGGACCCGCGGAGTCGGAAAAACCACGATCGCGCGCATTTTGGCCAAATCGCTGAATTGCGAGACGGCGGGTGTGAGCTCGAATCCCTGCGGCACGTGCGCGGCGTGCCGGGAGATCGATGAGGGCCGCTTCGTCGACCTCATCGAAGTCGATGCGGCCTCGCGCACCAAGGTGGATGACACCCGCGAGTTGCTCGATAACGTGCAGTACGCGCCGACTCGAGGCCGCTACAAGGTGTACCTCATCGACGAAGTGCACATGCTGTCGAATCATTCCTTCAACGCCTTGCTCAAAACGCTGGAGGAGCCGCCGCCGCACGTCAAATTCCTGCTCGCAACCACCGATCCGCAAAAGCTGCCCGTTACCGTCCTTTCGCGCTGCCTGCAGTTCAGCCTCAAGCGTCTGCCGGCCTCGCGCATCGCCGAGCGCATGAAGTTCATTGCCGCGGCGGAAGACATGCAGTTCGATCCGGCGGCGCTGACACTGCTGGCGCGTGCCGCGGAGGGCAGCATGCGCGATGCCTTGAGCTTATTGGACCAGCTGATCGCGTTCGGCGGCGGCACCCTGAACGAGGCGAATGCGCGTGCGATGCTCGGCACCATCGATCGTGGGCATATCGCGCGCCTCATCGATGCGTTGGCGCGCGGCGACGGCCCGGCGCTCATCGCTGAAGTCAGAGAGCTGGATCGCGGCGCCCCCGACTATGACCGTGCGTTGACCGAGTTGGCCGCGTTCTTGCAGCGCATTGCCATCGTGCAAATCGTGCCGGGCGCCGCGCTTGAGGACGAGGGGTTCGATGCGGATTCGCTGGCGCGGCTCGCACAAGCCATCGCACCCGAAGATGTGCAGCTCTATTATCAGATCGCCTTGGGTGGGCGCCGCGATTTATCGATGGCCCCGGAGCCTCGCGTGGGGTTCGAAATGACGCTGCTGCGTATGCTCGCGTTTCGCCCGGAGAGCGCCGCCGTGCATACCGCTACGAGCACCCGCCCGGTGCCCTTCAGCATAGCTGCGGGCCCGGCGCGCGCCGGGGCGACCGATGCCGCCTCGTCCGCTGTTCCGGCGCCGAATGCGCCGAGCGTCAGATTGTCGAGCGTCGATGCGGATAACTGGCCCGCCGTGGTCGAAGCGGCAACCCTGAGCGGCATGGTGCGTCAATTTGCCTTGAATTGCGTGCCGACCACCTTTGAGAACGACGCGCTGGTGTTGAAGATCGATCAAGCGACGGCCGATCGGCGCACGCGGCCCATCGAGGACAAACTCGTGCAGGGCTTGTCGAAGTATCTCGGTCGGGACATTCGCGTGACATTCGAGACGGCCCAATCGGCGCTCGCCACGCCGGCGCGCCAACGCGCGCTCGCGGAACGTGAAAGAGCCGATCGCGCCGCGGCTGCATTCGAGGCGGATCCTACGGTCAAGGGATTGCGCGAGCGCTTCGGCGCCGATGTGGACGCGGCTTCCGTCAAACCTGTGAACTAGCGAGGAGGAGAACGGCATGATGAAGGGCGGATTGGGAAATCTGATGCGGCAGGCGCAGCAAATGCAAGAGACCATGAAAAAGGCCCAAGCCGAACTTGCGGAACTCGAGGTCACTGGCGAGTCCGGCGCGGGAATGGTCAAGGTGACGCTGAACGGACATCACGAAGCGAAGAAAGTGGCGATCGAGCCGAAGCTGCTCGGCGAAGACAAAGACATGCTCGAAGACTTGGTGGTGGCCGCGGTCAACGATGCGGTTCGAAAAATCGCGGCGCGCAGCCAAGAGAAGTACGCGGGGCTCATGTCCGGACTGAATCTTCCGCCGGGAATGAAGCTGCCGTTTTGAAGTACACCCCCACACTCGCGCGCTTGATCGATTCGCTGCGCTGTCTTCCGGGCGTCGGTCCCAAATCGGCGCAGCGCATGGCATTCTACCTGTTGGAGCGCGATCGCGACGGCGGCAGCTTGTTGAGCCAGGCGCTGGCCGAAGCGCTTGCCAAAGTCGGGCATTGCAAACGCTGCCGCATGTTGACCGAGAGCGAATACTGTGCGATTTGCGCCTCGACCCAAAGAGACGCGGCGCAGCTCTGTGTGGTCGAGTCTCCCGCCGACGTGGTGGCGATCGAGCAATCGGGAGGATTTCGCGGCCGCTACTTCGTGCTCATGGGGCATTTGTCGCCGCTCGACGGAATCGGGCCGGCGCAGCTCGGGTTGGACGAATTCGAACGGCTGCTCGGCGAGGGCGAAGTACGCGAGGTGATTCTCGCCACCAACCCGACCGCGGAAGGGGAGGCGACCGCACACTACCTGGGCGAACTTGCGTTGCGCCTGGGGTTGAAGGCTTCGCGGATCGCCCATGGCGTGCCCGTGGGCGGCGAACTGGAATACGTCGACGGCGGCACTTTGGCGCACGCACTGGCCGGGCGCACCAGCGTTTCATAGCGGCCGTCGTTCCTAAGAGGCGAGTTTTTCATACAGCCGATACAAGCGACGATAACTCTCGTAGCGGCGGTGCGAGATTTCTTGCGCCACGACCGCGGTGCGCACGGCGCAACCGGGTTCCTCCATGTGCCTGCAATCCTTGAAGCGGCAATTGACGCTGAGATTGTGAATCTCGATGAAGGCGCGTTCTGCCGCACGCACGAGCCTCGCAGGCGGCGCAAAATCGCGGACACCCGGTGCATCGATAATCGCCGAAGCCGCTCCCAGCGCATACCAGCGTGCCGTGGTGGTGGTGTGCCGACCCTCGACATCCCGGGTCAACTCGGCGGTTTGTGCTGCAGCTTCGGGAGCCAAGGCGTTGACCAGGGACGATTTGCCGACTCCCGACTGTCCGACGATGAGCGTCACACTGCCCGCGAGCAGTTGCCCGAGCTCCGCTATCCCCGCTCCCGACGATGAGCTCACTTCGATGCAGTTCAAGAGCAAGCCGCGGTACGTATCGAGTTCCGGCTGCATGGCTGCCGTTCCCAAGTCGAGCTTGTTGACGATAATCAAGCCGTCCAGGTCCTTCAACACGGCGCCCGCCCAGTAGCGGTCGACCAGGAACCAGTCAGGTCCGGGTTCCGCTGCCACCACGATGGCCAGCCGGTCGATGTTGGCCGCCACCGGTTCGGCGCGGCCGCGCGCGTCGATGCGCTCGATCAGATTGCGCCGCGGCTCAACCGACTGGACGGACGGCCCATCGGCGGATGGCGGGTAGCCCCATGTCACGCGATCGCCGCAGACGATGCGTTGCTTGCGCCCCGACAGGGCGCAGTGAAGGGTCATTCCGCCCGCCTGCACCAGAACGCCCCGGCCGTAGCTCGCGAGTACGGTGCCTACGTTATGCTCTGCTACCATGCCGTTTTTGGCTTGTGGATCGTTTGCCCAACACCATGAAATCTCCCGAAAATCTCATTTGGATCGATCTGGAAATGACCGGCCTCAAACCGGAGTCCGATCTCATCATTGAAATCGCCACGATCGTAACCGACAAATACCTAACCGTGCTCGCCGAAGGTCCAGTCTTCGCGGTGCACCAGAGCGAGGCGGTGCTCGGCGCAATGGACGATTGGAATCGCAATCAACATGGCCGCTCGGGCTTGAGCGCACGTGTCTTGGCGAGCACCGTCGACGTGGCCGCTGCCGAGCGCGAAACGCTGCGATTTCTCGCGACATGGCTCGAGCCGGGCCGATCGCCGATGTGCGGCAACAGCGTGTGCCAGGATCGCCGCTTTCTGGCGCGCCACATGCCGGCGCTCGAGAAGTTCTTCCACTACCGCAATCTTGACGTGAGTACCCTCAAGGAGCTGGCGCTGCGGTGGGCGCCGCAGGTCGCCGAGGGGTTTCGCAAGAACTCTAGTCACCTCGCGATGGACGACGTGCGCCAGTCGATCCGCGAGCTACAGTACTATCGCGAGCGCTTGCTGCGCCCGTTCTGAGCGCGAGGCACCTGTCTGAGTGATCCGTGTGATTCGCGCGGAACACTCAGACAGGCTTCTGGTCGCGCGTATCGGCGCCCCGCGAATCCCCGGCCAGGAACATCCAGGTTTCGACCACCGTATCGGGGTTCAAGGACAGGCTGTCGATTCCTTGATCGACCAACCATCGCGCGAGCTCCGGATGATCCGAGGGGCCTTGTCCGCAAATTCCGACGTACTTGCCTTGGCGCTTGCACGCCTTGATCGCCATGGACATCAGCGCTTTCACCGCGTCGTCGCGCTCGTCGAATGACTTGGCCATCACGCTCGAGTCCCGGTCCAGACCGAGCGCGAGCTGCGTCATGTCGTTCGATCCGATCGACATTCCATCGAAATACTCGAGATATTGGTCGGCCAGCAGTGCATTGGTCGGCAGCTCGCACATCATGATGTGCTTCAAACCGTTCTCGCCGCGCCGCAGGCCGTTCTCGGCGAGCAGCTGCGTGACCGCTTTCGCTTCGCTCAGCGTGCGCACGAACGGCACCATGACTTGCACGTTCGTCAGGCCCATCTCGTCGCGCACACGTTTCAGGGCGCGGCATTCGAGTTCGAAGCAAGGCCTGAACGCTTTGTCGATATAGCGCGACGCGCCGCGAAAGCCCAACATGGGATTCTCTTCGTGCGGCTCGTAGTTCTTGCCTCCGATCAAATTCGCATACTCATTCGACTTGAAATCCGACAGGCGCACGATCACGGGCTCGGGCGCAAACGCCGCGGCGATCTGTGCGATGCCCTCGGCCAGTTTGTCCACGTAGAAATTCACCGGGCCGTCATAGCCGGCGATCTGCTTGCCGATGGTGTCCTTGAGCTCGGGGCTTTGCTTGTCGAGCTCGAGCAATGCCCGCGGATGCACGCCGATCATGCGATTGATGATGAACTCGAGCCGCGCGAGGCCGACCCCTTTGTGCGGTATTCCCGCGAAATCGAAAGCCCGGTCGGGATTGCCGACGTTCATGGTGATCTTCACCGGGATCGCGGGCATCGAATCCATTTCTATCGTGCGCTGATCGAACTCGAGCATGCCGTCGTACACGTAGCCGGTGTCGCCTTCGGCGCACGATACCGTGACGGCCTGAGCTTCCTTGATGGCCGTGGTCGCGGTCCCGCAGCCGACCACCGCCGGTATGCCGAGTTCGCGCGCTATGATCGCTGCATGGCAGGTGCGCCCACCGCGATTCGTCACGATCGCGGACGCGCGCTTCATCACCGGTTCCCAATCCGGGTCCGTCATGTCGGCAACCAGCACGTCGCCCGCCCGAACCCGCGACATCTCCTTCACGTCCCTGATGATGCGCGCTTGCCCCGCTCCGATGCGCTGGCCGATGGCGCGCCCGCTCACCAGCATTTTCGAGCGCGATTTGAGAGTGAATCGCAGGATCGAGCGTCCGGCGCGGCTCTGCACGGTTTCGGGGCGCGCCTGAAGGATGTATATCTTGCCGGTGGCGCCGTCTTTGCCCCACTCGATGTCCATCGGCGTACCGTAGTGCTTTTCGATGGTCAGCGCCTGCGTTGCCAGACTCACGATGTCCGCTTCGTCGATCGAGAAACGATTGCGATCGGCCGGCGAGACATCGACGTTCTTGACGCGATCATGGGAGCCGGGCTCGCCGTACACCATTTTGATGGCCTTGGCGCCTATATTCTTGCGCAGGATGGCGCGTCGGCCGGCGCGCAGCGCCGGTTTGTACACATAAAACTCGTCCGGATTGACGGAGCCTTGCACCACCGTCTCACCCAGGCCATACGCCGACGTGATGAACACCACGTCGCGAAAGCCCGAATCGGTGTCGAGCGTGAACATGACCCCGGCGCTGCCGAGATCGCTGCGCACCATCTGCTGAACGCCGACGGAGAGCGCGACTGCGCCGTGGTCGAATTTATTGTGCACTCGATACGCTATGGCCCGGTCGTTGAACAGCGAGGCGTACACTTCATGCACGCGTGCCATCAAATGCTCTTCCCCGCGCACGTTCAGGAACGTTTCCTGCTGTCCGGCAAAGGATGCCTCGGGCAGATCTTCCGCCGTCGCCGACGAACGCACCGCCACGGCGAATTCGCGCCCATCGCCGCTCGCCTTGGCCATCGTGCGCCAGGACTCAAGGATTTCGTCGTGGAGCCGCGGCGGGAAAGGCGTCGCGAGCATCCAACCCCGGATCTGCGCTCCGACGACCGCGAGCCGCTCCACGTCATCGACATCCAGCGTCGCCAACGTCTTGCGGATGCGCTCGTCGAGTCCATCCTGAGCCAGGAAGTCCCGGTACGCGTGCGAGGTCGTCGCAAAGCCGCCGGGCACCGAGATACCGAGCGTCGACAATTGGGAGATCATTTCGCCGATGGACGCGTTCTTGCCGCCGACCAGCTCGACGTCCTTATTCTTCAATCGTTCGAAGGGAATGATGTAGGGCTTCATAGTGGCTGCTTGTGGGGCGGAGAGTTAAGTGAAACACTTTGCCGGCGGCGATGCGCCAACACGCGAGGCTACCGTGATTAAACGCACTGTGTTTTTTGTTTCCGATCAAACGGGCATTACGGCAGAAACAATGGGGCACAGTCTCATGACGCAGTTCGACGGCATCGAATTTCGTCAGGTGACTGTGCCATTTATCGCCACCGTTGACAAGGCGATCGAGGCGGTCCGCAAGATCGATTTGGTCGGTGCTCAAGAAGGCGTGCGTCCGATCATATTCAGTACCCTCGTGCGAGAAGATGTTCGCAATGTGGTCCGCGGCAGCAGCGGATTGTTCTTGGATTTCTTCGATCCTTTCCTAGCACCGCTCGAGAGTGAACTCAAGACGCAATCCACCCATATGGCAAGTAGGACACATCGCGCGGCGGACACGCATGCCTATGCTACGCGCATCGACGCGACGAATTTCGCCTTGGCCAACGATGACGGCTCGGTGGTGCGAGACTACGAACGCGCCGATCTGATCCTAGTCGGCGTGTCCCGCTCGGGGAAGACGCCGACCTGCCTGTATCTAGCGATGCAATACGGCATATTCGCGGCAAACTACCCGCTGACCGAAGACGATCTCGAATCGCCGAAGTTGCCGCCCGCGCTCGAGGCGCACTCGCGGAAACTGTTCGGACTCACAATCAGACCCGACCGATTGCAACAGATTCGCAATGAGCGGCGCCCCGATAGCCGGTATTCCTCGGCGCGGCAGGTGGCCTTCGAAGTCAGGGCGGCGGAGTCGCTGTTCGAGCGTCACGGAATTCCCGTGCTCGATGCGACGGAAGTCTCGATCGAAGAAATATCCAGCAGAATTCTCGACCGCACCGGCATAGAGCGGCGCTTACGCCCCTGACATCCTCGAGGTGCATGGTATAGTTCGGGGCATGTTAGCCGATCAATGGTGTGCAACAACTTGGCGAGCGAAGCCCGGCAGCTTCGTCAGCCTGATGACGCTGTACGAAAGCAATTTCGTGCGTTTGGGCTGGCTCGTCAGCGACCTTCGCGCCGTGAAGGGGCGGCGTGTGTCGCGGGTCGCCTCGGACTGTGATCTTTATCTCATGCCGAAGGAATTGAGCCGCTATACGAGTGTGTTTCGTCTCACATACGAGTTCGAATGCGAGGCGGGGCGGGTCCGCGACCCGGATTTGGAGGTATGCGTATATCACGATGCCCGGCTGGCCGAGGTGCGCAGCTTCCGTGGATTCGAGCGCCATCCGCAGCTCGCCAAGCTGCAGTCGGAGCTCAAGCGTGAACTGGATCAGCGCTGGACGCGCAACATGATGCTAAATAAATGGCTGGAATATTGTGCCGAGCGGGGGCATCACTTTTAGCTGCCTGGATTGCCCTGGTTGCTGCGCTGTCCCGCAAGTTCACGCGTGAGGCGAAGGCGGGATGGTGATCGACAAGCTCAGTTTTCTCAAGGGAGGTATGGACGGGGGCGCCGTGAGTGCTGACGAAGAGCGGCTCATGCAGCTCTTTCAAAATCGTGCCGGGCTCAAGAAGGCCTACGCCGACCTCAAGGACGAATTCCACTTGCTGCGCGATCGGCTCAAGCAGCAGGAGGGCGCCACCATCCGCGTTCAGGAGCAGCTGGACGCGCTCGGCGATTTACTCGGCGACCCGAAGACCGGCTACGGCGCTCTGGTGTTCTTTCAGCTGCGCGCCCTGTGGAAGACCTGTCATCAGCAGCTCTCTACGTTCGCCACCGACCTGACGCGCCAGCAGGAAGCGCGGGAGATGGCGAAGCACAAGACCGAAACCGAGGCTGCGAAAAAAGCGCGCCTCGCGGAAGTGGATCAGCGCTTGCAGGCGGCGGCGAGCGAGGCGGATTCGCAGCGCGAGAATCTTGCCGCCGTGCAAGGCGAGCTGGGACGATTGACCGCCTTTTGGCACTATTTCAAGCGCCGCCGCCGCCAGAAGTCCCTGGAATCATTGCGCAATCACGTTCTGGTCGCCGACGCCGCGGTCGGCGATCTGCATGCCGAACGCAGTGCGGTCGAACATGAGGCGCTGCCGGAATTTCCCGGGATCTCGTTGGCAGCGCGCCGCAACATCAATCTTGCGATCATCAGCTACGCCGAGTTGCTGTGCGAACATGTTGACGCTTATGGGCTCGCGGCGCGCGCCAAGGAGGCGGTTGCGCGCAGGGTGCACGAGATGAGCTTCGGCACGCGGGACGAATGCGAGGGCTATATGCAGCGGGTCCAGCAGGCACAGGCCGCCATGGCCAATCAGAGGCAGATCACGGGCGCGCTCAAGGCGAGATTGGACCGCCTACGCGCCAACTGTGAATATCGCAACGATGCGGACACGGTACCGACCGCAGACTCGCTGGCGCGGCCCGTAGCGGCGGATGCGGAGCCGGGCAAGACGCAGAAGTCTCCATCCGCGCCGACCTGGAACGTCATGGCCGAGGACTACTGGGACCTGTACACGCTTCTGCTGCGCTAGTAACAGGCCAGGCTCCTTTTAGTGGATGTCGGTTCGCCGCGCCTGCGTCGGTGCGTTCCGATGCGCCGTGGCCACCGCAAGATCCGCAGCGATCTGCGACGCTTCATCGAGCAAGATTCCCGCAGCCGCGTCGTCCTTGATTTCCTCCAGGGATTTTGCCGGTTTCGCGTCGTGCGCCGCCCGCCAGGCGTTCTCCCTGTCGAGCCGCTCGCCTTCAACGCGCTTGCGCTCGGCCTCGCGTGTCTTGAGGCTCAGCGACAGCGTCTTCTGGCTGCGCATCGCATCGAGGGCGGCGATGTCGTCGCGCAAGTAACGGAAATCGGCGCTGTTCGCGGTGCGCTCGTCGTGCAGCTTCTGCAGCGAAGCGGCGGTCGCCTTCAGGTCGCCCTCGACTCTGAACGTGGCCGGTTCGATGTGATCCCAGGGCAGGGCGCGATCGCGAGTGCTCTCGCCGACTTCGTTGGCGTCGATCAGCGAGGGCAGCGCAATGTCGGGGGTGACGCCGCGGTCTTGCGTGCTCTCGCCCGTGATCCGGTAATATTTGCCGATCGTGACGTTGAGCTGGCCCAGCTCGGGCTTGCGGCCGAAGATCGTATAGTTGAGCGGGTGCGCGTTCTGCACGGTGCCCTTGCCGTAGGTCTGTTGACCCACGATGAGGGCGCGGCCGTAATCCTGGATCGCGCCGGCGAAAATCTCGGATGCCGATGCGCTGAACCGGTCCACCAGCACGATCATCGGACCGCTGTAGAAAACCGCCGGATCCGGATCATCATCGACCTCGATGCGCCCGGTGGTGTCGCGCAGCTGCACCACGGGTCCGCGGTCGATGAACAGCCCCGTCAGCGATTCGGCCTCCGGCAGATAGCCGCCGCCGTTGGCGCGCAGATCCATGATCAGAACGTCTGCGCCGTCTTTTCTCAGTTCGGTGATCAGGCGCTGCACGTCGCGCGTGGTGCTGCGGTAATCTTTCGCCCCCGCACGGCTGGCATCGTAGTCCTGATAGAAGCTCGGCACCGTGATGACGCCGACTTTCACGTCATGGCCGTTGCGCGGCACGACCCGCATCGCCTTGTGCGCGGCCTGCGCCTCGAGAGACACGCGGTTGCGCGTGAACTCCACCACTCTCTGCGCCGAACCGGGTGCCGCGCCCGCCGGCAACAACTGCAGGCGCACCATCGTGCCGCCCGGTCCGCGAATTTTCTGCACGACGTCGTCCAGGCGCCAGCCGATTACGTCGGTGAGCTCGCCGTTCTTGCCTTCTCCGATCGCGGTGATTCGGTCATTGGCGGCGAGCTTGCCGCTGATCGCGGCGGGACCGCCGGCGATGACGTCGATCACGGTGACGTAGTCGTCCGTCAGCTGCAGCGACGCGCCGATGCCCTCGTAGCTCAAGCTCATCTGAATGTTGTATTCCTCGGAGTTGCGCGCCGAGAAATAATTCGAGTGCGGATCGAGCGACAGCACGAAGGCATTCATGAACGCTTCGAACACGTCCTCGGGCTTGCTCTGATCCATGCGCTTGGCGACATGTTCGTAGCGCTTGCGCAAGACGTCGGCTACCTCGGTCCATTGCTTGCCGGCAATCACCAGCGACAACGCGTCGTTCTTCACACGCTTGCGCCACAGCTCGTTCATTTCGGCGGCGTTCGCCGGCCAGGGTTCCTTCTCGCGGTCGAAGTTGAACGACTCGTCGATATCGAAATCGGGTTTCTTGCTCAACAAGTCGATCGCATAGGCCATGCGCTCGCGGCTGCGCTGTTGATAGCGGCGGAAGATAACGAACGCAGGCTCCACGTCGCCGGCCTTGATTGCGTCGTCGAGTTCGTACCGATAGCGCTCGAACTCGGCGATATCGCTCGCGTAGAAGTAGCTCCTCCCGCCGTCGATCGCATCGAGGTAGCGGTCGAGGATCAAGCTCGAGAGATGATCATCCAGGGGCGCTCGCCGGTAATGTTCACGGGCGACGATGTCGGCCACGCGGCGTGCGACATAATTCTCCTGTTCGGTCGGCGCGAGTGCAGCGGTCGCCGCCGGAACGGCGGGCGACGGCGTCATGGCCGCGCCCAATAGAGCGGCAAGCCCAACTGCGCTCGCGCAGACGGCGATGCCGGAAAGCCAGCGCGAGCGATTGGCCCAAGGCCTGTTAGTCATCACCGTACCCGTTCTCCTGTAAACTGCGATCCCCAGTCCCTCCAAGGCTAGAGAAGCCTTTGGCTGCTAGCAAGTGTATATGAGCCTCAAGGTATGCGTCCGTTCACGGTTTTGATCGGTATTGTGCTGGGTTCCGCGGCATCGATCACTTTCGGCCTGGGCGCCGTCCTGATCGTGTTCTGTGTCCTGGCCGGCGAACACCCCGATCTCAAGCGAGAATTGCCGCAACTCGGGGGAAGCTTGATCGCATTTGGACTTTTGACCACCTCCAGCGCAGGGAGTTTCCTCGGGCAGATCAAGGCGCGGCCCTGGCGCGGTTGGGCGCATCTGGCCACCGTGGCCTGCCTGAGTGCCGTGGTCGTGCTGTATTGGCCACGCCGCAACTGAAGAAGGAGTCCGGATGCGCATTTGGGGTTATTGTGGCGTTTTAACCTCGGTGGGCCTGCTGGCGGCTTGTGCCGTACAGCCCAAGCTTCCCCCGCCCTCCACCGATATCGACGAAACGGTCTTCCGCCAGCATGTCCGTGCCCTTGCTTCCGATGACTTCGAGGGGCGCAAGCCCGGCACGCCCGGAGAGGAAAAGACGGTCGCTTATCTGGTCGAACAGTTTCGAAAATTGGGATTGAAGCCAGGCAACGGCGAGAGTTTCCTGCAGCCGGTGCCGATGACCGAGATTCTCGCCGATCCCGACGCGTCGCTGTCGATCGCAGGGACGCACGGAACGAGCACGCTGGTTTATGGCAAGGATATGGTCATTTGGACCAAGCGCAGCGTGCCGCAGGCTGAACTTAGGCGCAGCGAACTCGTGTTCGCGGGCTACGGCATCGTCGCCCCGGAGTATTCGTGGAACGATTACGCCGCTATCGATGTGCACGGTAAAACGGTGCTGGTCCTCGTCAACGACCCGGGATATGCCACCAAGGACCCCAAGGTGTTCAAGGGGGGCGCAATGACCTACTACGGGCGCTGGGACTACAAAATCGAGGAGGCTGCCCGGCAGGGAGCGGCGGGTGTTTTGCTCATTCATGACAGCGATGCGGCCGGCTACGGTTGGGACGTGGTCCAGAATACTTGGACCGGCGGACAGTTGAGCCTGGCGACGGACGGGACTGCACGTGCGGCTATCGAAGGTTGGATTCAGAACGACGCCGCGCGTGCATTATTCGGCTCGGCCGGCCTGGATTTCGCTGCCGAGGCGGGGGCGGCGGGTCATGCCGGATTCAAAGCGATTTCCATGGGCATGCAGGTCGATGCGACGCTGCATGACAGCGTTCGCCAGTTCACCTCGAATAACGTCATCGCCCTATGGCCAGGCGCCGGTCGCCGACGTGAATATGTCGTGTACACGGCCCACTGGGATCACTTGGGCCGCGACCTTGCGCGCCCCGGCCACAATACTTTCAACGGGGCGGTCGACAACGCATCCGGCGTCGCCGGACTGTTCGCTCTGGCGCAGTCCTTCGTCCGCACCAAGCCCGTCGGAGACCGCTCGATCGCGTTTCTTGCGCTGACCGGTGCAGAATCAGGGCTTCTGGGCTCGCAATACTATGTGGAGCATCCGGTGTTGCCGATGCGGGACACCGTCGCGGTGCTCAATCTGGACACGCTGCACATCGGTGGACCGACGCGCGATGTAACGATCTTCGGCATTGGGAACACGGACCTGGAAGACTACGCGCGCGGGGCGGCGCTGTTGCAGGGGCGCACGGTGACCCCGGAGCCCACGCCCGAACAAGGTCTCTACTTCCGCTCGGATAACTTCAGCTTTGCGAACGCCGGCGTGCCGGCGCTGTATGTCAAAGCGGGCCTTGACGACAGCGCGCGCGGACCCGTTCGGGGCCGGGCGCAGCTCGACGACTACATGGCGCATCGCTATCGCCGGCCATCGGATCAATACTCGCCCGACTGGGACGTGCGCGGCGCGCTCGATGACCTCAGGCTGTACTACGACGTCGGCATGCGATTGACGCACAGCCGCCGATTCCCGCGTTGGTATCCCAACAGCGAATTTCGCGTGAGCCGCGAACGCCCGAGGCCTACAAGCTAGCGGCGCGGACTCTTCTAGCGCCGGCCCACTCTCGACCAGTTATTCTTGCGGTCGAAGCTGCCGGAGGTATTGTACGGATCGACGCCGCGATTTTCGTTCACCACCGTGAGACGCTCGACGTCCGCCGTGGGTGGTTGCGCTTGCCTTGCCCGCCGCAGCTCGCGTACGCCGAAACTGAAGCTGGACTCCGGCTCATTCCGGGTCTTGTCGTCGCTCGCCATCGTCTTCCCTCTGCAAATAAAATCCAACGCGTCAATAGCTCTAACTGTATTTTTGATCTTGCCGTCGCGTGCATGTTCCCAAATTGAGACACGGAGAAGGCCACGACATTGCAAAATTGTGATGCAGCTCAAGTCGATGAAGACATATTCCACCGGCTGCCGACGCTCAAGGTGCTGCGCCATCCGCTGCGGCGTCGAGCCGTAACCTCAGCCTAGATGGGCAAGTGTCCCGGATAGTTGCCGATCAAAGGGCACCGAGCGGTTGCGGCCGCGCATCTTCGCGGTGTAGAGGGCTTGACCGGCGGCCTTGATGAAGTCGGCGACGTTTCCGAACGATGTCTCTGCGCCATGGGTCGCGCAACCGATCGATATCGTTACCTTGGCGTGATCGGAGCCGATGACATGTCCGGTATTGCGAAACGCCATCACGATGCGCTCGCAAATGCTGCGCGCGGTCTCCGCATCGGTTGCCGGCAGCACTACCACGAACTCTTCGCCGCCATAGCGGGCGATCAAATCCGTCTCGCGCGTGTTGCCTCGAAGGATGCGCGCGGTCGCCTGAAGAATGCGGTCGCCGGCTTGCTGACCGAAATTGTCGTTGACGACCTTGAAGTTATCCAGATCCGCGAAAGCGACGCTCAAGGGCCATTTGTGGCGCGTCGAGTTCTCGAATTCACGGCTGAGAAAATGATCGAGGTAGGCGCGGTTGTAAACCCCGGTCAGCTCGTCGCGGCGCGTCTCCTCCTCGAGCTCGCGCGCGCGCGACACGCTATCGTCCGGCGCCGATCGCAGCGCGTTGATTTCTCGGAGCGCGTGCAGGCTGCGCAGCATCAAGACCTCGCGTGCGTGTTCGAGAATCAGTTCGGGATGCTGTTTTTCCAACAGATCGGCTTCGAAAATGGCTTCCGTTTCCGGAATCATGGCGCCGATCGTCCCCAAGACCTGCCCGAATGCCATCTTATCGAGGCCCAGGCTGCGTTCCGCGCACAGCGCGGTCTCGGCAAATTGGCGCTGCTCAGGTTCGAGCAAGAATAGATCCGCCACCGGGCCCGACAGTGCGACGCAACGATCGAAGACTTGCGCGGGCTCCCTGCTCAAGGAGAGTTCCAATCGGTGGCTATTGTTGATGGCACGATGCAGCCGTTCGGGCAGATGCCAGCATTCCATCAACCAGCCGCCGACTTGCGCATGATCGACTTGCAGGCGCTTCTTCTCGTGCTCGGCGAGCGCCGCATGGTTGCGCTGCAGAGCCTCTCCTTGGGAATACAAATCGGGTACCGCCTTGTCGAGCGCGAGCATGCCCACATCCTGGAGCAGCGCCGCCAGGAATATCTCTTCGGCCAGCGATTGACGCATGGCATCGCCGAGCGCGCGCGCCGCGGTCGCCGCCAGCAGAGCTCGGCGCCAATACAGTCCATAGGAAAGACCGTTCGCTTTACCGCCGCGCAGCGACTTGACCAGCGAAAAACTCAAGGCGAGCGTCAGGGTGGCATTCAACCCAAGCACGACCAGGGCTTGCCGCAGGTTCTCGCTCTTGCGGCGTTGCGCATACAACGGCGAATTGGCGATGCGCAGAATTTTCGTCGACAAGGCCGAGTCCATGCTCAGCGCCTTGGCGACCTTGCCCATCTCGATGTCCGGATCTTGCGCGAGTTCGATGATGTGCGTCGCCACGCCGGGCGGCGAGGGGAAATTCACAGACCTACGAAGATTAGCCTCGATCTCGGGATTCACGCGCATGGCTCCAACAGTCAAAACCGGATCAAAATCCGCTTATTGTCAGTTAGCGTCCAGGCGGCACAGAACTTGAGTCGTGGATTAGGTTAACCGAGCGCTGGCCCTCCACCAGGCTCGAAGGGCTTTGAAGAGCACGTAAAGGCCGTATGGGCCCAAAAGCACCGCCCAGGCGGCGAGCGACCCTTCGCCCAGGCCAAGCATGAGGCTGCGATAGAGGGTTCCGAGGCTGGCTCCATCGTAGCGGCCGAGCGCTGCGGCGCCCGCGTAAAAGATTAGCAGGGGCATGAGACCCACACCGATAAGGAGCCCCAGGGCGGCCAGCGCAAGCTCCACGGACCAGGGGCTGCGAAGGCCCGCATTCGAGAGAATTCTCCGGATAGGCATGGCCGGGATTGTAAACGAATCCGGCCCGTGGCCGCCCAAGCGCTGTAGAATCGCATCATGCGCTCCTGGACCCCTCAAACTCTGTACGACGCAAAGCCCTGGGTCTTGATCGCCGTCGGCGCGATCTTGGCCATTGGAATGATGTTGTGGTCGCTCTCGGCCGGAGTCTGGACCATCTGGCGGGGGCTGGCGTGCTTTGGCGGCGCGGCGCTCGCGATCATCGGCGGAGCCACCTTGCAGCTGCGGCAGGATTACCGCGCTCGCAGCAAGTGGCGGCGAGACGCGCCGCCTTGATGCGCACTGCGGTGGTCGGCGTCGGCTATTTAGGCCGATTTCACGCCCAGAAATATGCGAGCCTGCCCGACTCGCACTTGGTGGGCGTCGCCGATCCGTCCGCGCAGGCGCGCTCGGCGGTGGCGGCGGAATTGGGCGTGGCGGCCTACGCCGACTATCGCGAATTGCTGGGTCACGTCGATGCCGTGAGCGTCGTGACTCCGACTCCCCTTCACTTCGAGGTCGCCAAGGATTTTCTCGACTCCGGTGCGAGCGTGTTGGTCGAGAAGCCGATGACCGTGACCGTAGCGGAGGGGCAAAGTCTCATTGAACTCGCGCACCGCGCCAACCGCGTGCTGCAGGTCGGTCACTTGGAGCGCTTCAATGCCGCGGTTCAGGCCGTGCAGCCGACTTTGACGGTTCCGCGCTTCATCGAGTCGGCGCGGCTCGCGCCTTTCAAGCATCGCGGCACCGACGTTGACGTGGTGCTGGATTTGATGATCCATGACATCGACTTGATCTTGAGCATCGTGCGCTCGCCCGTGGTGTCGGTCGACGCGATCGGCAGCAGCGTATTTTCCGGAGAAGTCGATATCGCCAATGCCCGCTTGCGCTTCGCCAACGGCTGTGTGGCAAACGCAACGGCGAGCCGAGTGAGCCTGAAAACGGAACGCAAGCTGCGGCTATTTCAGGATGATGCCTACATCTCGCTCGACCTGCAGCAAAAGGTGCTGACGGTAATCCGCAAGGGCGCGGGCGTCGGTGTGGACGGCATGCCGCAAGTCGCCATCGAGGAAAATAACTACGAGCAGGGTGATGCGCTCAAGGATGAAATCGCCGCCTTCCTTGATTGTGCCGCGAACGGCAGCCCCCCGCAGGTGAGCGGCGAGGACGGACTTCTTGCGTTGCGAACCGCGGTGAGCATCGCCGAGCAAGTGGCGAATTCGCGGCGGCGATTCTCTAAGGGGTAGGCGGACCCGCCGGCGCCTTCGGGGCCGCCGGCGCGGGCAGGGAGGCCGGCTCGTTGTCGGTCACCGTCACGCGATCGACGAAGAAACGCGTCTCTGCGAAGCACGGGGTCGGTATTCCCGGATGCTCCGTGTAATGAAGTTGGACTCGGTGGCCGACGGCCTTGTTCAAGTTGGCGGCGACCGATTTGTCGCGCACGCTGAAGTCCCACAATTGCGGCGTCATGCCTGCACCCATGTATTGGCCGCCGCCGTAGTACAGGGCAATCTCGCCCTCTTGGGTCTTGCAAATCCAGCCGCGCCGCACGAATTTCTGCAGCACGCCTGCGCGCTCACCCTCGGCGTACGCCCACGCCAACGTCAACCAAGTCCAGAGTCCGGCGCCGACCATGAGCGCCACCAGCAATACGACGAACCAGCGACCCATGCGGCCGCGAGACCCGCGTCTTCCAGAGGAATTCGGCACTTCAATCCGCGTCATGAATTCCCAATTCCGCCCCGAAGCAACACTTGGGTCGGAGCCTAGAGCATATCCCGGCGTGCAGCAAATCGACCGCATCGAGGGGCGGCCCACGCGCAGCCTCCTGGGAAATTGGTGGAGCCGGGGGGAATCGAACCCCCGTCCATAAGTCCTACGCTACAAGATCTACGTACGTAGCCGCGTCTATTGTTCTCGCCGCTCACTGACCCGACGGGCAGGGAAAGTGTGCAGCCAGCCCGGTAGCGATTCGCAAGACACACCCCAGGCACGTGTGTCCCACTAGCTGATGAGCGCTACCCCTGAACCGTTCGCATCAGCACAGGCCGGTCAGGGTTCAGCTGCGATTAGGCAGCTAGAGCGTAGTTGTCTTCGTTGGCAACTATAAGTTTGCAAGTCAGTTTTACGAGGTAACCTGCACCT
>DATMNF010000050.1:0-14309 GCA_035569355.1 Steroidobacteraceae bacterium
TCGAATGCCGTCTCGAGCCTGTCGACGATCAGGAGCCGCATGTGTTCGACGGACTTCGCCAGTATTGCCGCTCGCGATAGGGACGCGCTTTGCTGCCGCACTTGCCGCGCCACGGCCTCGGCCAGCGAGAGGGATGTCGTAATCAACAGCGCCTGCGCCTCGGGACTGTGCTCTGCCTGCGCGAGCAGATCGGCGGCGACGAAGTCCGCGCGGGCGCTGTCATCCGCGATCACCATCACTTCGGTTACGCCGGCCGGAAGGTCCGCGGCCGCACCCGCGGCATCCTGCGATACCAGGAGTTTGGCGGTCGTGACGAACGAATTGCCCGGCCCGAACACCTTGTCGCACTTTGGAATGGTCGCGGTTCCGTACGCCATGGCGCCGATGGCTTGAGCACCGCCCACCTTGAATACTTGGTCGATGCCGGACTTGCGCGCGGCAACCAGCACCGCGGGATCCGCGGCGCCATTGCGCGCCGGAGGAGTACACATCACGCGCACCGGACAGCCGGCGATGGCGGCGGGAACGGCGAGCATGATGGCGGTGGAAGGCAATGGAGCGGAGCCTGCCGGCACATAGAGGCCGACCGCGCGGATCGGAACGCTGAAACGCTCGCACACCACCCCCGGCGCCGTCTCGACGCGCAGCGGCTGAGCGGTTTGGGCGGCGTGAAATCGCCGCACGTTCGAAATCGCGGTTTCGATCGCGGCGTTTTGTACGGCGTCCAACGCGCGCTCCGCCGCCTCGAATTCCTGCGGCGTGACCCGCAATGAGGCCGGGCGAACCTGATCGAACTTTTCGGTGAGGGTGAGAATGGCCGCATCGCCTTCCCGGCGCACCGCGGCGATGATCTCCTGCACGGCTTGCATCGTGGCGGCGGCATCGCGTTGCGCCGGGCGGCGCAAGGCGAGATCGCGCTGCGCAGGGGACAGGGATTGCCAGTCGAGAATACGCACTAGGCCAGCATCTTCTCGACCGGAAGCACCAGCACCGATGTGGCGCCGGCGCTCTTCAGTTCCTCGAGCGTTTCCCAGAATACGTTCTCGCGGCATACCGCATGAACGGCCACCCGGTCTCCGCGGCCTTCGAGCGGAATGACCGTGGGTGCCTCGCTGCCCGGCAGGAGTTTCGCGATGGCCGGCAAGGCGGAACGAGGCGCATGCAGCATGATGTACTTGCTGCCCTTGACCTGCTCGACTCCGTCGATGCGCATCAGCAGGCGCCGGGTCCACTCCTGTTTTTCCGGTGCAATCGGCACCGGCGTGCGGATCAGCACCGCCTGGCTTTCGAGCACCGTCTCGGCCTGCCGCAAATGATTCGCCGCCAGGGTGGATCCGGTCGACACGAGATCGCAAATCAGATCAGCCCGCCCGAGGCGCGGCGCGATTTCCACGGAACCGGAGAGAACGACCACCTCGGCGGCAATGCCGCGGTCCGCGAGAAAGCGCTCCAGGATGTGCGGGTAGGTCGTCGCGATGCGCTTGCCCTGCAGCGATTGCGCGCCGCGATAGTCGAATCCGTCCGGCACCGCGATGCACAGCCTGCAGCGGCCGAAGTCGAGGAGTTGCACCGTTTCGAACAGCGGCGCGATGGCGCGGGCGGCGAACGCCAGGCTCTTTTCCTGCACGACATTCAAGCCCACCAGTCCCAAGTCGCACACATCCTCTTGCACGAGATCCGGAATGTCGTCGTCGCGCACGAACAGCACGTCGAGCGGCATGTTCTCGCCGTAGCACATGAGCTGGTCCTTGCCGCGGCTGTACTTGAGGCCGCAGCGCGACAGCAGGTCGAGCGAGCTGTCGGTGAGCCGGCCGCTCTTTTGCACGGCTATCTTGAGACGCGTGTCCGCGGAATTGGTGCCGTTAGCCATTGAGCTTGAGCCGCTCGGTGACCGCGCGGTAGCCGCCGTTTCCGGATGTGAGGTAGCGCGCCACGCGGCCGATCGTCGTGACGCTGACCCCCGTTTGCCTGTGGATCTCACGGTAGGGGAGGCCGCGCTCGAGCAGCTCGACCACGGCCCAGCGGTCCGCCATCGCCTGCAATTCCGCCGGCGTGCACAGATCGCGGAAGAAACTCCTGCATTCTTCGACGCTGCGCAGCGCCAATATCGCCGAGCACAGGGCGCGTTCGTGTTGCTGCTCCTGCCGCGGCGTGACCGGACGATTCGTTTTCATTGGGCCCCAGGCCGCTCGGTTCGACTAATGTATTAACGCACTAATACATTAATACATTATTGCCGCAACCGCAAGCGGCGATCGTCAAAATGCCTTGACGCAACTTGAGGCGATGCCTAAAATTCACGCACCTATCTAGACCGGCTGAGGGAAAGGCCCTTAGAAGCCGGGGCAACCACCTTTAGGTTCCCTTGGAACTTAGGAACGGTGCCAACTCCTGCGGATTGGGGCTTCGAGCTCGAATCCGGTAGATAGGCGGTCAATTGCACGGGTTTCTGCCGTTGCAACTGGCTACGAGCGCGGCGCTACAGGGGTTATGTAAACCTCCATGGAGCGAGCGGTACGTGGCCGAAAAATCTTCAAATCGAATCGACCAGACATTGCGGCTCCGGGAGCCCTTCAAGCTGCATTACGGCGATGTCCTGCCGGATGCGAAAGTGGCCTTCCGGCTGGCGGGTCCGCACGATGCACCGGTGATTGCCGTCCTCGGGGGGATCTCCGCGCACCGAATCGTGGCCGGACCGCCGGGGGAGGCATGGTGGCCGGAGATCGTCGGTCCCGGGCAGGGCGTCGATACCAAAGCATATCGTGTTCTTGGAATGGATTACCTCGGCGGCCACGGTGCGAGCTCAACGCCGCAGAGCGGCGATAAATTTCCGCCCTTGAGCTCCTACGACCAAGCCGATGCCTTGGCCGCCGTCGTCCGGCATCTCAAATTGAAGCCGCTGCATGCCATCGTCGGCGCCTCTTACGGGGGAATGGTGGCGCTGTGCTTTGCGCAGCGCTACGCCGAACTGGTGAAGCACATCGTCGTCTTGAGCGCCGCCGACAAGGCCCAAGTGCTCTCGACCGCCTGGCGCAGCGTGCAACGGCAGATCGTTCGCGAGGCGATTGCGCGCGGCGACGGCCCCGGGGGACTCAAGCTGGGGCGGGCGCTCGCCATGGCTACCTACCGCAGCGCCGTGGAATTTCAACTGCGCTTCGGCGGTGCGCCGACGCGCAACGGGAATCGCTTTCGATTCCCCATCGAGGATTACCTGTTCGCCCGCGGCGACGACTACGTGCAGAAGTATCGCGCAGAGTCGTTCCTCGTGCTGAGCGAATCGATCGACTTGCATGAGATGGATGCGACGCAGGTCCATACCCCGGCAACGCTGATCGCGGTTCGCGAAGATCAACTGGTGCCGTTCAACGACATGCAGGCCTTGTCGGCGCGACTCAACGGGCCGCGCCAGCTGATCGAAATCAATTCCATTTACGGCCATGACGCATTCCTGAAGGAAGGCGCGGCCTTGACCGCCATCATCAAACTAGCCCTTGCGGAGCCATGGACATGAGCAACAAAGTACGCCGAAACAAGAACATTGCGACGCGATCGGTTCGCGCAGGGCTCGAGTCGGACGCACAGTTCGGTTCGGTGGTACCGCCGGTTTATTTGTCGACGAATTTCGCCTTCGAGAAATACGGCAAGCCGCGCAAGTACGACTACACACGTTCCGGAAATCCGACGCGCGATCAGCTGAGCAACGCCTTGGCGGACCTCGAGGGCGGCGCCGCCGCGGTTGTCACCTGCACGGGGCTGTCGGCCATTGCCTTGATATTGGCGACGCTGCCGAGCGGCGCGAGGCTCATCGCACCCTACGATTGCTACGGCGGGACCTACCGAATGCTCGCTGCCCTGCACGCGCAAGGCAAACTCGTCGTCGATTTCATCGATCAGGCCGACCCGGCCGCCTTGCAAGCGGCACTCACGCCGGACGTGAAGCTGGTTTGGATCGAGACACCCAGCAATCCGTTGTTGAGGGTGGTCGATATTCGGGCGATCGCCGACGCGGCGCACTCGGTCGATGCGCTGGCGGTCGTGGACAATACCTTTCTCTCGCCGATATGGCAGCGGCCGCTCGAGCTGGGCGCCGACATGGTCATGCATTCGACGACCAAGTATCTGAATGGGCACAGCGACGTGGTGGGGGGCGTCGTCGTCACCGCGACGACGGACCTCAAGGACAACCTTGCGTGGTGGGCGAACGCCATCGGCGTTACCGGAGCGCCGTTCGACAGCTTCCTCACCCTGCGCGGGGTGCGTACCCTGCACGCACGCATGCGCGTGCATGCCGAGAACACCGCCGCGGTGGTGGATCTGCTGACCAAACATTCCTGCGTCGAGCGTGTGTATTACCCGGGCCTTCCCGAGCATCCGGGGCATGAGATCGCGCGACGCCAGCAGAGCGGCTTCGGTGCGATGTTGAGTTTCGAACTTTACGGGGGCGAGGCGGCGGTCGAGGCTTTCCTATCCGGACTTGAATGCTTCACCCTCGCCGAGTCGCTCGGCGGTGTGGAGAGTCTGATCTCGCATCCCGCGAGCATGACTCACGCCGGCATGGAAGAATCGGCGCGCGTGCGCGCGGGCATCGGACCGGGTCTGCTGCGCGTCTCCGTGGGAATCGAAGATCCGGCGGATCTGGTGGCCGACCTTGCCGCCGGACTCGAACGAGCGGCTACAGTCCAGCCAGCACCGCATCTCCGGCGGCACGCGTCGTAATCGCGCTGCGTGCGGCTGCGCCCGCGGCGGCGAGATCGGCGGGCAGCGCTCCGGAGTCTATGGCACGCGAGACGGCCGATTCGACCGCGCGCGCCTCGGTCTCCAATTGCAGAGAGTACCGCAGCAGCAGCGCCGCGCTCAAAATCGCGCCATAGGGATTGGCGATCCCGCGGCCGGCGATGTCCGGCGCAGATCCATGGATGGGTTCGAACACCCCGCCGCGGGAACTTGCGCTCAAGGATGCCGAGGGCAGCAGGCCGAGGGAGCCGGCCAGCATGGAGGCTTCGTCGGTGAGAATATCGCCGAACATATTTTCGGTCACGATCACATCGAAGTCGCGCGGCCGCTTGAGCAGATGCATCGCCGCGGCGTCGACCAGCATGTGTTCGACGCGCACGCCGGGAAACTCGCGCGCCATGATCCGCTCGACCACCGCCCGCCACAGCCGCGAGGTCTCGAGCACGTTCGCCTTGTCGATCGATGTCAAACGGCCGCGGCGGGCCACGGCCAAGCCGGCCGCTAGGCGCACCACGCGCTCGATCTCCCCGACGGTGTAACGGCATATGTCGACCGCTTCGGTTGCGGTGCGCGTTTTTTCGCCGAAATAGATGCCGCCCGTCAATTCGCGCACGACCATGATGTCAACGCCGTGCAGCAATTCCGCTTTGATCGGTGAGGCATCGAGTACCGCCGGGTGCGGCACCACAGGCCTCAGATTGGCGAAGAGCCCGAGCGCCTTGCGCAACTGCAGCAGTCCCTGTTCGGGGCGAACCTTGGCATCGGGAGACCACTTCGGGCCGCCGACCGCACCCAACAGAATCGCATCCGCGCGCTGCGCCAATTCCAGCGTGGCGCGCGGCAGCGCCTCACCCGTCGCGTCGATGGCGGCACCGCCCAGAAGCGCCGCTTGAAACTCGAAGCGGTGCCCGAAACGCGCCGCCACGCCTTCGAGCGTGCGCACCGCTTCGGCGGTGACCTCGCCGCCGATCCCGTCGCCGGCGAGAACTGCGATGAGCGCCTTCACCAGGAACGCGCCGCTTCGTAGCGCTCGATATCGGCGACCTTGCTCCGCAGATAACCGAGTTCATCGACGCCGTTCATGAGACAGTGGCGCGCAAACGCCTCCATCGGGAAGCTGACCGATGCCCCTGTCGGCAGCGTCAAACGCGACGTTTGAAGATCGATGTCGACTTCGGCGCCCGCATGATCGAGCAACCAACGGGACGTGGCGTCGTCCACCACGATCGGCAACAGCCCGTTCTTCAGGGAATTGCCGCGAAAGATGTCGGCAATTTCCGTGCTGATGACCGCGCGGAAGCCAAACTCCAAGAGCGCCCAGGGCGCGTGCTCGCGCGACGAGCCGCAGCCAAAATTGCGGCCCGTCACCAACACTTGGGCGCCGCGCGCCTGCGGGCGATTCAACGCGAAGTCCGGATTCGGGCTGCCGTCGGCTCGATAGCGCCAATCGGCGAACAGCTGTGCTCCCAAGTCCTGCTTGGTCGTCGTGGTCAAAAATCTTGCCGGTATGATCTGGTCCGTGTCGATATTGCTCGAGGGAATCACCACGGTTTTGGAATGAACGCGAATCACGGGTGTCACTGCAGCATCTCCCGCGGATCGGCGATCCTGCCTAGCACCGCACTCGCTGCCGCGGTGAATGGACTCGCCAACAGGGTTCGTGCACCCACGCCTTGGCGTCCTTCGAAATTGCGATTGCTGGTGCTGACGGAGTATTGGCCGGTGCCCACGGTATCGCCGTTCATCCCCAAGCACATCGAGCAGCCCGATTCGCGCCAATCTGCACCCGCCGCCTTGAAAATCTCGGCGTAACCGGCCGCTTCGGCTTCGCGCTTGACCTCCTGAGAGCCCGGCACGATGAGCAAACGCACGCCGCGCGCAACCTTGCGGTCCTTCAGTATGTGCGCGGCGGCCCGCAAATCGGCGAGCCGTCCGTTGGTGCAACTGCCGATGAAAACGACATCGACCGGCTTGCCGAGCATGGCATCGCCCTGGTGAAACCCCATGTAGCGCAACGCCTTGTCGAAAACCTCGTCGCCCGTCTTGTGAGGAATGGTGGCACCGATCGGCAGCACCATGCCCGGATTCGTGCCATAAGTGATCATCGGCTCGACGGCGGAGGCATCGATGTCGACCGCCGCGTCGAACTTGGCGTCCGGATCGGTGATGAGGCTCCGCCACCGCGTCACCGCTTCGTCCCATTCCTTGCCCTTGGGAGCGCGAGGTTTGCCTTCGAGGTAGGCGAAGGTGACCTCATCCGGGGCGATCATCCCGGCGCGCGCGCCCGCTTCGATCGACATGTTGCACACCGTCATCCGCTCATCCATGGACAGGGCGCGAACGGCCGACCCGCGATATTCGAACACGTGGCCCGTGCCGCCTGAGACGCCGATCTTGCCGATGACGGCGAGTATCAAATCCTTTGCAGTCACGCCGGGACGCAGCCGGCCTTCGGCGTTGATCGCAAAGGTTTTCGGCTTGCGCTGCAACAACGATTGAGTCGCGAACACATGACCCACCTCGGTGGTGCCGATCCCGAACGCCAGAGCGCCAAATGCTCCATGCGTGCTGGTATGGCTGTCGCCGCAGACGATGGTCATGCCCGGCTGGGTCGCTCCAAGTTCCGGACTGATCACGTGCACGATGCCGCGCCGCGCGTCGCGCATGCCGAACAACTCGACGCCGAACTCGGCTGCGTTTTGCTCGAGTTGACGCACTTGCTTCGCCGCCGCATCCACCTTGATGGGCACATTGCCGAATACCTGTTCGGTACTGGTAGGCGTCGAATGATCCATGGTTGCGAGGGTCCGGTCCGGACGTCGCACCGGCAACCCCAAGCCCTTGAGCACGCTGAACGCCTGCGGCGAAGTCACCTCGTGGATCAGGTGCAGATCGACGTACAGCACCGCTGGAGTTTCCGCGGTCTCAGCCACGACCTCGTGTGCCGCCCATACCTTGTCGAACAGGGTGCGCATGGGACTTGAGATCACGCTCTGCCGGATTCCAACCAGGGCATGCGGGCACGCAAGGCGGCTCCGACTTTCTCGATCGAGTGCGTGAGATCCGCTTTCAAAAGCTTCGAGTACTTGCGCCGGCCGCCCTTGTTCTCCGCAATCCATTGGCGCGCAAATTTGCCTTGCTGGATCTCACCCAGAATCTTGCGCATCTCCTTCTTCGTGGCCTTGTTGACGATGCGCGGGCCGCGAGTCAGGTCGCCGTATTTGGCCGTCTCGCTGATGAAGCGATGCATTTTGGTGATGCCACCCTCATGCAGGAGGTCGACGATCAATTTCAGTTCGTGCAGGCATTCGTAGTAGGCAACCGCGGGCTGATAGCCGGCTTCGACCAAAGTCTCGTAGCCTTTGACCACGAGTTCGGTGGCGCCGCCGCACAGCACCGCTTGCTCGCCGAACAGGTCCGTCTCGGTCTCCTCGCCAAAGCTCGTCTCCAGGACGCCGCCCCGAGTGCCGCCGATGCCGTCCGCATACGCGAGGGCTTTGGCCTTGGCGTGCTTGGAAGGATTCTGCGCCACCGCGATCAGACAAGGCACGCCGCGTCCCTGTTGGTACTGACGCCGCACCAAATCTCCGGGGCCCTTCGGCGCGATGAGAACCACGTCCAGGTCTTTACGCGGCTTGATCTGCTTGAAGTGAATATTGAAGCCGTGGGCAAAGAGCAGCGTGGCGCCTTTTTCAAAGACGTTTTTGAGCTCGGCATACAGGGATTTTTGGGTCAGGTCAGGCACGAGCATCGCAACCAGCTGCGCTCCCTTGACAGCCGCCGCGGGTTCCATGACCTTGAGGCCGTCCTTCTTGGCTTTGTTCCAGCTGTCGCCTTTGCGGACGCCGACGACCACGTCGTAACCACTGTCGTGCAAATTGAGCGCGTGCGCTCGACCTTGGCTGCCGTAGCCCAAGATTGCAATGCGCGCGCCGCGCAGTGCTTTCTTGTCGACGTCTTTTTGCGAATACAAACGCATGAAATTCTCCTGTGAACCAAAAATCCAATCTCAAAAATGCAAGACCCCGCTTGGAGACTTCGGAGCCCGTCTGAGCACTCCACGTGACCAGACAGGCTACTAGCCTTGAGCGGGGTCCGTTATCATCGCTGTTGCCTTGAAACTAACCTTAAATAGCACCACAGAATCTCCTATGATGCAACACATTCCCAGGTGCCCGCCGCTTCGCGAGGAAGCACTCTCATGAGTCTCGATAACAGCGATTCGATTCCCTTGTGGTTGCTGTACGAGAACGAGATTGAAGCCTGGCGTGCGTCGCAGCCGGCGTCGGTCGGGCGCTGGCTTGGCGTGCAGAATTTCAAAGGGGAAAAGCATCGGGTCGTGCTGTTGCCGGATGCCGCCGGCGGGATCGCGGGGGCAGTGGGGGGGCTGGGCAAACGCCAGGGAGAACTAGCGCTTTGGCATGCGGCGGGCCTCGTCGAGCGGCTGCCGCCGCGCCGCTTCCATCTCGCCCAACAATTCACGCGCGATGAGGCCACGCAGTTGTGTTTGGGTTTCGCCTACGGAGGCTATCGGTTCGACCGATACCGTGCGGCCAAGTGCGAGGCTGCGAGCGTCGAAGCGCCGTCGAACGCCGATATGCAATTCGTGGCGCTTGCGGCGGAGTCGTCGTGCATGGCGCGCGATTGGATCAATACGCCTGCCCAGGACCTGGGTCCCGAGGAGCTCGCGGCTGCCGCGAGAAGGCTGGCCGAGCGCCACGAGGCCGCGTATCACGAGTGGGTGGGCGAGCGCCTGCTCGAGGCAAACTTCCCCGCCATTCATGCGGTGGGGCGCGCGAGCAGCGAGGCGCCCCGGCTGATCGAGCTGCGCTGGAAGCCGCGGGCCGCGGAAAGCTTTCCACGTTTGACCCTGGTGGGCAAAGGCGTGTGCTTCGACAGCGGCGGCCTGGACTTGAAGCCCGCGTCCGGCATGGCCCTCATGAAAAAGGATATGGGCGGCGCCGCCGTGGCGTTGGCGCTCGCGCACATGCTGATGAGCGTAAGGGTACGTGCCGAGCTTCGAGTGCTCGTGCCGGCGGTGGAAAACGCCGTCGGCGGCGACGCCTACCGGCCCGGCGATGTGCTCGCCACGCGCAAGGGATTGACGGTCGAGGTCGGCAATACGGATGCGGAAGGTAGGCTGGTGCTTTGCGACGCGCTGGCGCTCGCCGATGCCGACAAGCCGGACTTGATCATCGACTTCGCGACGCTCACCGGAGCGGCACGCGTCGCGCTCGGGCCGGAACTGCCCGCGTTGTTCGGCAACGACGACGGCATCGTGCAGGAGCTCGCCCGCGTGGCGAGCTTCGAGCACGATCCCCTGTGGCCGATGCCGCTGTGGCTGAGTTACGACGATGAACTCGCCAGCAAAGTCGCGGATTTGAACAATGTCGCCTCATCGACACTTGCCGGAGCCATATTCGGTGCGCTGTTCCTGAAGCGTTTCGTGAGCGACTCCACGCCTTGGATGCACATCGATCTCTATGCGTGGAACGCGAAGGATCGTCCCGGCCGCAGCATCGGTGCCGAGGCGCAAGGGCTGCGCGGAGTCTATCGATACCTGGTGCAGCGCTACGGGACGGCCTAGCGCTCGCGCGAATAGGCGTTGCGCCCGGGCAATGCGGGTGTTTATGCTGCGCACCCCAATTTTCTCCATAGTCATCACCCTGCAAGGGCCCAAAGCACATGCCAAGAAAATCCAGCCCGGTCGATACTCGTCGCCATTCGCGCATCGTGGTCGATGGGGTGAAGCAGACGCCGAGCCGAGCGATGCTGCGGGCCGTCGGGTTCGCCGATGCCGATTTCGAAAAGCCGCAGGTCGGCATCGCGTCGACGTGGAGCAATTTGACGCCCTGCAATATGCATATTGGCGAGCTGGCGAGCCTGGCAGCCGGCGGTGCGGAGGCGGCGGGCGCCAAAGCGATCACGTTCGGTACCATCACCGTGTCGGACGGCATTTCCATGGGCACGCCCGGCATGCGCTATTCGTTGGTCTCGCGCGAGGTCATCGCCGATTCCATAGAAACGGTGGCCGGCGCCCAGGGCTTTGATGGCGTAGTGGCGATCGGCGGGTGCGACAAGAACATGCCCGGGTGCATGATGGCGTTGGCACGCCTCGACCGGCCTGCGGTGTTTGTCTACGGGGGCACCATACGGCCCGGATCCGACAAGCGGGATATCGTGTCGGTATTCGAGGCGGTCGGTGGCTACGCACAGGGGAGCGTGTCCGAACAGCAGCTCAAATTCGTCGAGCGCACCGCGATTCCGGGGCCCGGATCCTGTTCCGGGATGTACACGGCCAACACCATGGCTTCCGCCATCGAGGCGCTCGGCATGAGTTTGCCGAACAGTTCGGCCCAGGAGGCGATCTCCGTGCAGAAGCGCGACGATTGCGCGCGCGCCGGCGCGGCCGTGGTCAATTTGATCAAATTGGGTTTGACGCCGCGGCAGATCTTGACGCGCCGATCCTTTGAGAACGCGGTCACCGTGGTCATCGCCCTCGGGGGATCGACGAATGCGGTGCTGCATCTGATGGCCATCGCGTCGTCCGCCAATGTCAAACTCGAGCTCGACGATTTCACGCGGATTGGCAAACGCGTCCCTGTATTGGCCGACTTGCGCCCAAGCGGGCGCTACTCCATGTCCGAGCTCGTGGCCATCGGCGGAATTCAGCCGCTGATGAAAAGTCTTTTGGACGCGGGTTTGCTGCAAGGCGATTGCCTGACCGTCACGGGCGCCACGCTGGCCGAGAATTTGCGCGAGGTCGCACCCTACCCGCAGGGCCAGCCGATCGTGCGCGCCCTCGCCGATCCCATCAAAAAGGACAGCCACTTGGTGGTGCTTTACGGAAATCTCGCTCCGGAAGGCGCCGTTGCAAAAATTACAGGGAAGGAGGGGCTGCGTTTTCGAGGCACCGCGCGCGTATTCGATTCCGAGGAAGCTTCCTTGAAGGGAATTCTGGGCGGCAAGGTTCGGTCCGGCGACGTGGTGGTCATTCGCTACGAGGGTCCGCGGGGCGGACCCGGCATGCGTGAGATGCTGAGTCCCACGGGCGCCATCATGGGCAAGGGCTTGGGGAAGGACGTTGCTTTGATTACCGACGGGCGATTTTCGGGCGGCAGCCACGGATTCGTCGTCGGGCACGTATCGCCGGAGGCGGCGCTCGGCGGCCCGCTGGCCTTGGTCAAGACCGGGGACGGCATTTCAATCGATGCGGAGAGTCGCGAAATAACCTTGCATGTCGGCGCGGCGGAGCTGAAGCGCCGTCGCAAATCTTGGCTGGCGCCGAAACCGTATGCGCGCCGCGGTGCGTTGGCGAAGTATGCGCGGCAGGTCAGCAGCGCGTCCTTGGGTGCGGTCACGGATCTAGAGGAAAGGGCGCCGCGCCGCGCCGCACGTGCCGTAAAGACATAGCGATGCCAGCGCTTGATAGCGGTCATTCTTAGGTTAAAGTCGCGCTTGCAGTAAAGGCGCGATGTGTGTCAGTCTCTTTACTCACCGGAGGGAACGAAGGGACGCTTTTTGGAAGAAGGCGCTGCCTTCGAGACGCGCGTATGCTCGGCGCGTGCGGTGCCAATAGATGAATCGATCGAGGGGTAGGGTCGCGTAGACTTATGTATAAATACGAAGAGCCGTCATTGTTTTCAGGCAAGCGGGGTGCGGCCCTTATTGCCGTCATTCTTCTGCACGTCGTCATGGTTTGGGCGTTCTACACTGGATTGGCCGGCAAGCTCGTACAGACGATTATTCCTCCGGTGGAAATCGCGCAGATCGACAAGCCCAAGGACGTCGATAAGCCGCCGCCGCCGCCACCCAAGCTCGAAGAAATCAAACCGTATGTGCCGCCGCCGGAATTCGTCGACGTCCAACAACCGCTGGTAGAGACCACGGCGATCACGCAGACCACTCAGGTCAACAAGCCGCCGCCGGCGCCGGTCGTGGCCGCACCGCCAGCACCCGGTACGCCGCCCAGGATGGATCCGAAGCATCCTTTGAAGATCGGCGAGGATTTTTATCCCGACGCATCGAAGCGTGCCAACGAAGAAGGCCGGTGCATCGTGCTGATGACGGTCTCCGCCGAGGGCAAGATCACGAATGAATCCATTCAGACGAGCTCGGGGTTTCCGCGCTTGGACGAAGCCTGTTTGAAAGGAGTGCATGGCCAACGCATGATGCCGGCAACCGAAAACGGCAAGCCGATCGAGAAGACAGTTTCCATTCCGATTGTCTGGAAGCTCACGGGCAAGTAGCGATGAAGAACTAAGTTAATTTCTAACTATTACACTTACTTAAAGTTTTTAGAGGGAATCGGTCAATGAATGAGACAGCTGTTGAAAACCCATATGGCCTTGGGGCCCTGATCCAGAATGGCGATATTATCGCCAGATCAATCCTCCTCATTTTGTTGATCATGTCGCTGCTGACGTGGTTCATCATGATCACCAAGTTTTTCGACCAACGCCGCCAGCGCAAGCAGGCAATGGAGGCCGAGAAGGAGTTTTGGTCTTCCTCGAGCCTGACCGACGCACTCCAAAAATTGAAGGGCGAGTCGAATCCATTTCGTGCCCTGGCGGAGACCGGCAGGCAAGCGTATGAATATCACGAGACCAACAAGTCGCGATTGTCCGGGGCCATCGGCACCAGCGAATGGATCACCGAGTCGCTGCAGCGGACCGCCGACACGGTAATCAGCCGCATGCAATCGGGCTTGCCCGTGCTCGCGTCCGTCGGTGCGACGGCCCCTTTCGTCGGGCTGCTCGGCACGGTCATCGGCATCTACCACGCACTGATCGCAATCGGCGTGGCCGGACAGGCTTCCATCGACAAGGTGGCCGGCCCCGTCGGTGAAGCATTGATCATGACCGCCATCGGCCTCGCCGTCGCGGTACCCGCGGTGTTGGGCTACAACATTCTGTTGCGTCGCAATAAGGGTGTCCAGGAAATGGTCAGCCACTTCACCCATGAGTTGCATGCCTACTTGATCTCGGGGGCCAAGATGGGTTTGGGCATGGAAAAGGGTGGATCGCCGCCGGGAATTACCAAGCCCGCCGCTCCCGCGGCGGCTCGCTAGGTAAAAGCCCGTGGCCATCAATGTCGGCGGTGGTGCTGAAGAAGCGGAGGCGATGTCGGACATCAATGTCACGCCGCTGGTCGACGTGATGTTGGTGCTCCTGATCATTTTCATCATCACGATCCGGGTCATCATCCAGCAGGTGCAGCTGGACCTACCCAAAGCGACCAACCTGCCGACTCAGACCAAGCCCGAAAACATCACCATTGCCATCGACAAGCAGGGTGACATTTACTGGAACACCAAGGCTCTGTCGGGCCAAGAAGAACTGAAGCAGAAGCTGCGCGGTATCGCCCGCGAGGAGCCGCAGCCTGAAGTGCACATTCGCGGCGATGCTGCGGTCCGCTACCAGTTCGTCGGCCAAGTGCTCGTCGCCACGCAACAGATCGGCATACGCAAGGTGGCATTCATCACCACGCCCGATCATTTTGGTCCCGGAACTTAGGAGAGCTTACGCATGGCCATGAGTGTAGGCGGGAGTGGCGAAGGCCAGTCGTATTCCGAC
>DATMNF010000051.1:0-46140 GCA_035569355.1 Steroidobacteraceae bacterium
GCCCGTCACCAACGGCGGACCGTCATCGAATCCCGTGGTCGAGGCCGAACCGCCCGCACACTGTGCGACGTTCTCGTACACCTTGCAGTCCTCGTACGGTCCGGGGCCAAACCCCTTGACGGACGCCATGATCATGCGCGGGTTGAGTTCCTGAACGCGCTCCCAAGTAAAGCCCATGCGATCGAGAGCGCCCGGCGCGAAGTTCTCCACCAGCACATCGCAGTGCTTCACCAGTTTCTCGAGCACTTGCTTGCCGCTCTCGCTTTTCGTATCGAGCGTCACCGAGCGCTTGTTGTGGTTCAACATCGTGAAGTAAAGACTGTCCACGTCGGGGATGTCGCGCAGCTGCTCGCGCGTGATATCGCCGGCGCCCGCCCGCTCGATTTTGATCACATCGGCACCGAACCATGCCAGCAGCTGCGTGCAAGTGGGGCCGGACTGCACGTGCGTGAAATCGAGAATGCGGACCCCGTCTAAAGCCTTACCCATACATATCTCCCTGCGCGGAACGATTCCCTGCGCGGATCACTTGTACATCGTCTGATTCTTGGTGCCCGGAGCGTACTCGCGCGGATCGACCCAGATGTTGACCACCGCCGACTTGCGCAGCTTCCGTATCGACTCGCGCGCGCGCTGCAGCGCCGGTGCGATCTGTGCGGGGTCGCGTACTTCCTCGCCGTAGCCGCCCAGCATTTCGGCGAACTTGCCGAACGGGACATCGCCCAGGAGGTTGCCCACACTGCCGCGCTGTTCGCCGTACTTCGCGAGCTGGCCGTAGCGAATCTGGTTCATCGCGGAGTTGTTGCCGATGACCGCCAGGTACGGAACACCGAAGCGGTTGGCCGTCTCCATGTCGAAGGCGGTCATGCCGAAGGAACCGTCGCCGTAGTAGCACAGGACCTCCTTCGATGGGTTCGCGAGTCCCGCGGCGATCGCGAATCCGGTGCCGACTCCCAGCGAGCCGAGCGCACCCGGATCCATCCATTGGCCAGGACCCCGGGGGCGCACCGCTTGCGCCGAGATGGTCACCACGTCCCCGCCGTCGCCGATATAGATCGTGTCGTCGCGCAGGAACTCATTGAGCTCCCAAGCAACGCGGTAGGGATGAATCGGCACGCTGTTCGACTTGAACAGCGGCATGAGCTTCTCGGCGGCAACGCCCTCGGCGTCGCTCAGCTCCTTGAGCCACTGCTGGCGCGCCTGACGCTTGTCGCCCTTGATGCGGCCCGACGCCGCCTGCAGCACCGCACCCAAGATCGCGCCTGGATCGCCGACCAGGCCCAAGTCGATGTCGCGGTTCTTGCCGACGGTACGGTAGTCCATGTCGATCTGCACCAGCTTCAGATCCTTGCTGATGCGTTTGCCGTAGCCCATTCGGAAGTCGAACGGCGTACCGACGATCACGAGGACATCGGCTTTCGCAAAGGCTTGAGTTCGCGTACGGTCGAAATGATGCGGATCGCCCGGCGGCAGCAGCCCGCGGCTCGCACCGTTGAAATACCCCGGGATGTCGAGGCCGCGCAGCAGTGCGATCGCTTCCTTGTGGCCGCGGGCGGTCCAAACCTGCTGGCCATAGAGGATGGCGGGCCGCTCGGCATTGACGAGAATGTCGGCAAGTTTCTCGATGTCGCGCGGGTCGCCGACCGAACGCGTCGACGCGCGATACTTGCCGGGCTGAGGAACGACGGCCTTGGCGATGTCGACCTCGCGGTCGAGCACGTCTCGGGGAATCTCCAGGTACACCGGGCCGGTGGCGCCGTTGAACGCCTCGCGCGCAGCCATGGCGATCATGTCGGCCACGCGTTCCGTGGCGGGGACCGTCGCTGCGAATTTGGTGATGGGGCTCATCAGCTCGACATGCGGGAGGTCCTGCAGGGAACCCATCTTGTGCTGGGTGAGCGCGCCCTGACCGCCGATGTGCAGAATCGGGCTCTCGGAACGGAAGGCCGTGGCGACGCCCGTGACCGCATTCGTGCATCCGGGTCCGGCGGTCGTTACGACGCAGCCGAGCTTGCCCGTCTGGCGTGCGTAACCATCGGCCGCGTGCGCGGCAACCTGTTCGTGGCGCACGTCGATGATGCGGATACCCTCATCGACGCAGCCGTCATAGATGTCGATGATGTGGCCGCCGCAAAGGGTGAATATCGTATCGACCCCTTCGTTCTTCAGAGCCTTGGCGACCAGGTGGCCGCCGGAGATCACGCTTGCGTCGCGACTCTTTCGTTGCAGAGTGTCCTCTGCGGTCGTGCTCTTGGGCTGAATCGGCGTGGGGTTTGCGGTTGCCATGTTGCCTCCAACTTCGTGAATCCGGCAGGCCGGCGCTGCCTCGCCGGCCTGCAATGTCGGAAAAATACTCGAGCTAAACTATCGCCATCACGTGGGTCGTACGGTGGCGTCTGCAGGCGCCGGATATGTCTGGTGACCCTTCGCGAAATGGCGCGCTCTCATGGGCCTGAGCACGAACAGGGCGAGAGCGGCGGCGATCAGGTTGAAGGTCATCGCGATGCCGAACACCGTTCCCCAACCGTGATCCTTGGAGATACCGGCCGCGATGGGCACGAGGAGTGCGCCCGCCCCTTTGGCGGTGTATAGCATGCCGGCATTGGCGGCGGCATACTTGGATCCGAAGGTGTCGCCTTGGGTCGCCGGGAACAGACTGAAGATCTCTCCGTACACGCCGAAATACAGCGCGGTCACCAGCACGAATGTGGCCGGATTCGTTCCCGACTGGTTGAGAACGTACAGCGCGATCGCGCCGATCGTGAACGCGAGCGCCATCGTATATTCGCGGCCGATTTGATCCGACAGCCAGCCGAAGAAGGGCCGGCCGACGCCGTCGAAGATACGGTTGAGCATCAACGCGAAGGCAAGCGCGGCCATCTGGATGCCGAACAAATCGACCGGCACCTTGTCGATCTTGAAATCCTTGGCGATCGGCGCCATGGAGGCGGCCATCGTGAGGCCGCCCGCCGCGATCAGCACGAACATGACGTAGAGCACGTAGAACACCGGGCTGCGCAACACCTCGGTCGGCGTATATCCGTGCGCCGTCTGGTTGGGCTTGACCTTGGCGGCAAGCAGCTGCGGGGGAGGCGTCAACAGCACCCAGGACAGCACGAATACGATGCCGCCTTGCAGCAGTCCGAACACGAGGAACGCCTGTTCGTAGCCGGAGTCGGCGATCATGTGCGAAATCGGTATGATCGTGGCCGCGGCGCCCGCACCGAAGCCCGCAGCGGTGATACCGGCGGCGAGACCGCGCCGGCCCGGGAACCATTTGAGGGCATTGCCGACGCAGGTACCGTACACGCACCCGGTGCCGATGCCGCCGACTGCCGCGGCGAAATACAGCAGCGGCAAAGAGCTTGCGGTCGAATTCAACACCCAGGCGATTGCCACGAGGATGCCGCCGCCCATGACTACCCATTTCGGCCCGAACCGGTCGACGAGGTAGCCTTCGACGGGAATGAGCCACGTCTCGATCAGCACGAAAATGGTGAAGGCCACCTGGATGGCGGCGCGACCCCAGTGAAACTTGGCGTCGATGGGATTGACGAACAGCGTCCAGCCGTATTGCAAGTTGGCTACACAGGCCATGCAGATCACGCCGAGGGTGAGCTGCACCCACGGATTTGCGAACGGCGAGGCGGATTGCTGGGAATTCAAATTCGCATTCATATAGTTCTCCTTATTCACCCTGGTCTGATACGAAAAATCACCCTGGGCTCATGCGGAAAGCTGACCGCAGTGCGCCGCAGGCCAATCGACGTATTGGTTCGCGCAAGTCAATCGATGATTTGACTAAAGAGGGGAAGTCGCCTTGGGCGCTGGAAGGGAAATCGGCAATGCCGATGCGGACGCTCAGAGACCGACTCACCGTAAGCCCCCCGTTTGAAGTTCGAACGCATGACGTACGAACGAATGCCAGCCTCAGCATTATTTTCGTGGTATACCATATATGAAGGAGTTTTGAACTGTCAAGCAGCCTTCGGCGAAGAACGGCGTTGCCGGGTGCCCCTGTCCATGAAATGGATGAATTGTTTACTCGATACTGTGTTTACTCCCTGGGAAAAGGATCTATGCGATGTAATATATCTACAGCGTGGCTCTGGGATCCTCGGCACACCCGACGACCCCCCTCAATAAGGGCAACCTGCCGAGACCGACGACTAACGATGCATCATGGAGAGCATCGAGGGAGCCAATGAACACCATCGCAACGCTGGTTCAGCGCACGTCCTCATCCGCAGCGCCTCTGGCCTTGGCGCCTCTGAACGCAACGAGCTTGCGCGATCAGGCCTATGCCCTCTTGAAGAACGCGATCGCGGACACCGATATCTACGATCCGAATCAAGAATTGCGCCTCGACGAACGGCAGCTCACCACGGCCCTCGGCGTCAGCCGGACGCCGATTCGCGAAGCGCTGTCGCTGCTCGAGCAGGAAGGATTCATTCGCACCATACCGCGGCGCGGTATCTACATCATTCGCAAATCGAAGCGCGAAGTGATCGAAATGATCCAGATGTGGGCCGCCCTCGAATCGATGGCCGCGCGCCTCGCGACGCTGCACGCGAGCGACGAGGAAATCGCAAAGCTGCGGCACTTGTTCGATGAGTTCCAGAACTCACCGCCTTCCGAGCATTTGTGCGAGTACTCCGACGCCAACATCGCCTTTCATACGGCGGTCATCGCTCTTGGCGGCTCGCAGACCATCGTGGACGCGACCCGCAACCTTCTCATTCACGTGCGCGCCATTCGCCGCGCAACGATCTCGCAAAGCGACCGCGCGGCCCGCTCGATCATCGATCACTTGAAGATCATCGAGGCTCTCGAGCGGCGCGATACCGAGTTGGCCGAAAAGCTCGCCCGGCAGCACACTCTAGACCTCGCGGCGCACGTGGATAAATTCTGCGATTTCCTAGGCTGAGGATCCCCACTCGCCCAGCGTCGGCCCGCGGGCCGAGCCGGCTTCGCCGCGCAGATTCAGCGGCGTTGCCGCCTGCGGCACTTCGCCGCGAAGCGCGCTCGGCGCTGCGGCCTCGACGCCGCAGAGAGTATCGGGATCGGCAATGGCCGATTGAAGCAGTGTTCCGTCCATCGTCACGGGCGTGCCCGACTCGATACGCAGGTAGATTCGCCCGGTCGCCTGATCGGCAAAATTAACCTGCCGAAAACCGTCGATACAGCGCCGCAAGAATCCCGTGTTGAGTTTCGCGGCCAACAGCCCTCGGTCGGCATACAGAGATTCCGGGGTTGCGGCATCCACATTGAGGCGCCCGTAACGCTCGATGTCGAGCGCCCCCTTGACGCTGAGAAGATTGAACGTTTCGTTGTCGCCGAAGGCGACCGTCCGCGGTCGCTCCCCCAAGGGCACGGTGTTGTCCAGAAATTCGAATTGGATGCGCTTGTCGCTGCGCCGGACCCACGTGAAAAACACATCCGGTATCCCGGCGTATGCCTCGACCGCATGCGCCAGAGTGTCGTCGACCGCCTTGTAGCGGCCGAACTCGAGACCGCGCATCCACGCCCGCTCGACCAGCGATTCGGGCGGCGTAATCACGAAGAACAAATAAACCGTCTGTCCGAAGCGCGTCAATAAGTTGCTGCCCGCCTCGTCCGAATCGGGAGCGAAGCTGTCGAAGCGAAACCGGTCGATCAGCAGATGCGTCATATCGCCGCGCCGGTGCTTGCGCGCCATGTAGCGGTCGAGCTTCTGATCGACGATCTGCAGCTCCTCGGCGGTGAAGGCGCCGGCGTATTTGTAAGCGGCGCCGAGCTCGCCGTAGTCGAGCAGCTGTTTGCGCCAAATATCCGGGCTGATCAACGCGAAATCGCTCCATTGCACGCCGATCTCGCCCGCCAATTTCTTCTGCAGCGGCCGCAGCGTGCTCTTGCCCGATGCGGACGGCCCTTTGGTGTTGATGACCACCGGGCGCGGCTGCCGCGGCAGCAATTTGTATCCCTCAGTGCGGGCCGCGCGCAGCAGCAGCGGTTCGATCGTTTGGCCGATGGAATCGCTGCCCAAGTCGTTGCACGCCATGTCGGTCGCCAGCGTCGCGATGATCTCTCGCGTGCCCCATGCGTGGCCCTGGGTCGCGTACAGCGCCGACATCACTCGTGCGAGGGTGTGGTAGACGATTTTTTGCCGCGAATCTTCAGCCGTGCCCGCGCGGCGCTCGCATTCGCCGATGTGCTGCGGGCCCCAAGCGCGGTCGATCGGGCGCCGCGTCACGGCCGCAGCCGCGGCGCGCCGAGCCGCGATGCGCGCGAACAGGCGGGAAGCCGGCGATCGCCTCGCGGGCGTGAGCTCGGGCGCCGGGTGTGAGATGACCTCTTCCAGGGCGGCATCGATCGCCGTGCGCAGCTCGTACCGGGTGCGGTCATAGGCCGCGACAATGGCCTCCATGTCCGGCAGGAGATAGCGCTCGTGTACGCGGCTCGCAATCTCGCGGAAGTTGATGCCCAAGTCCCCGATTCGCGAGCCGTCAGGCACTGCGAAGTCCGCGGTGATCCGTATCAGGAGTTCGTGCAGGGCGAGCCTTTGCGGGCGAAACGCGACCAGTTCGTGCGGCGATAATCCAGTGAGGCCCTGCATCTCGCTGACCGCTGCAATGCCCGTAAAAACGTTCTCGGGGCGGAAAATCGTGGATAGGTGCCGCAGTTCCCGGGGCACTTGCGACCGGATTCCTGGGTGCCACGGCCCATATCCCGGCGTTTCGTCGGCGGATTTCACGCGCCCCCTCCACTTCGCCTGCCACGCCTCGCCATGGATCCGATGATACCGGTCCCGCAGACCCCGCGTTGCAAGCTCATAGTTGAGACGCAATTCGCTCTCTGGAGCGCGGACGTGTGATGTATTCGCCACCTGTACATATGTTCAAATGATCCAAAATGTGCCGATAAAGTGACATCCGGACGCTCATCCAAGAACACCGCTGGCGGGGAATTTTCAGGCCCATGAATTCGCAAGCTATCGGTCAAACACCCCTTGGTCAGGCGTCCGCCGCGGCCGCCGGTCCGGCTGCCGGGCCTCTGGATCCCGCCTTCAGCGGTCTCGCGAGGCTGGCGGCAAATGCGTGTGGGTCGCATTTGGCCTCGATCGCCATCCTCGGCGGCGAAACGTGGTGCACGGCCTCCGCAAATCTGCCCATGGCCGCGAGGCCGGGGTGCGACCCGTTTGCTCATTTCTGCGGGCACGTTGCGGAATTGTTCGAAGTGCCGGACGCAAGCTTGGACGATCGCTTCCAGGAATCCGAATTGGTCGCCGGAACGTTCGCCATCCGATCCTATGCCGGATGTGCATTGCGCACCCGGGGCGGCGAGACGCTCGGTACGTTGGCCGTGTATCACAAAACGGCGCGCTTTCTCTCACAGGAACAGCGCGCGTCGCTGCTATTGATCGCCGAGCAAGTGGTCGCTCGTGCGGAAGTCCAGTCGCGGCTCATGGAGCTCGCCCTGCTCACCGATGCGCCTGGCGTGGATGCGCCCGGCGCGGGTGCGCCGGATGAGCATCTGCATCCGCTCGGCCAATCGGCCGGAGCGTTGCTTCACAGTGCGCCTGTCGCCGTCTATCACGCGGACGACGCCGGCAACCTCATTTACAGCAACCCCGAATACCGCCGCATGTTCGGTCTCCAGCCGGGAGCCGGCCCCGATGCATGGGCAGCGCGCGTCCACCCCGACGATCGCGCGCGCATGGAGCGTGTTTGGGCGGATTTCTGCCGGCAGCCGCGTCCCGTTCGATTCGACGTTTATCGCACTCAGGCCGAGGACGGCACCGTTCGGCATTTCTCGGAACAGGTGGTCGCCGCCAACGGCGTCCCCGGCTGGGTCGGAACGATCACCGATCTTACCGACCTGGTCGCGGCCCGGGATGACTGGCGCAAAGCGGAAACGATGTTCCGCAACACCTTCGACCAGGCTCCGATCGGCATCGTGCACGCGGACCGCAGCGGCAAGCTGCTGCGATGCAATCCCTCCTTCTGGACGATGCTCGGTTACGATCCGAGCGATCTCGCACAGAGCACCGTCGCCGACATCACGCACCGCGACGACGCCGGGCGCGTGACGGAAGAACTCAAGCGCCTGTGGAAAGGCGACATCCAATTCGTGGATCTGGAGAAACGCTACCTCCGCAAGGACGGGAGTTCGCTCTGGGTACGCATGACGACGGCACTGGTTCGCGCAAGCGACGGCCGACCGGAATATTCAGTGGAGTTCCTGCGCGACATCAGTGCGCGCAAGGAATCCGCTGAGGAACTCGAGCGGGTCCATAAATTGCTCATGACCGCTTCGCGCCAGGCAGGCATGGCCGAAGTAGCCACCAACGTTTTGCACAACGTCGGCAACATCCTGAACAGCGTCAACATCTCGGCAAGCCTGGTGACCGAACGAATCAAGCAGTCCAAGGCCCCCGGCGTGTCCCGCCTCGCCGCGCTGCTGCAGGAGAAAGGGCGTGCGCTGGGCAAGTTCATCGACAATGACGAGCGCGGCAAGCGGATACCCGAATACCTGACGTCGCTCGGCGAGCAGCTGATGAGCGATCAAAAGATGGCGCTCGAGGAACTCGCGTCGCTGCGCGACAACCTGGAGCACATCAAGGATACGGTGGCGATGCAGCAGAGCTACGCCAAGCTGTGCGGCGTCACCGAGACCGTTGCGGTGGTCGATCTGGTGGAGGACAGCTTGCGCTTGAACGCCGGGGCATTCGTGCGTCATGGGGTAACCCTGCGCCGCGAATTCAACGAGGTGCCCCCGATCACGGTCGACAAGCACAAGGTGCTGCAGATTCTGGTGAATCTGGTGCGCAACGCGAAATACGCGTGCGACGAATCAGGCAGGTCCGACAAGCTTCTTACTCTGCGCGTCGAAAAGGCGCCCGCGGGCGTGCGCATTTGCGTCATCGACAACGGCGTGGGTATCCCGGCGGAAAACATGCCACGGCTGTTCACGCACGGCTTCACGACCCGTGCATCCGGGCACGGCTTCGGCTTGCACAGCGGTGCGCTCGCCGCCCAAGAGCTCGGCGGCTCCTTGCGCGTGGAGAGCGACGGTCCGGGCTGCGGCGCCACGTTCATTCTGGAGCTGCCCTTGAGCCCGGCGGAGCCCGCCCGTGCCTAATGCCGCTTCGCCCAGCAATCGGCGCATCCTGATCATCGACGACAATGCCGCCATCCATCTGGATTTCCGCAAGGTCTTGGGCGCGCAGGCGGAACACTCCGCACAAGCCGCGCTCGATGTGCTGGAAGCGAATCTGTTTGGCGCCGAGGTCTCCGCAGCGGTGCGTCCGAACTTCGAGATCGACTCGGCGCATCAAGGACAAGAAGGCGTAGCGATGGCCCACCGGGCCTTGGTCGAAGCGCGGCCCTATGCGATGGCGTTCGTCGACATGCGAATGCCCCCCGGCTGGGACGGCTTGAAAACCATCGAACGCCTTTGGGCAACGGATCCCGACGTGCAGGTCGTCATTTGTTCGGCCCATACCGATTACGACTGGACGGAGGTCGTGCAGAGGCTCGGCCACTCCGACAAACTATTGGTCCTGCGCAAACCCGCCGAGCCGATCGAGGTGCTGCAGTGCGCGACGGCGCTGAGCCGCAAGTGGGAAAACGACAAGCTGGTGAGAGGCCAGGTGCTGCGCCTTGAAGAAGTGATCACGACGCGCACGCGCGGATTGGAGGTCGCGAACCAGCAATTGCGGCATTTGGCGACACACGATGTTCTGACGGGTCTGCCGAATCGGGTGTTGCTGGACGATCGCTTGCAGCAGGCCATCGCGCATGCCAACCGCGACATGCGCTCTTTCGCCCTCCTGGTATGCGACCTCGACCGCTTCAAGCTCATCAATGATTCGCTCGGGCACCGCGCCGGCGATGAACTTCTTCAGGAGGTCGCCCGGCGGCTCTCGGCCGTCGCGCGGACCGCCGACACGGTAGCCCGCTTCGGCGGTGATGAATTCGTGCTCATCGGCACCTCCATCGGCGACGGCAGAGATGCCGAGGAGCTCGCGAGCCGCGTCATGGAGGCTCTGCGCGAGCCGGTGCGGATCGCCGCAATCGACATTCATACCTCGCCCAGCATCGGCATCGCGATCTATCCGGATGACGGCACGACCATGCAGGCGCTGCTCGCGCATGCGGATGCCGCGATGTACTCGGCCAAGCAGCAAGGGCGGGGTCAGTTTCGGCGCTATGCGCCGGGAATGGACGCCGGTACCGAGGATCGTGTTCAGCTCGAAAGCGAACTGCACAACGCGGTGAACGCGAACCAGTTCGAGCTCCACTACCAACCCAAGGTGGATACGCGAACGGGCGAAGTACGCAGCGCCGAGGCGTTGATCCGTTGGATTCACCCGACGCGCGGAATCGTGTCGCCCGCGGAATTCATCCCCCTGGCCGAGGAGTGCGGACTCATCGGCGACATTGGCGCATGGGTGATCCGGGAGGCATGCCGGCAAACCCGGGCGTGGCAAATGGCCGGCGTACCGACGCTGCGAGTATCGGTGAACCTGTCGGCATCCCAGTTCCGCGACAGCGGACTGGTCGACAGCATCCGTGGGGCGCTCGACGACGCCGGCCTCGAGGCTCGCTACCTGGAGGTCGAGCTCACGGAGAGCGCCGTCATGAGCGATCCCGAGAAATCGATCGCGGTCCTCGAGCACCTGAGCGCCATGGGGGTGCTCGTCTCGGTGGACGATTTCGGCACCGGTTACTCGAGTATGAGTTATTTGCGCCGTTTTCCCATCGACAAGCTCAAGATCGATCGCGTCTTCATCAACGAAATCGTGAGCCGTCCGGAAGATGCATCGATCGTCCGCGCCATCGTCTCGCTCGCACACAGTCTGCGCCTCAAGGTCGTCGCCGAAGGGGTGGAGACGCCGGCGCAGCTCGATTTCTTGAAAACGGCGGGCTGCGATGAATATCAGGGCTATCATTTCAGTCGTCCGTTGCCGGCGGCGGACTTCGAACGTCTCATCCGCGAGACGCAGGCGAGCGACGTTCTGAGCGAGGATGACGCCGTGCGCACCCACAGCAAGCTCTCGGCGTACGTGCGCAGGTAACGGCGCTGGGCTCAGGTCGCGGGGGCGCTGGTCGCGGGGGCGCAGGCCTCAGGCAAGAATTTCGGGTGGCTGGCGCGGAATACTCAGACGGCGGCTAGGGAATCGGTCTCGAGTTTCGTACTGTCCGGATACATTTTCAGCCCCGGGACTTCGCCGCGCTGCAGCTTCTGCTGCACGTCGCGCCAATACTCGACCCCCAACAGGTCGGCATTCTCCTCGCGAAAGCAGCGGCGCGCGTAAGAGCTCTTGAGCTGCAGGCCGTACTCGAGTTCTTCGGGCAAGAAGATCACTCCATCCTCGAAAAACCAATCCGGCACGGCCTCCTCGCCGGGCTCACGGCCGATGTTGGTGCGGATCTTCACCTCGATCAGTTTCTCGACCGCATCGTAATCGAACAGGAACACCCGGCCGTAGCGTCCCACGCCGTAATTTCTCGAATCCAGATCTTTATTGAAGATATTCGTGGCGGCATTGTTGCGGATGCAATTGCCGAGGCTGACCATGACGGCGCGGGTTGCGGTGTCGTCGGCGGTCTCCAAAAAAACCGGCAACGGCACGATTTTCAGCTGCACGATCAACACTCGCAGGTAAACGCCATCGAGATCCACCTGCACGCTGCCCGCGGCCTCGCGGCAGATTTCGTCCAACAAGGCGGGATCGAACATTTCGCGATCGAGCCGCAAGTTGAAGTACATGACGTTATCGAGCATGCTGCCGGCCCGATTGATCTCGTGCACGGTGCGGTATTTATCGCAGACGGCCGCGACTCCCGGATAGGCACCCCATTTGTATGAATTGGTCGGCTGATCGCGAATGACTTTCAGGTGATACGCGCATGCATCGAATGTGAATCCGAGCGCCACGGTGCCCGGAACACCGGGCGACCGTTCGAGTCGATGCCCGCGGCGAACTTGCTCGTTGATCTCATTCAGAATCGCCACCTTGCCGACGTGATTGAAGCCGATGGTCGAGTAGTGATGACCGAACGGACGGCGCGGCATCAGACTGAAGAGGAATACGCACGTCTGGTAGTAAAGCCGCGTGGTCACGTGGAAATTTGCCAGAGCTGAGCTGAACAGGTCGTGGATATCCGAAACGCGGTGCAGGACGGCGTCGGCGTAGATGCCATCGGGGCTGTTCAGCAGTGCCACGACGAACGGCACGATCCCGTCGTCGGCCAATATCCAGCGACCGACGATGAATGCGCTGCGATCACGGAAGAAGCCGGCGTCGATGACGTCGAGGGCCACGGCAGAGGCGCCGCCCACTCCGGCGCCCAGCAACTGCTCGACTCGCGCCCGGATTTTCCGCGCGTCGCCGTTCAAATCTCGGAACGGAACCGAAAAGTTCGGGACGCGCAGGGCTGCGCACAGAAGTTCAGCATCGATTCGACCGCGCACAAGCAGCCGTCGATGCACCGATGCCATCGAGTACGCGCGCAGCTTGCTGGGGGGCGGGAACGAGTAGGCAACCGGCTTCCACAACCCCCGGCCGATGTTTCGCCGGATGGAATGCGCGAAGCTGAAGGCGATGTCGGCGTCGTAGCGATCCACGATCATCGCCATGAACAAGCGGTCCAACGCGTCCCAGACGCTGGGGTCGGTGGCGAGTGCCGGGAATGCCGCGAGGACTCGCGGGCCGTGCTCTGCGATGTATCGGCTGTAAAGCCCCAAGCGTTCGTGACTGATCCGGACCGAGGCATGCGCATCCATCGCTTCGAAGGCGCGCTGCGCCCGATGCGGGTATTCGCACAATTGGCTGTAGAAATCGTCGTAGACGGCCAGAATCACCAACGCCGCCGCGCTTATGCGGGCGGTGCTATCCGTGCAAGCCGCCAGACGCGAGTACGCCTCTTCGGCCAGCAGTTCCGTCTCGATCGACATGGTGCCTAGCCGCTGTTGCGCAGGGCGGTGGCGATGGCGTTGATCGACAACTGAATGCCTTCCCGGACGCGCGGATCTTTTTCACCGGACCGGTGACGCTTGAGCAATTCCACCTGCAGCAGATTCAGCGGCTCAATATAGGGCAGCCGCAGGCGGATGGAATCATCCAAGGCCGGATGCTTCTCGAGCAAACGCGTTTGTCCGGTAATGACTAGCAGTCTTTCGTGCGTTGCCGACCATGCCTCGCGGATGCGGGCGAACAGGGCGTCCGCGAGCGCGCGATCCTCGACCAGCGTGGCATAGCGGGCGGCGATGCCCATGTCGGATTTTGACAGCACCATCTCCAGATTATCGACCGTTGCGCGAAAGAACGGCCACGCATCGAGCATCTCGCGCAACAGCACCGTATCCGCCGAGAGCAGAGCCTGCCCTACGCCGTACCAGCCGGGCAGCATGACCCGGGCTTGGGCCCAGCTGAACACCCACGGAATGGCCCGCAGATCTTCGATCCGCTGCGAGTTGGTGCGCGACGCCGGCCGCGAACCGATCTTCAGTTCGGAGATCTCCACCAACGGCGTCAGCTGCCGAAAGAAGGCTGGAAAACCTTCCGTTTCGTACACCAAGGAACGGTAGGCGCGAAATGCCTCGTTGGAAAGTTCATCCATGGCCGCCGCAAATCGCAAGCTGGCATCGCTCGACAGCGAAGCGTTCTCGAGCGATGCCAGCAACGTCGCCGCCGTGATGGACTCGAGATTCGCCGCCGCGCTTTCCCGCGTACCATACTTGGCTGCGATGATTTCTCCCTGCTCGGTGATGCGGATGCGGCCGCGCACGGTGCCGTGCGGCTGGGCTCGGATCGCGGCGAACGATGAGCCGCCGCCGCGGCCCACGGCTCCGCCGCGGCCGTGGAATATCTGCATGGCGGCGCCGTGCTTCTCGAAGACCGCCGCGAGCGAGCGGGTCGCCTGGTGCAAACCCCATACCGAGGTCAGATAGCCGCCGTCCTTGTTCGAATCGGAATATCCGACCATGACCTCCTGAAAGCCGTGCGCCGAGGTGATGGCCGCGACTTCGGGCAGTTCCAGCCAGGCGTTCATCACGTCGGCGGACTTGGCCAGATCGCCTATTGTTTCGAATAGCGGCACCGCCATGATATCGGCGCGCGGCGTGCCATGCCCGCGATACAATCCTGCCTCCTTGAGCAGGACATTCACTTCCAGCAGATCCGAGACGCTCTCGCACTTCGACACGATGTACGTGCTGATGCAGCCACTGCCATAGCGCCGGTGCGCCTCGGCGGCAGCGCGCACGATCTCGAGCTCCGACAGAGTCTCCGCCGTGTAGTTCGCGTACGGACTTGCCAACAAGCGCGCGCTGGCAAGCTCGCGCTGCAGCAGCAGAACCCGCGCCGGTTCATCAAGCGATTGGTAATCCGGCGCGACGCCCGCGACTTGGAGGAGCTCCGCTACGACGCGCGCGTGCACATCCGCGTTTTGCCGCAAGTCCAGGGTCGCGAGATGAAAGCCGAAGCTCTCGACGGCGCGTAGCAATCGAGGCAATGTGCCGCCGGTGTTGCGTCCCGCGCAGCTCTCGGTCTTCAAGGATTGCTCGACCACCGTCAAGTCCGCCAGCAGGCTCTCCGCGTTCGTATACGGTTCGGCGGCGACCGACGCCGGCCGCGGCGGGAGCCGCCCGGCGATGCTCTGATACGTGGCGGCGAGCCGTGCGTAGATACCGGTGATGGCGCGCCGGTAAGGCTCATCCACTCGAGCCGCATTTTGGTCGCCCCCGCGTTGTGCCAATGCGTTCACGGCAGCGGAAACCCCGGCCAGCTCGCTCGAGACCGACAGCTCGGCGCCCAGGGCATTGAGCTGATCCAGGTACTCCACCAGGAGCGCTTGCGACGCCCGGCCGAGAGCCAAGCGCAGCGAATCGGCGGTAACGTGCGGGTTTCCGTCGCGATCGCCGCCGATCCAGCTGCCAAGACGCAGGAAACTTGCGGGACGCTCGCCGAGGATCCGCTCCCAACGAGCGTAGAGAACCGGAACGACGGGTAGGAAAATGTCGCGCAGGTAGGTCAGCGCCGTGTCGACTTCATCGGCTACGTACAACCGCTGGCGCCGCAGCGCGCGCGTCTGCCACAGCAAGCCGATCTGCGCCGCGATGGCCTCCTCGATCACTTCCCCTTCCGTTGTTTCAACGTTTCCCAGGTCGCGCTGGCGCATCATGGCCGCAATGCGGTTGCGATGATCGAGCATGCTTTTGCGCATCACCTCCGTGGGATGCGCCGTCAATACCGGCACGATCAATGCCCGGTTCAGCAAGGCCGCCGCCTCGCGAATCTCGATCCCTTGCGCGGACAGGAACTTGAGGGCCGACTCCAAGGTGCTGCCTTCCTCCGCGGCCGTGCCCTGCCGGTCTTCGGCAAGATTGGCGAGCATCGAAAACAGCATGAAGCTGCGCACAAAGGCGACGGTCTCGTCGAGAGACAGCGTCTCCAGGCCCGCCCCCAAACCGCGCGGATTGGCGATACCGCGGTATCGGTCAACGGAGGCCGCCCGAATAGCTTCTATGCGTTGAAACAGTGCCTGACCGCCGTAGGTGCGAATCACGTCGCCCAAGAGCTTGCCGAGAAATCGGACGTCGGCATTCTGCGTAACGGGGGAGGCGGGGTGTCTCATATAGCCGCATATTAGCCCCGCCTGCCCGTCGGCGTTATCCTACAAGGGACGGCGGGTGGCCACCGATGAGGCAGCCAGTCCGCGCCCTATATAGTGATCGCAACGACGTCTGCACCCAATTGGGGCGGTTTCCGAATCGCGGGAGTTTCAGAAAATGCCATTGAAATCTTGGTTCCGGTCAGTCCTTCCGACATTGTTGTTGCTGGCGATGCCCGCTCTGTCGACGGCACAGATATCGGTGGGTGTTTCGGTAAACGTTCCGCCGCCCGAACTGCCGGTCTATGACCAGCCGCCGATACCCGGCGACGGATACATCTGGACCCCCGGATACTGGGCTTGGGGCGACGACATCCAAGATTACTATTGGGTTCCCGGCACGTGGGTCGAAGCCCCACAGCCCGAATACTTGTGGACGCCCGGCTATTGGGCGGCGGATGGCGTACTATTTTTGTGGCATCCCGGCTACTGGGGCCCTCACGTAGGCTTCTATGGGGGCGTCGATTACGGCTACGGATACGGCGGCCGAGGTTACGAAGGCGGCTACTGGCGGGACGGCCGGATGTACTACAACCGCTCCGTCAACAACATCACCACTACGAATGTCACCAATGTGTACAACCAGACCGTGATCAATAATGTGAACGAGACCCGCGTCAGCTACAACGGCGGCGATCACGGGGTTCGACGCCAACCCACCGCGTCCGAGTTGTCCGCGGAGCATGAGCGGCACATCCCCGTGACGGCGATGCAAAATCAACACGTGCAGGCCGCGCGAAGCAATCCCGAACTGCGCGCCAGCCAAAACAACGGCCGGCCGCCCATCGCCGCAACGCCGCGCCCCGCTGCATTCACCGGCCGCGGTGTCGTGCCGGCGTCGCGCGGAGGCGCAGTCAGCGGCACTACACGAGGCACCATGAGCGTGGTGCATGCCAACCCTGAACCGAAAGCGCCTGAACCCAGAGCGACTGAACCTAGGGAGGCGCAGCCGCAAAACCGGCCTGCCTCGCCGGAATATCGTCAGGCGCAACCGCAGGTCCGTCCGGCTCAACCTCCCCCACCGCGCGAAGCCCGCCCGGCTGCTCCCGAGGCGCCGCGAGCGCCGCCACCCGAGCAGCGTCGCGCGCCGGAGCAGGCCCCACCGCCGCGTCCAAGCGCTCCTCCTCCGCCCCCGCCGCGGGCTCAGCAGCAGCCGCGGGCGGAGCCGCGCCCTGCGGAGCGCGCGCCGCCCCGCGAAGAGGAACATGAGCGCCATTAGACATGACGAAGCCGCGCATCGGTTCATCACGGAGGTGGACGGGAACCTTGCGCGGCTCGATTACACGCTGTCGGGCGCAGTGATGACGATTACCCACACGGGGGTCCCACCGCCTATCGAAGGGCGCGGAATTGCCGCGGAATTGATGCGCGCGGCACTGGAATTTGCCCGCGCAAAAGGCTGGTCGGTCGATCCAGCCTGCTCATATGCAGCGGCTTACATGGCCAAACACGGCCAGGATAGCGATAGGCAACACGTGGACGAGCTACTCGACGAAGCGCTCGAGGAAACCTTCCCCGCCAGCGACCCGCCGGCAGTCGGCGGAGCCGGTTAGTCCGCCCGCAGTAAGCCCGGCCGCACGCTAACCGGGAAGCATCGGCCGCCCTTCATGCGCGACCAGCAGGTCGTGCATGTCGTTGGCATGCTCCTCTTCGACCACCAAAATGCCCTCCAGCATCGTCCGCGTCGCGGGGTCCTGGTTCCCGAAATAGCGGATGAGTTCGCGGTAATGGTCCACGGCGATACGCTCGGCGATCAAATTCTCCTTGATCATCTCCACCAAGTTTTGGGCGTTGCCGTATTCGGAGGCCGCGCGCGTCGCCAGGCCCTCCGGATTGAAATTGGGTTTTCCGCCGAGCTGATTGATCCGCTCCGCAACCTCCTGCATGTGCTCGGACTCCTCCTTGGCATGTTGCGCGAATTCCGCCTTGACCCCTTCGCTGGAAATGCCGGCGGCAGCCACCGCATGCATGGTGTAGCGCAACACGCAAACGATTTCGGTAGCCAGCACCGCCTGAAGAATGTCGATGGTTTTCTTCACGTCTCCTTGATAGGTGAAGGTCACCCCGCCGCTGGCAATATTCTTCCGCGCTCGCTCGCGCAATGTTATGACGTCGGTCAAAAACGGCTGAGAGTTCTGGCTTTGACTATCCACGGTGTGTCCTCCTGAAGGGCGATGCGGGGAGGCTATTTATACACCGTCACCGGGCGCCCGTTCGCAGAACCTGAGTGCGCCCGGAGTCAGAGGACTTCCTCAGTCACTGTAGGCGATGCGCCGACAAAGCTTCGTCAAGGCCTGCGACCAGCGGCCCCAGTTTCGGCGGATCCGCTTCGAACGACGGAGTGACGCCGTGTTCGCGCAGCGCGCGCGAGCACACCGGACCGATGGATGCGATGACCAAGCGATTCAGCTGCGCGGCAAGGCCGGCCGCCCGGCCAGACTCTTGCGCAACTGCGTATAAATTGTGGATTTGCACCGCGCTCGTGAACACGACGGCATCGACGCTCGAGCGTGCGAGTGCCTCGAGCAGTTCGGTGAGCGGCCGGGTATCCGAGGGCAAAGCCCACCGGTAGGTCGCAATTTCCTGCACGTTGGCGCCGCGCGCCTGCAACGTTTCGCGCAGCAGTTGATTCGCCGCCCCATAGCGCTGCACCAGCACTCGCGTCCCATGCATCGGGATCTCGGAGATCGCGGCCAATACCATTTCGGTGGTGAACGGCGTGGACGCCCGAATATCGATGCGCACCCCACGCGCGTTCAGCTCTCCGATCGGCTTCGGTCCGCGCACCACCACCGTGGAGGAGCGCAGATGGCGCAGGAGCTCGTCCGTGAGCCCCGCGGCATCGGTCGCTTGAAACAACGCGCGCGTGCCCACTCCGGTCTGGAAAATCACCACGCCGAAGGGATCCACGCGCCACTGCGCGAGCAACGAGGCGACTGCCTGCGGATCGACGTCCGGCACCTCCTCGAGAGCCGGCGCCAGCATGGGAATACCACCCCGGCGCGCGATCAATTCCCCCAAATGCGCTCCGGTGCGGGTCTCGAGAATCGCCACGACTTTGGATTTCATACCGTTATTCAACCACGCGGCCGCGCCGATTGCAGGGCGAATCGCTCCTCACGGCGCCAGCGCCTAATATGCACCGATGTCGATCCCCTCAAAATGGGCGTTAGCCCTGTGGCTACCCCTGCTCTGCGTGCAGTTCGCTTGCGCCACGGAGGCTCCGCGGACCGCAGCCGTCAACTTGGACGGCATCCGGCAGGCCTTCGTCGCGGCCATGCAGCGCATCCGGCTGAACCTTCCGGAAACCCCGGATCCTCCGGCGCTCGAGGCGTATGCCATCCACGACTACCTCACTGCGGCGAGATTCCGCCGCGATCTGACAAAAAAGGACAGCGATGCGCTCGATGCGGCAATCGATCAGTTTCTGCAGGCCCATGCCGGTCAGCCCGTCAGCCATGGCCTGCGGCACGACTGGTTGATGAGCCTTGCCCAGCGACACCGTTGGGATATCTTCCTATCGCACTCGGCGGACGTCACGGACCCGCTGCTCGTCTGCCACCGGCTCGAGGCTCGATTGCTCGGCGGCGACACCGAGGGTCTGGGCGCCGCGGCGCTTGCGCGCTGGAGTCTGCCGCAGAGGCAACTCCCCGAATGCAACGATGTGTTCAAGTGGCTTCGGCAGCAGAACTTCATCACGCCGGCGCTCGCGGAAGCAAAGGTTCGAGCCACGCTTGCGGCCGACAATCCGCGCCTGGCGCGCGAGTTCGCGGTCGACGTACCGGTGGCGCGCGCCGCTGCGTTGCTCCAATGGTCCGATCTCTTGGAAGCACCCAAGGCGGCGCTCACCGTTCTGGCAACCCACCCCGCCTTGGCCGTGGAACCGGAGGCACTCGCCACCGGCTTCGAGAAGCTCGCCCACACCGATTCGGCCGCTGCACTGGACTTGCTGCCGCTGCTCGTCGCCCGGCCGGATTTGACCCCCGCGCTGCAAGCTCGACTGCGGCGCGCGGCCGCCCTTGGCGCAGCCTATGACCGCGATCCGCGAGCCTTGTCCTTGTTCGATGGTCTCGCCGTGGAGAGCACCGACAATCAAGTCGAGGAGTGGCGCGTACGCGCCGCACTGTGGACCCAAGACTATGGCCGCGCACTGGACTGGATCGAGCGCATGCCCCCGAGCCTTGCGGCGCAGCCTCGATGGCGCTACTGGCGTGCGCGCGCTGTGGCGGCGACGGCGGGGAGCGAAGCCGCGGCGCCGCTGTTTGAGGGAATTGCCGACCTGCGCGATTACTACGGCTATCTCGCGGCGGACCGCCTGCATCGCGGCTACCATCTGAATGCGCGCCCCACGCCGGACGACCTGAAGGCACAGAATGCCATCGCGGCCGAACCCGGCTTGATCCGAGCCCATGAATTGTTCGCCTGCGATATGACCGAGGAGGCCACCGTTGAATGGACCGCCGGGCTCGGGGCAATACCTTCGCCCGCGCGCAAGATTCAGGCCGCGCATCTCGCTTCGCGCTGGGGCTGGTATGCACAGTCGATTGCGACGCTGGCGCAAGCGGGAGAATGGGACGACGTTCGTCTGCGTTATCCGCGTCCCTATCCTGACGCGATCTCCGCCGCGAGCGAACTCGCGCGCGTGTCGGCCGACTGGATATTGAGCGTCATGCGCCAGGAAAGCTTGTATCGCAAGGACGCGGTGTCGCGCGCGGATGCACGCGGGCTCATGCAGATGCGGCCGGCCACCGCCGCCGCGGTCGCACGCCGCTGGCATCTGCCCGCACCGCGCGCGGACGATTTATTCGATCCGAGCGTCGCCATACCGCTCGGCGCGGCGTATTTGCGCGAATTGATCGATCGTTTCGCCGGCCAGCTGGGCTTAAGTCTCGCGGCCTACAACGCCGGGCCCGTACCGGTGACGCGCTGGCTGCCCTCGAGTCCGATGGAGGCGGACGTCTGGGTCGAGAATATTCCTTACGCCGAGACGCGCAGCTACGTGCAGCACATCTTGGAGCACATAGTTGCATTCGCTTTCGTAAGCGATACCGAACCGCCGCGCCTCGACGCGCTCATGCCGCCGATCGAGCCGGCCGCTCCGCCCGGCAACCCGCCGGCCGCCCCTGTCTTGGAGAGTTTCAATTTCCGCCGATGAGTCCCGCCGTGACGTTGATCGCGAAGCCGAGGATCGAGGCGTTGAAGAGAAACGAGATCATCGTATGCGCTATCACCGTCCTGCGCACCGCGGCATTCATGGTCGCGACATCCGCAGTTTGACAGGCTGCGGCGATGGTGAAGGAAAAATAGGCGAAGTCCCAGAAGACGGGTTTTGGCGTTTCAGGAAAACGCAGCGGACGCTCCTCTTCATTCGCACTGTAGAACATGTCCGCATAGTGAGTCGTGAACATCGTGGGCACCAGGATCCACGAGTTCAGCAAGGTCAGAGCTGCCAGCGCGAAGTGCCCGATGCGTTCCGTCCCGGTCACCTGCTTCATCGTCGCCAGCGGCTCGATGATGGCGACCAGACTCAAGGCAGCCGCAATCGTGACGACGGCCAGAATGACCGGCGCAGAATCGTCCTCTTCGATGTATCGCGAGCAGATCTGCTCGGCGGTCAGCCTCGTCATCCAATAAAAGATCAGCGTGAGAAACAGCGCAACGCCGCAATTCCAGCACACCAGCACGCGGCTCAAAGTCGACCAGCGCTCCGGAAGAAAGAAGAAAATCACGCAACCCGCGGCCACGGAGATCCACAGCCTCGGGTGATAGAACACGAGTTTGTTCATGGAATCGGCGCGCCGGCCGCCGGAGGGCCTCGGCGCGCGCGGCGACCTATTTGGTTTCTTTCGCGACCAGCCATTTCACCAGCTCGACCAACTGGTCGTTGCCGCCGGCGGATTCCGTGTGCAGCCGATACTTGCCGTTCACGATGATGGTCGGCGTGCGATCGACGCGGTACGCCTGAATCAAACCCTCGGCGGCGCGCACTTTGACGTCCACAGCGAACGACTTCGATGTCGCGACGAATTTGTCGGCCGGCACTCCGGCTCGGGTTTTGTAGAACGTTGCCGCGTCCTCGATGGTCGGCAAGCGTCTCTTGATGGCTCCGCTCGCCTGATCGATGACGCCCAACTCACCACTCTGCCACACGGCGTTGAACATCGCGTCGTGGGTCTGGTCCGCAACCCCGAGCACTTGAGCGGTGAAATATGCGAGCTGAAACATGGGCCAGTCTTCGCTCGGATTGAAGGAAGCCGGCAGGAAGTCGAACACCGCATTCGGCGGCAGACTGGTCTTCAACTTGTGCATCGTGGGGACGAACAAATTGCATGCCGGACAGGCGTATGAAAAAACCTCGGTTACCTCAACCTTGCCGGCAGGCAGCGAGGGCGGGCGCGGAGGATCGATCAAGAAATAATTGACGCCCTCGGTCCAGGTCGCACCGCGCACCGGCGCGCAAACACTCAACACCAGCACGGCCGCCAGCGCGGCGCAATTCAGTGATCTCATCTAAGCTCCTTTACCCGCAACCCAAGTGCCAACGCTCATTTTCGCCCCAGTCGTTGCGGCCTGTCGAGAACAATGCGCCGCCCGTCTAACGATTACCGGCTGCGCATGCGATACTGAAGGGGCGATCGGTGCATCGCATGTGTGGTCGTTTGCCAGGTAATCTGGTTATAGTCTCAAGCGTCGCCCGAAAGCCCTCAATCGATGTCGCACCCTTCGAGCGCGGGTTCGGCTGTGGTGAAGTGTGAAGATGTGTTAAACGATCCAATAGGCCCTGAACCTTCCTCGCACCCGAGCGGTCCTTTGGCCTTCATGCGCAAGCGTTGGGCTGCAATCCTCCTGACCGTCATCGCTTTGGCGTTGATTGTCGCACTGATCGCTTATCTGCGTCACAAGCAAGCATTGTCGGCCACCGGGCCGGGCGGCCGCGGCGGACCGAACGTGCCGGTAGCCGTGTCGGTGGCGACGGTGACGTCCGGCGATATTCAACTGCGAATTCCGGCCTTGGGTACGGTGACGCCGCTGGCGACCGTGACGGTGAGGACGCAAATCAGCGGAGTGTTGCAAAAGATCTTGTTCACGGAGGGCCAAATCGTCCACCAGGGCGACTCCTTGGCGCAGATCGATCCTCGTCCTTACGAAGCGGCCTTGCAGCAAGCGCAGGGCAATTTACGCCGCGACCAGGCGCTGCTGGCGGACGCGAAGCTGGATCTGAAACGCTATGAAGGGCTCGTCAAGGAAGATTCGATCGCGCAACAACAACTGGATACGCAGCGGGCGCTGGTCGACCAATACAGCGGCACGATCGAGTCCGACGAGGGACAGTTGAAGACCGCGAACGTGAATCTCATCTACACCCATATCATTTCGCCGGTCACCGGCCGCGTCGGATTGCGGCAGGTCGATCAAGGCAACTATGTAACGCCCGGCGATACCAATGGCATCGTCGTCATCAACCAGCTTCAGCCGATCACCGTCATTTTTACCATCCCCGAGGACAACGTGACGGCACTGATGCGGCAGTTGCGCGGCGGCGGCACATTGGCCGTGGAAGCCTATGATCGCACCAACAGCGCCAAACTCGCCGACGGCAGGCTACTCACCGCCGACAATGAGATCGACGTCACCACGGGCACGATCAAGCTACGGGCGCAATTCGAGAATACCGACAACCTATTGTTTCCGAACCAGTTCGTTAATATCCAGTTGCTGCAGGAACTGTTGCACGATCAAGTCATCATTCCCAACGCGGCGGTGCGCCGCGGTGCGCCCAATGGAGTGGTGACGACCTTCGTCTATGTCGTGGGTTCCGATCGCACGGTGAAAGTTCGCCCGGTGACGCTCGGCGTGGTCGACGGCGAGCGCGTCGCCATCACAAAAGGGCTTGGCGTAGGTGAAGTTGTCGTAACGGAAGGAGGCGACCGCTTGCGCGATGGCGCGCTGGTGCAGCTGCCGAGCGCGGCGGCGCCCGCAGCGGCCGCGCGCTCGCCCGCCGGCGCGCAATCCGGCGCACCGGGCGCACCGGGCGCACCGGGCTCGCGCCGTCCGCGAACGCACGCCAAACCATCGCAATGATGCCGCTCGCGGACGCGATCGCATTCGGAGCTGTGCTCGCAGCGGCCCGAGCATGAACCCCTCGCGCATATTCATCCTGCGGCCCGTCGCGACCACGCTGCTGATGGTTGCGATTTTGATCGTCGGCGCAATCGCTTATTTGCAGCTGCCATTGTCGGCGCTTCCCGAAGTGGCCTATCCGACCATTCAGGTGCAGACCTTCTACCCCGGCGCGAGCCCCGAGGTCATCACGTCGGCCATCACCGCTCCGCTGGAGAAGCAGTTCGGCCAAATGCCGGGCCTCAGTCAGATGTCCTCGACGAGTTCCGCCGGTGCGTCGGTGATCACACTGCAATTCACCTTGGCTCTCGCCATCGATGTGGCCGAGCAGCAGGTGCAAGCCGCGATCAGCGGAGCTCAAAACCTGCTGCCGCAGGACTTGCCCGCGCCGCCGATCTACGCCAAGGTCAATCCGGCCGACGCGCCGGTGCTGATCTTGGGGCTGACCTCGAAAGTGATGCCGCTCACGGAGGTGGAGGATCTGGCCGATACCCGCGTCGCGCAAAAGATCTCGCAGGTCAAGGGCGTCGGCGTCGTCAGCATCAGCGGGGGCCAGCGGCCCGCAGTCCGCGTCGTGGCCAACCCCCGCGCCATGGCCGCCTACGGATTGAACCTCGACGATCTTCGTACGACCATCAATAACGCCAACCAGAACGGCCCGAAGGGCACGCTGGACGGCCCCAGCACCGCATACACGATCAACACCAACGATCAGATCCGAAACGCGGAAGACTACGGCGAGGTCGTGGTCGCGTACAAGAACGGCGCCCCGGTGCGCCTCAGGGACGTGGCGACGCTGGTCTCCGGCGCGGAGAACGCCAAGCTCGGCGGCTGGATGAACGGACTGCCGGCCTTGATCCTCAATGTGCAGCGCCAGCCGGGTGCGAACGTCGTCGACGTCGTCAACAGAATCCGCGGACTGCTGCCCTCGCTGCAGGCCGCGCTGCCTGCGGGCGTGGACCTCGCCATTCTCACCGATCGCACCACCACCATCCGAGCCTCCGTCGCCGACGTCGAATTCGAGCTGGTGCTCGCCGTCGTTCTGGTCGTGCTGGTCATCTATCTGTTCTTGCGCAACGTCCCGGCCACCATCATTCCCAGCATGTCCGTGCCGCTGTCGCTCATCGGCACCTTCGCCGTGATGTATCTTGCGAATTTCAGCCTCAACAACCTGTCGCTGATGGCCTTGACGATCGCGACCGGATTCGTCGTCGACGACGCCATCGTCATGATCGAAAACATCTCGCGCTACATCGAACTCGGGGAGACGCCGCTCCAGGCCGCCCTCAAGGGCGCGGGACAGATCGGATTCACCATCATTTCGCTGACCATTTCGCTGATCGCGGTGCTCATCCCGCTGCTGTTCATGCAGGACGTGGTCGGCCGCCTGTTTCGCGAATTCGCGGTGACACTGGCCGTTACGATTCTCATTTCCGCGGTGGTTTCGCTGACGCTGGTGCCGATGATGTGCGCCAAGCTGTTGAAGCAACGGCCGGCGGGCGAACACTCCGCCCTCGAGCCGGGGCGCTGGTTCACCGCGCTGGTCGCGTGGTACGGCCGAAGGCTGACCTGGGTGCTGGATCACCAACGGCTGACCATGCTTGTGGCAACGGCCACCGTGGCACTGACGGTGATCCTGTATGTACTCATTCCGAAGGGGTTCTTTCCGGACCAGGACACGGGATTGATTCAAGGCGTCTCCGAGGCGACCGAGTCGGTCTCCTACGCCGCGATGGCCGATCGGCAACAAGCGTTGGCGGCCGCCATACTCAAAGATGCCGACGTTCTGAGCTTGTCTTCGTACATCGGCATCGACGGCAACAATGTCACGCTGAACAGTGGGCGCTTTCTGATCAATTTGAGGCCGCGCGGGGCGCGCAGCTCGAACGTCGCGGATGTCATCCGGCGCCTGCAGTCCGAAACGGCGAGCATCGCCGGCATCACGCTGTACATGCAGCCGGTGCAGGACCTTACTCTCGACACCACGGTGAGCCGGACGCAGTATCAATTCACATTGGAAAGCGCGGACCCCGTGGCGCTCGCCACCTGGACGCCCAAGCTGCTGGAGGCGCTTCGGGAGAAACCCGAACTCGCCGACGTCGTCAGCAATCAGGAGGACAACGGATTGGCGGCCTACGTCACCATCGACCGCGACAGCGCGGCGCGTCTCGGCATCAGCGTGGGGACGGTCGACAATGCGCTCTATGACGCTTTCGGTCAGCGAATCGTCTCGACGATTTTCACCCAGTCGAATCAGTACCGTGTCATCATGGAAGCCGACCCGGCCACGTATCGCACGGTCGACTCTCTCGCATCCATTTACGTGCCCTCAGCCGCCGGCGGTCAAGTGCCGCTCTCGGCGATCGCCAAGGTCGACGTGGTGACGCGTCCGCTTCTCATCAATCATCTGGCGCAGTTTCCTGCGACCACGGTCTCCTTCAATCTGAGCCAAGGCGCGTCGCTGGGCGCCGCGGTTTCGGCCATCGAAAGCGCGGAGCAAGGCGTCGGGATACCGGGCAGCATCCACACCACGTTCCAAGGGGCTGCGCTCGCGTTTCGCAGCAACCTGACCAACGAGCTGTTGTTGCTGGTGGCCGCCGTGCTTGCCATGTACATCGTTCTCGGCGTGCTGTACGAGAGCTTCATCCATCCCATCACGATTCTCTCCACGCTGCCGTCCGCGGGCATCGGCGCTTTGCTCGCCCTCATGCTGGCAGGCGACGATCTGACCATCATAGCGCTGATCGGAATCATCCTTCTGATCGGCATCGTTAAGAAGAATGCCATCCTGATGATCGACTTCGCGGTCGTTGCCGAGCGCGACGAGGGACTTTCGCCGCGCGAGGCAATCTACAAGGCCTGTCTGCTGCGCTTCCGACCCATTCTCATGACGACGGTCGCGGCGATATTCGGCGCGTTGCCCCTGATGTTCGGCACCGGCACGGGCTCGGAGCTGCGCCATCCGCTCGGCATCAGCATCGTCGGCGGGCTCTTGCTGAGCCAGGTGCTGACATTGTTCACGACGCCGGTGATTTATCTGGCGTTCGACCGCATTGCGAACCGGATGCGCGGACCCGCGCGGTCCGCCGCCGGCGAAGAAGCGATGGCGGAAAATCCCACGTGAACATTTCGGCCCCCTTCATTCACAGGCCGGTGGCGACGATACTACTGACCGCCGGCGTCGCGCTGTGCGGAGGTGCGGCCTTCATGCTGCTGCCGGTCGCTCCCCTGCCGCGCATCGATGTGCCGGCGATCTTCGTCTCGGCCCAACTGCCCGGGGCCAGCCCGGAGGTGATGGCAAGCACCGTAGCGACGCCCCTGGAGCGGCATCTCGGCGCCATCGCCGACGTGGACGACATGACCTCGACGAGCGGCGTCGGCACGACGAGCATTCAACTCACCTTCGGCGTCGATCGCGACATCGACGGCGCGGCGCGCGACGTACAGGCGGCCATCGTGGCTGCGCATGCCGATCTGCCGACCTCGCTGACGCGCAATCCTTCCTACCGCAAGCTCAACAGCGCTCAGTTCCCGGTCATGGCGATTGCCATGACCTCCGACGTACTCACCCAGGGTCAAATCTACGACGCTGCGGACGCCGTGATCTCGCAGCGGCTGTCGCAGGTTCAGGGCGTTGGCGGCGTCAACGTGAACGGCAGCGCACTGCCCGCCGTACGGGTCGAGATCAACCCGCTATCGCTGTCCAAGTACGGCATCGGTCTGCAGGACGTCCGCGCCGCCATCTCCAACGCCAACGCCAATGCGCCCAAGGGCGCGATCGAGTCCGACCGGCTGCACTATCAGATCTACACCAACGACAATGCCCGCGACGCGGGGCCGTACCGCGATCTGATCATCGCCAACCGCAATGGCGCCACCGTACGGCTCGGCGACGTGGCCAAGGTCCTCGACATGGAGGACGGAGCGACCGAAAACATCCGCACGTACGGTCTGTACAACGGCAAGCCCGCCGTGTTCGTCCAGGTGTTTCAGCAACCCGGCGCCAATGTCATCGAAATGATCGATGCGGTCAAGGCGGAACTGCCGCTGCTCAAGAGCTCGATCGATCCGAAGATCGATCTGGTGGTCACATTCGACCGCTCGATCACGATTCGCGCCTCGCTGCGCCAGGTCGAGCAGACGCTCATGCTGGCCGTGGCCTTCGTGATCCTCGTGGTGTACATCTTCCTCAACAGTTACCGCGCAGCGCTGGTTCCCGCCTTGGTGGTGCCGGTGTCGTTGATCGGCACCTTCGGGGCCATGTATCTGCTCGGCTACACGCTCGATAATTTCTCGCTGATGGCGCTCACGGTGGCCACCGGATTCGTCGTGGATGACGCCATCGTGGTCATGGAAAACACCACGCGGCATATTGAAGGCGGCATGTCGCGCATGAAGGCCGCACTGCTGGGCGCTCGCGAAGTCGGATTCACCGTCGTGTCCATGAGCCTGTCGCTGGTCGCGGTGTTCATTCCCTTCATGTTCGCCGGGGGCATCGTCGGGCTGATATTCCGCGAGTTCACCGTTACCCTCTCGGTATCGATCCTCATCTCCTTGGTGATTTCGCTGACGACCACGCCGATGATGTGTTCATTGCTGCTCGTACGCGAAGACAAGCGCAAGCCCTCGCGGCTCGGGCAGTCATTCGAGCGCGCTTTCTCGCGCCTGCGCAGCGGCTACGAGAGGACGCTCGACTGGGCCCTGCGTCACCACCGCACGATGATGCTGCTGCTGGGTGCCACGGTCATCCTGAATGGTTATCTCTATGTCGTGATTCCCAAGGGCTTTTTCCCGCAGCAGGATACCGGCCAATTGCAGGGAGGCATCCGCGGCGACGCACAGAGCTCATTTCAGTTGATGAAGCGCAAGCTGCAGGAGGTCGCCGCCATCATCCAAGCGGATCCCGCGGTCAATACCGTAACGGGCTCGGTGGGCGGCGGCGGCTTCGGTCCCTCGGGAGGCGGCGGCGCGAGCGCCAACGTCACCATCGCCCTGAAACCTCTGGCCGAACGGCAGATATCGGCTGACAGGATCATCGCCCGCCTGAGGCCGAAACTCAACAAGGTGTCAGGGGTTTCGGTTTTCCTGCAGGCCGTGCAAGACGTGCGCGGCGGCGGCAGATCGGCGAACTCCCAATATCAATGGACGCTGCTCGGCGATGATTTGAGCGAACTGCAAAGCTGGTCGCAGAAGCTTCGGACTGCGCTGCAGGACATGCCGGAGGTCACCGATGTCGACACCGATTTGCAGCCTGGAGGCCTGGAGGCGGATCTGATCGTGGATCGCGACACCGCATCGCGGCTGGGACTCACGGAAATTCAGATCGATAACGCGCTCGGCGATGCATTCGCCCAGGCTCAGGTGTCGACCATCTACAACCCGTTCAGCCCGCAGCAATATCACGTCGTCATGGAGGTGGCCCCCGAGTTCTGGCAGAACCCGGAAGTCCTCAGGGAACTGTATGTGAGCACCTCCGGCGGAGCGGTCAGCGGCACCCAAGCGACCCAAGCCGTCGCGGGAACGACCGTGCTCAAGTCGTCCGGATCGACCTCGTCAGCGAGCGCCGCGGCCATCGCGCAGGATGCGGCCCGCAATCTCGCCGCGAATTCCCTGGCAAATGCCGGCCGGGGCAATACGTCCACCGGCTCGGCGGTGAGTGTAGCCAAGGAAACCGTCGTGCCTTTCTCTGCATTCAGTCATTTTGCAACGGGAACGACACCCGTCAGCGTCAACCACACCGGGACTTCGGTTTCGACGGCCATTGCCTTTAACTTGCCGGAAGGGGAATCTCTGAAAACAGCCCTCGACGCGATCGAGCGCAAAATGGCCGAAATCCATGTGCCCGTCACCATCCGCGGCGGTACCTATGGAACCGCGCGTCTCTTCCAGCAAAACAACAGCAACACGCCGTTGATGACGGTGGCCGCGCTGCTCGCGATCTATGTGGTGTTGGGCGTACTGTACGAGAGCTACAGCCAGCCGATTACCATTCTCTCGACGCTCCCCTCGGCCGGAGTCGGCGCCCTTCTCGCCTTGATGGCCACGGGCACCGAATTCAGTATCATTGCTTTTCTTGGAATTTTGCTGTTGATCGGCATCGTAAAGAAGAACGCCATCATGATGGTCGATTTCGCTCTCGAGGCCGAGCGCGATCTCGGAATGGATCCGCGCGCCGCCATCGCTCACGCGTGCAGCTTGCGCTTTCGGCCCATCATGATGACTACCTGCGCCGCCATCGCCGGCGCATTGCCGCTGGCCATTGCCTACGGCGACGGCACGGAGATGCGCCGGCCGTTGGGGATAGCGATAGTCGGCGGGTTGGTTGTCAGCCAGCTCCTGACGGTCTATACGACGCCGGTGGTCTACCTGTACGTGCATCGCTACTGGAAGCATCTGAAACAAGGCAAGTACCGGCTGCCGCCGGGACGAGCCGCGGGAGAGAGCCCCAGCGGCCGCGGATTAGGCCCGGTTGGAGCCGGCACTTGATGCTGTTTCCCAGAAGCGCCGCCGTCGGGCGATTGCTGACGCTGGCGGCGGGACTCGCCGCGGCCGCTTCCTGCGCGGTCGGGCCCAATTACCATCGTCCCAAATTTGATGCCGCACCGGATTTCAAAGAGGCGGGCGACTGGAAGCCCAGCGAGCCCAACGATGCGTTGAACCGGGGACCTTGGTGGGAGATTTTCGGCGACGATGTGTTGAACCAACTCGAAGTCAGGATCGACATTTCGAATGAGAACGTCAAAGCGGCTGCAGCCGCATTCGATCAGGCGCGGGCGCTGGTGGCGCAGGCGCGCGCCGGATTTTGGCCGACGGTGTCGGCCAGCGCTTCGCGCGAGCACAGCGGCTCGGGCGTACCGACCACCGTTACCAATGGCGCAGGCGTGCCGGTCGCCGGCAGCAGCTCGCGGTCTCATATAACGGACAGCGCGGGGCTATCGGCCAATTGGGATCTGGATATTTGGGGCAAGATTCGCCGGACGACCGAGAGCAACCGTGCTTCGGCCCAAGCGAGCGCAGCCGCACTGGCCGCGGCGCGTCTCTCCGCGCAGGGGGAGCTGGCCACGGACTATTTCGAGCTTCGTGCGCAGGACCAGCTGCAAAAACTTCTCGACGACACGGTTCAGGCAGAGACCCTGTCGTTGAAGATTGCTGAAAGCCGCTACCGTTTCGGCGTCGCAGCCCGCGCCGACGTCGTGAGCGCGCAAGCGCAACTCCTATCGAGCCAAGCGCAGCAGGTCAACGCCAAGATCCAGCGCGCCGTGCTCGAACATGCGATTGCCGTGCTGGTCGGTCAGCAGCCGGCATCCTTCTCCCTGAACCCCTCCTCCATGCGAACCGATGTGCCCACGGTGCCCGCGGGTATTCCTTCCACACTGCTCGAGAGACGCCCGGACATTGCAGAAGCGGAGCGCAAGGTCGCCGCAGCCAACGCACAGATCGGCGTGGCTACTGCGGCCTACTTTCCCGACCTCACATTGAGCGGCTCGGACGATTACACGGGCAATTCCATGAGCCACTTGATCCGCGCTTCGAACCGGGTCTGGTCGTTCGGTCCGGCGCTCGCGGAAACCTTGTTCGACGGAGGCCTGCGCCGCGCGCAGGTCGCGCAGGCGCGCGCCGCCTATGAAGGGACCGTCGATACCTACCGCCAAACCGTGTTGTCGGGCTTTCAGCAGGTTGAGGATGAACTCGTCACATTACGCGTACTGCAGCAGCAAGCGGTGATCGAGGAGGCCGCAGTCGCCGCCGCCAGAGAGGCTGAGACACTCACGCTCAACCAGTACAAGGCAGGCACCGTTCCCTATAGCAGCGTGATCACCGCCCAGACCACGCGCTTGAGTGCGGAACAGACGGCGCTCGCCGTGCTGTCGAACCGCCTGCAATCCAGCGTGGCGCTGATCGAAGCGGTGGGCGGCGGGTGGAACGCATCGCAGTTACCCCTGCCGTAGCTGGAGCTCGCTCCACGGCCCGCTGTCACGGCGCGGCAGACGTCTGAGCCACGCGTATGAAATAGTCTTCCAACTCGCGTTGCTCGGCGGGCGTCGGGTTGATGCCGCGCGGCATTCGCGCGGCGCCCGCCTGCGGCGTCAGACGAAAGAGAATCTCGTCGAGCAGCCGGCCGCGTGCATAGGCACCCACCCCCAAACGTGAACCGAGCGTTGCTGAATCGGCGAACGGTAGCGCCGGCCCCACTTCACCGGTATGGCAGGCAACGCAGCTGTCGAGCAGGCGCGGATGAGGCACATCACCGACCGCCTCGGTTGAGCCGGCAGTCAGGTGTTCGATCCCGGTCGCTCCGTAGAATGCCGTCAGCTCACGCTCGCTGCGCCGGCGAAGCTCGGTGCAATAGGCATCCGTCGGGGTGAAACTGCGAAACGAACGCAGGTCGCGCAGTTCCGGCTCGCTGACGGCAAGCTTCTCGAAGAGAAGCTGCTCGAGCGACAGGGCGCCGTCGGGCGCGGCCAGATCATAGGTACCCCGCTCCATCGCCAGACTCCAGCGCTGGCGCGGCAATCCGATCAGCCGCTCCGCGATGAACCTGAACGCGATCGGGTCGCGGGCGGCAACTCCCCCGCGGTAGCCGTCGGCGGTGCTCGCACGGCGATACCGCTTCGCCTTCTCCTGTCCGGCGCCGGCCGCCACGGAGGACTGCTCGTAGGCGGCCAGGGCCTCCGCAACCTTGGCCCGCGACGAATCGGGGAAGAACGACGTCGGCGCCCCGCAGTCGTTTCCGGCAGCGGCAAGCAACGCGTAGCGGTGCGGAAAGAACGCGGGCCGCTCAGCGAGGTCGGAGACGATCGAGCGCACGTTCAGAGTCGCGAGCAGCACCGAGAGGCGCGCGTTCGGCGGTTCGAATCTCTCGCCGTCGTAGAGTGCGTGCGCGTTCGCCACATAGGTCGTGCGGTCGGCGAATCGCCGTGCGCCGATCAGGTGCCGATATCGCGGGTCTTGCGCCTGACGTGCCAGAAATCCCTGCATGCCGACGGATTCCGCTTTCGACAGCCCTGTGCGATAGCGTTCGCCATAGACGCCAGGCCAGCTTGGAGGGGTGTCCCAGATCGGGCGCGCCGGCCGTCCGTGGCAGGCTGCGCAGCGCGCCGGGTTTGCCTCGGATACCTGAACATCCTGCCCCGCGCCCGGAAACGTCAATTCACGAAAGTGAAAGCTGTTGCTGCGCTCATCGAACTGCATGGTCTCGAGCACGTCATAGCCACGCTCAGCGGCGTCGCCGTTGAAGGCAGCGATGAATCGGCCGTCGGTGCCGTACAGAATCGCTCTGGGCGAGGACAACGTCGCCCCTTGCAGACTGCGGCTGTCGAACACCAGCGTAAAATTTTCGCGCAGATCGGCGGGCAACAGCGCCAACGTCTCCTCGACCGTGTGTGCGTCCCGGTTCCGGATCAGCTCCGTCAGCGTATCAATGTTGAAGTCGGCTGCGCAGGCTTCAGTCGCGGCCACGAGCCCGAGCCACAGGCAAACATTTTGGACTAAGCGCACATGAATGCCTCGCCCGGCATCAGAGTTGGCCGATCAGCGTCAATTCCGGCGGCGGCGCCGAGCCAAGATAGCCGCAGCCGCCCGGCGTATGCCTGAGGTATTCGATGACTTCGGCGTCGCCGCTCTTCGTGGAGGGCGGCGTGGCGCCGTCGCGGAAGGATTTCTTGGTCCACGTCGTCGTATACCGGGTGCCGTCCATCTTCAGCACCCTCGCGAGGAAATCCGCCTGCACGACACTATTGTCGACCGGCCGCAGCTTCACCGGCCCTGCGAACTGTTTTTCGCCCAGAAAGACATCGCGGACCTCGGCCATGCTGAGCGTCACGCCCGCGGCGCAGGCGATGTAGAGGTCGTCGGCGCGGGCGAGAGGACCCCACCCGGCGAACAACAGCGCGGCGAAGATCGACACGAGCGCACGCCGGCGCACGGCGATTGCAGCGTGAGGAGCCTGTCTCCTAAGGGAAGGACGGCGGTAGATGAGGTTGCACATCGGCATGCCTTTCCGGTCGCTCAGAAGCGGATCGCGAGCTGGGAAAGGAACTCGTTGAAATCCCCGATTATTCGATCCGTGTAGTGCGTGTTGGCCACCTCGAACTTGACTGCAACTTTCTGGTTGAGATCGTGCCGGAAACCCGCGGCAGTCCTGTAGTAGGAGCCGCCGGTCATCTGCTGAGCGAAATATTGGTCGGTCTGGTCCAGGTGCGCGCGCTCGTAGCGGACGTAGGGGATGAAGGTCGGGAAGCGGTATCCGACCTGCGCGAAGTAGGCGTTGCTCCGGTGCGTCCCCATGCCCTGGTAGAGGTCGACGTTGTCGAACAAGTACGCCTCCGACAGCACCTCCCAGGTGTCGGTGTCGTAGACGGCGTAGGCGCCGGCGACCCTGACCTCGGTCAGGTTCTCCGGGATCTGGTCGTCATCGACCTTCGAGTCGAAGGCATCGACACCCACCAGGAGTCCCTCGGCTGGGCCAGCGATCCACTGGTAGCCGAGACGGCCGCCGTAGATGAGTTTGCCGTGATCGTTGCCGCCGCTGCGCATGTCGATCTGTCCGCCGATGATTTGTTGGCCGTTACCGGCGAACACATCGTAGAGCACCTTGCCGTCTTCGCCGCGCATCGCCCCCGTGAGCCAGGCACCTACCGTGTGAGACGGCATCACGCCGCCCTGGTCCTCGAACATGAGGAACGCCGGCCGGCGCAGCGAATCATTGAGCCACACCCCATGATGAAACGCCGTGTTGACGTAGCCATAGGGTGTGTGGAATCGGCCGACCCAGACGGTCGCCGCATCGCTGAATTGATAGCCGAGCTGACCGCGCTCGATGTCGACGCCGACATTACCGTCGTGGTCCACTTCGAAATTCAGTTCGAACAACGATAGCCACTTGTCGCCAAGCTTCGGCGTCAGGTAGAGGTCCAAGTTGTTGAGGCTGGCGCCTTTTTCATAAGGATGGAACGGGTTGTGATTGCCGATGTTGACGTCGGCAAAGCCGTGCACCGGCAATCCCGTGTCGTCGCCCTGACGTGCGGCGTTGGCCGTCTCGATCTGGCTGACCTGTTGCTCGACGGCCTGCAGTCGCGCCGAATCCGATGCGGCCCGCTCCGCCTGTGCAACGGCGGCTGGGGGCGGGGCGGCGCCCCCGGGCGGCGTCGCCGCCTGCTTGGTCTCGAGTTCCTTCACCCGCGCCGCCAGCGCCTCGATCATCTTGAGGCTTTGATCGAGCTTCTGCTGCAACGTTTTGATGGCGTCGGCACTCGACTCTTCGCCCACGGCGACGGCGGGAAGAGCGGCGGCCAGCACAGCGCAGAGGCACAAGGCCCCGACGTTTCGATGCATCGATGTAGACATAGCGCCTCGCATGGGAAATCGGAGTCCTCTCTAAAGCACGCTCGACCAGTCCTTGGTGTCCGGACCGAACTCACGGGAGAGCAACCCATTGGAGTCGAACAACAGCACGCGCGAGTCGTGCATGACGTGCTCGTCGTATTTCCAGAGCTCGAAGTGCAGCTGACGAGCCAGCTGCGCCGTGTCGCCGACGGAGCCGGTGACGAAATGCCAGTTCGAACGCCCGAGGCGATGGCTCGACCGATAGCGGTGCCAGGTCGCCGGGTCCTCGTTCTCCGGGTCGTAGCCCACGATCACGAATTCGGCCTGCTCGCCCTTCGCGTCGAGCGCCGCCTGAAGCCGCTTGAGACCCTCGATCGTCGCCGGGCAGATGCGGTGACAGTTCGCGTAAGCCATCGTCAGCACCACGCGCTGCCCCGAGAGGCCCGCGAGGGAAATCGGCCGGCCGCTGTCGTCCCGCCAGCTCTGCGGCAACACCGCAAGGCGCACGCCGCCGGCGAGTCCGGCCCCATGGGCCATCGCGACGGCACAGAGGACGCTTGCGAGGCCGGCCGCGATCCATGGGTGATACGAGAAGGCTTCTCGACGCACCATTGTTCCAGCTCCTACGGATCCTAGGGATTCTTCCTACAAGCTTGGCGGCGACCATAGCGTATTGTTAAGTGCCCGATCGCGCGGCACTCGCGAAACGTGAAGTGCCGATCGTGCGCCGGTCGCAAAACGTGACGTCGATCACGAAGGAGAACTCCCGGAAGGCGGGCTAAGTCCTCTGCTTATTTTTTGCGCATGCTAAATACAGAGCTGATTTCCGGGCTACATAATTCAAGTTAGGCAGGATTCGGCCGACATGTATTTGTGGTAACGAGACTCAACGTGAAGCGCGCCACAGACAAACTCATCGCCATGCAATTCCTCGCGGTCGTATTGCCGATCGCCGTGGTATTGCTGGTGCAATTGGCCGCCGATGCACGCCGCGCGGCACGCCTGGAGCATTCACGCCCTTTGAGAATTTTGGCGAACGAAGCGCGCTCGAACTACAAGACTTTCACGAATGGTGCGGCGGACGCCGTCGATACCGGCACCCTTGGTGCACAGTCCGTCGAAGCGTTGCACAGCGCCGCCTCGCGCTTGGGTGAACTCGCCGGTCGCGATGAGACCGCAGCCGTCGGCGACGCGGAGGCGGTGGTGAAGGAACTTGCGGACGTCATCGCAAAAGGTGCGACTCTCGACACGCTGCTGCCCTTGCGGACGCGCATCGTACAGGGCGATGTCCTTACCAAGGCAATCGACGATGAATTCGAGAGGCGCGACGAATTCGTGGTGAAGGACGCCATCGCTTCCGCGATTTATCAAAAGCGCGCCGTCACGGCGGCACTGTTCATCACCGCGATCCTGACGGTGCTTTTCGTCATGGCGACGCGACGGCGGCTAAAAGCGCGCCTCGAAGCGGACATTTCCGCAGAACGCGAACGGCGCGCCGTGCTCGAGACGATTTCGGTTCGCTTCGGTGTTGCGACCCGCGCGGCACGCGCCGGCGTCTACGAGCTGACCAGAGACGGCATGGACCTGTGGTGGAGCGACACCATGCATGAGCTCTACGCTCAATCGCCCCAGGTGTTTCGGCCGACGATGGAATCCTGGCTTGCATTGATTCACCCGGATGACCGCCAGTCCGCGCAAGCCGCAATCGCCGCCGCCATGCGAGATCAGGGCCAGCTGCGCTCTCAGTACCGCATCGTCCGCCCGGACGGTTCGGTGTGCCACATCGCATCACTGGCGGCAGTCTCGACGGATTCGATCGACGCCACGCCTCGCTTGGTCGGCATCGATCTCGACGTCACCGAGCGTGTCGAGGCAGAGGAACGCGAGCGCCAACTGCAGCAGCAATTGCGCGTTGCCTCCAGGCAGGCGGGAATGGCGGAGATCGCCACCAATGTTCTGCACAATGTCGGCAACGTGCTGAACAGCGTAAACATCTCGGCGAGCCTCGTGACGGATCGGGTCAAAAAACCCAAGTCGGCTGGTCTCGGCAAGGTCGCCGCCCTGGTGCGGCAGCACGAATCCGACCTGGCGACATTCTTCTCCAAGGACGAGCGTGCGAAGCATCTACCGGTGTACCTCGCCGAGTTGGCCGAACGTCTCACACTCGACCAGGAAGTCACGCTCAAGGAACTCGATTCATTGCGCAAGAACATCGATCACATCAAGGACATCGTGGCGATGCAGCAGAGCTATTCGAAGCTGGTTGGTGTTCCGGAACGGCTTGATGTCGCCAATCTCGTCGAAGATGCGCTGCGCATCAATGCCGGCGCGTTTACCCGTCATGGCGTGAACCTGAAGTGCGAATTCCAGGACGTGCCCGAAATTGTGGTTGAAAAGCACAAGGTCCTGCAGATTTTGGTCAATCTCCTGCGCAACGCGCGGCACGCTTGCGACGCATCGGGCAAGGCGGAGAAGGAAGTCATCTTGCGCATCGAGAACCTCGCGAGCTGCGTGCATATCTCGGTCACCGACAACGGAGTCGGCATCAAGCCGGAACACATGACGCGGATCTTCAGCCACGGCTTCACCACAAAAAAGGACGGCCACGGCTTCGGACTGCACAGCGGTGCGTTGGCGGCGAAGGAACTCGGCGGCGCGTTGCGAGTCGACAGCGCCGGCCCTGGGTTCGGCGCCACATTCACGCTTGAACTACCCCTCAAGACTCGGGAAGCTGCCTATGCCTAAAGACACCACGGCGGTTAATCGACGCATTCTCGTCATTGACGACAACCGAGAGATCCATAGTGATTTTCGCAAAGTCATCGGTGCGGGCCTCGACGAGACAGGTTCGCTGGCCGCCGCGGAACTCGCCCTTCTGGGCGAGACTCCACCCGTGCCCACGGACACGGCCCCGGGCTTCGAAATCGATTCCGCGTTTCAGGGCCAGGAGGGAGTGGCGCGGGTCAAGCAGGCGCTGGATGAGGGCAGGCCCTATGCGATGGCCTTCGTCGACATGCGCATGCCGCCGGGTTGGGACGGCCTCGAGACGATCGAGCATCTATGGGCCATCGATCCGGACGTTCAAATCGTCATCTGCTCGGCACATTCAGACTACGATTGGACCGAAGTCGTGGCTCGCTTGAATAATTCCGACAAGCTGCTTGTGGTCAAAAAGCCGTTCGAGGCCATCGAGGTCCTGCAGTGCGCCAATGCACTGACGCGAAAATGGCAAAACGAGCGCATCGTGCGTCGCCAAGTCGAGACCCTCGAGCAGGTGGTCAGCGCGCGCACGCAGGGCCTCGAGACCGCCAACAAGCAATTGCGGCACCTGGCGACCCATGATGCCCTCACGGGTCTGCCGAACCGAGTCTTGATGGACGATCGCATCAGCCAATCGATCGTATTGGCGGAGCGGCAGGGCCACAGCTTCGCGGTCATTTTGCTGGATCTCGACCGTTTCAAGATGGTGAACGATTCTCTCGGGCATCGAGCCGGCGACGAATTGCTGAAGGCGGTCGCACAACGGCTCAAGAACGTCGTGCGCGACGTCGATACCGTCGCCCGCCTCGGCGGAGACGAGTTCGTGTTGATCGTCACACCGAGCCCCGAGCGCGATGCGGCACAGCAGGTCGCGCACCGGATCATCGATGCGTTGCAGGCACCGGTGCGCATCGCGGACGTCGAGGTTCACACCTCGCCGAGCATCGGCATCGCGTTCTACCCGGGCGACGGCGCGACCATGGAGACCTTGCTGGCGCACGCGGATGCGGCCATGTATTGCGCCAAGCAGCGGGGCCGCAACAATTTTCAGTGTTTTACGCCCGGAATGAACACGGCCACGCAAGAGAAGGTGAGGCTCGAAAGCGACATGCGCGTAGCGCTCGATCAAGGGCAATTCGAGCTGCACTATCAGCCCAAGGTCAATATCGCGACAGGCGTCATGCATGGCGCCGAGGCGTTGCTTCGCTGGCGGCATCCGGTGCGCGGATCGATTCCGCCCGCAGAGTTCATTCCGATTGCCGAGGAATGCGGGTTGATCGCTACGATCGGCGCTTGGGTCATACGCGAGGCCTGCCGGCAGGCGAGCGTATGGCAGCTCCAGGGCCTGCCCTCGCTGCGGGTTGCGGTGAATCTCTCGGCGTCGCAGTTCCGGCAGGGCAACATAGTCGCGATCATTCGCGACGCCCTGAGCGATGCGAAGCTCGAGGCGCGCTTCCTCGAGGTCGAATTGACTGAAAGCGTGGTGATGAGCGACCCGGAGGAATCGATCGCCATTCTCGAGAAATTGAGCAAGATGGGCGTGCTCGTCTCGGTCGACGACTTCGGCACCGGCTATTCCAGCATGAGCTACTTGCGGCGATTTCCCATCGACAAGCTCAAGATCGATCGAGGCTTCATCAGCGAGGTCGTGTCGAGGCCCGAAGACGCCTCGATCGTGCGCGCGATCGTCTCGCTCGCTCACAGCTTGAGGCTGAAGGTGGTCGCCGAGGGCGTCGAATCGATCGAGCAGCTAGACTTCCTGAGAACGCTTGGTTGCGATCAATATCAGGGATATCACTTCAGCCCCGCCCTGCCGGCAGCGCAGTTCGAGGCGTTGGTGCGCTCCCAGCGGAAAGCTGAGCCGGAATTCACCGAGGCCGAGGCGGGACGCACGCACAGCAAATTGGCCGTGTATCGGCCGAGGTAGGCCCGGAGCCTGCCTGAGACTGACACGGCTCCTGATCCTGTCAGGGCTCGACGAGGTCGTCCAGGACGATCGGAGTGTGCCGGCGCAGCAGCGCGGTCTGCACCTCCCACTGGTCTCTCTCCGCGAGACTTTCCAGGTACTGCACTTCTTCCGCGGCATAGGTTGCGATCGGCAGTCCGTCGCGCAACAGCAGCCGGTTGCCGGCGAGCGAAGGCAGCCTTGGTCCTGGCGTGACGATACCGATCAGATTCAAGGGATCGGCGGCCGACAGCGACACGTATTGATGAGCCGCCGGCTTGCGCCGCACGTCGCGCAGAAGACCGATGGCTTCGGGCGTGGCATATTGCTCGCCCGAGAACCCGGCGATGAACCGTCCGCCGCGAATCTCGCCGCGCGCCTCCAATCGACGGCAGCATGCCAGTATGTCGCGCCAGGGCGGCAGCCAACTCGCCTCGCGCCCGAGGAGTTTCCAGAAAATGACACCCCAGCGGCGCAGCAGCGCGCGCACGATGTGCTCGACCGCCTCGTCGCGCCGGCTCGAGCCGCCCGTCGACGCGCGCCGCACCAGCGTCCAGCGTCCCGCGTCGGCCATGCCAAACAATGCCAGACGGCGCTTACGCCTTGCGCCATATGACGAGTTCGGCTTAGCGCGGCGGCCGCTCGGCAACAGAAGCACACGCAGGCCCGCGAAACTGTCGGAGTTCACCATGCCCAATGCCACGAGTTCGGCGAGCGCCTCCTCGACCTCCACCGGCAGCATGCCCACGTGCTCGGCGATCTCGTCGAAGAACGAGGCGCCATGTTCACGGATGAATGCGGCCACGCTTTCGGCTCTCGATGTCAGATGAGCCGGCTCGGATTGGCCGGTGAACGCCGCCCACATCGACACGTTGCGCCTCGGGAGCAAGGTGATGGGTGTCGAACGGACCGGTGAAGCGCCGCGGCCGCGTTCCGCGTCCGTCCCTTGCACGGTGGATTGCGCCGCGGCGCGTGCAGCGAGTCGCGTCCAGATGAATCGTCCCGCGCGGCAGTGCTCATCCAGCCATTGCGGCTCGTACTCCGCCATACGCGACGGAATGATCTCCGTCTCCCAGGCTCCCGCGGGTGCTTCGAAGCCTTCGAGCTGCGTGAGTACCGATGCGAGGGCATCGGGTCCCTGCATTCGCGACTCCGGCAATACTCGCTGCCATTCGCAGAGAAAGCGCAGAAAATCTCGCGCTTGCACGGGCTCGATCTCCGCGCGCAGACGTTTGACGGTGTAGCGATGGATGCGAGCGAGCAGCCGGCGCTCGCACCACTCTTCTTCGGTTCCGGCGCCCTGTGCGGCGCTTGGGGCGAACCTGCCGCGCATGGCAAAGCCTTCGGCCTCGAGCGCGGCCAGAGCGGTGTTGATCGCGGATGCCGGCAGAGCCAGCGAATCGGCAATCGAGCGCGCCGTGACCGGTCCCAAACCCTCGAGGCGGCCGCGGACGATCTCCACCATTGCGTCGTCGGATATCGGCACGGGCTCGAACAGCGCGCGCCGTTCGGCAGCGACCCACACGGCAGCGTGCTCCCATGAAATCTTCGCGACGCGGCTCTGGCGGGCGAGTTCATCCATCAAGGCCGGCCACGCCGCATTGCGGCACCGTTCCTCGTCGGTCAGAAAAGTCAGCCACAACAGTGCGTCGTGCAGCTCATCAGGCGTCGCCGCATCGGGCCACGCCTCGGCGCGAACGCGGGCAATCGCTTCCGGATCGAGTTTGCCGATGTCGGCGGCGGATTCGGGATCGAGCCAACGGCGGCTCATTACGGCCTGGGTGCGCCGCTCCTCGAGCGGCGCATCGTCGAGATAGGCGTACGGACGGGCGCTCAATGCCTCGAGTGCAAGCGGCGACGGCTCGGTCAGGTCGAGCGCGGCCACGCGGATGGCGCCGCTCTCGAGGCGGCGCAGTACATCTTCGAAGCCATCGACGTCCATTGCGTCTTCGAGGCAATCGCGAATCGTTTGCCGCACCAGCGGGTGATCGGGAATCTCGATCTCGCCCGGCAAATTCTCGGCGCAAGCTACTTGATCCGGGAACACCGAGGCCAACAGGTCTTCCGCGTTCATCCGCGCGATTTGCGGCGGAATTTTCTTGCCGCCGCGAAACCGGGGCAGCGCGAGCGAAATGCCGGCGTCCCAACGCCAGCGAACTTCGAACATCGGCGCGGCGCACAACGCCTGGACAAGCACCTGGCGAGCCGAATTCGAATGCACGTAGCGCGCCGCTTCCGCCAGCTCGAAGCTATGCGCGTGGGTCAACGACAGCACGATGTGATCTTCGGTCGCGGCAGCCTGCAGTTCGAAATTGAATGTCCTGCAGAACCGCTTGCGCAAGGAGAGTCCCCAAGCACGATTCACGCGGCTGCCGTAGGGGGAATGAATGACCAGCTGCATGCCGCCGGATTCATCGAAGAAACGCTCGAATACGACCGTGTCGAATGTAGGCAGGCAGCCGAGCGCCGCGCGGCCCGCGCCGAGGTACTGAACGACTTGCAAGGCCGCCGCTTCGTCGAGTCCGACAGCGTCGGCCAGCCACTCTACGGCGGCGCCCGGCTCGCCCAGACGCTGCTCGATCTCCGTCCTGAGCCTGGAGACGGCGGCCGACAGCTCCGGGGTGCGGCCCGGCGCTTCACCCAGCCAGAAGGGAATGGACGGCGGTTGGCCGTGCGCATCCTCTACGCGCACCGTGCCGCGTTCGACTCGCAGTATTCGAAACGACGTATTGCCCAACTGGAATATATCGCCCTGCAGGCTCTCGACGGCAAAGTCTTCGTTGACGGTGCCGACGAGATGCCCTTCCGGTTCCAGCATCACCTTGTAATCGGCATTGTCCGGAATGGCGCCTCCCGAGGTGAGCGCCGTCAGCCGAGCACCCTTGCGGGGACGCAGGATCTTGTTGACCGAGTCGTGATGCAAGAGCGCCCCTCGGCGTCCGCGACGGGTGCTGAATCCTTCCGCGAGCATGCGCACGCACTCGTCGAACTCCGAGCGCGGCAGTTGCCGGTAGGGATAGGCTCCACGCACGAGATCGAACAACTCATCCTCGGCCCATTCGCGCGCCGAAACTTCGGCGGTGATCTGCTGAGCGAGGACGTCAACGGCATTCTGCGGGATGCGCAAGCGGTCCAGCTCCGCGCGCCGAACCGCGTCCAAGAGCGCCGTGCACTCCACCAGCTCATCGCGGGAGAGGGGAAACAACCGGCCTTTGGAGACGCCGCCGACCGAATGGCCGGCGCGGCCGACGCGCTGCAAAAAGGCGTTGATCGAGCGAGTCGAACCAATCTGACAAACGAGATCGACATCGCCGATGTCGATTCCGAGCTCGAGCGACGCGGTCGCCACCAGCACTTTCAACTCGCCCCGTTTCAGCCGCTGTTCCGCGTCGAGCCGCCGCTCCTTGGACAGGCTGCCGTGATGCGCGGCGACATTCTTCTCATCCAGCCGCTCCGACAGATGACGCGCCACGCGCTCCGCGAGCCTGCGTGTGTTCACGAACACCAGGGTGGTGCGGTGCTCGCGGATGAGCTCAGCCAGCCGATCGTAGATCTGCGTCCACACCTCGCCCGACATCACTGCCTCGAGCGGCGCCTGCGGCAGCTCGAGCTTCAGATCGCGGCTGCGCACGTGGCCGCTGTCGATGATGGTGCACCGGTCCCCTCCGCTCGCGCCGTCCCCTCCGCTCGCGCCAACCAGGAACTTAGCCACCTCGTCGATCGGCTTCTGGGTCGCCGACAATCCGACCCGGGTCATCCGGCGCCCCGTCAACGCCTGTAGCCGCTCGAGAGAAAGGGCGAGATGTGCGCCGCGCTTGTTGCCCGCGATCGCGTGAATCTCATCGACGATTACCGTGCGGCAGGTGGCGAGCATGTCGCGGCCCGACCTCGAGCCGAGCAAAATGTAGAGCGACTCAGGCGTAGTCACCACGATGTGCGGCGGCTTGCGGCGCATGCCCGCGCGCTCGGCCTGCGATGTGTCGCCGGTGCGAACCACGGCGCGAATGGCTACGTCGGGCAGGCTCAAGGCCGCGAGTTCTTCGCGAATGCCTTGCAGCGGCACATCGAGATTGCGTTGAATGTCGTTCGACAGTGCCTTGAGCGGCGACACGTACACGATACGGGTCTCATCCGGGAGCGGGCCTTCCAGTCCCTCCTTGACGAGCTGGTCGATTGCCGCAAGAAAAGCCGCAAACGTCTTGCCGGATCCGGTGGGCGCCGCCACCAACACGTGCTCTCCCGACCGCAGGGCCGGCCATGCCCGCTCCTGCGCGGGAGTCGGCGCATCGAAGGTCCGCGAAAACCAGGCGGCAACGGCGGGATGGAACGGATCGAGGGCGTTCATGCTTGAAGTCGGCAGGGTGTGCCTTCAGCATAATCGCGCCCGCGGCGCCCGGCAAGTCTTGCCGGGGCGCCACCCGCTCCGGGTGCGGCCCGTCGCCAGGGGCCTGCGGCTATCGTCAGATCTAGTGCGTTTCCGCGATCTTCTTCAAGTTGTCCAGACCTGCCTGGTAGACCCCCGTGATCGTGTCCTTTGCGGTCTTGTCGTTCTCATTGTCGGCGGGGTTGTCGCCGACGTTCTTGCGTTTGAAGCGCCCGCTCCAGGTGACGGAGGATTTGTTCTTGCCCAGCGATTTGACGACGAAGGTCGACGTATAGTCGGTGACCGGAAGGACTCCTTCGACGATGCTGTATTTGTATGAGCGGGCCTTCGGATCGAAGCTCAGCAGCTTCTCCTTGATCGTGCCGCCGCCCTTGAGCGTGAGCAAGCGCAGCGCGCCGACGGTATTGTTCTTGCCTTCGACGATTTCATCCGAAGCCAGCGCGGGATGCCAGGTGTGCAAGCCGTTGAAGTCCTTCGTCAAGCTCCACACCTTGGCAGCCGGCGCCTCGATCGTAGCCGTCTTGGTCACGCCGAGCCACGAGGCTGCGGCCCACGTGTAGCCACACGCCAGCGCGGATAGCCCGAATAGAATTGCAGTTTTGATTTTCATTGATTGGTCCTCGTGAGGGAAATTAACGAATGCAGCCAATGTGCCGCCAACGGCGGAATCAACAATAGGCTCACCAGCGTAGAAGACACCAAGCCGCGAAGAATTACCACTGCCATCGGACCCTCGATCTCGTGCCCGGGTTGGTGCAGTTGCAAGGCCACGGGAAGCAGTGCGAGCCCGGTGAGCAAAGCCGTCAGCAGGACCGGCGTCAGCCGCTCCTCTGCGCCGCGGATTGCGGTATCGAGGTTCCAGGGCTGGCCTTCCACGTGCATCAGATGGTCGTAATGGGATACCAGCAAAATCGTGTTGCGCGCAGCCATGCCGAAGAGCGCAACGAAGCCGACCATCGCTCCGAGCGTCAGAGTGCCTCCCGTCAGTGCGACCGCCACCGCGCCGCCGAGCAGGGTGCTCGGCAAGGAAAGGAGCACGAGAAGCACGTGCCTGGGACGGCCGAACGCAAGAGCCAGCATCAGTACGATGAGCACGAACGCGGCAGCGGAGTGCAGCAGCAATTCGTTCCTGGCGGCCGACTGCGCCTCGGCGGCCCCGCCGTAGCGCAAAAAGACACCGGGTGGAAGCTGCACCTGCGCAGCGATCGCCCGGCGCGCCGCTTCGGCATATCCTGCTTGATCGGCCGCCTTGGGGCCCGCAACCACGATCTGCCGGCGCAGTCCATCCTCGTGATCGACCAGACTGCGCGCCAATGTCATGTTGATGTTCGCAACTTTGGATAGCGGGACGAGTGCACCGCCCTGCCCGCGCAGCAGCAGCGCGCCCACCGCGCGCGGATCGGCGCCTGCGTGGGCGATGCGCACCGCCACCGGTACGCTGCGATCCGCTTGATTGAGCTCGGCCGCAACGCTACCGTGATACGCCGCGTTGACCGCCAGCAGCACGTCAGCCGCCTGCAGGCCATTGACGGCCAGCTGCTCGGGCAGCAATTGCACTTGCAGCTCCGCCTGGCGCGGCGGCACGATGAGGCGAACGTTGCCGCTGTCGGGCAGGCGCTGCAACACGGCTACGATCTGTGCCCCGACGAGATCGTCGGTATCGAGATCGGAACCGATCACGCTGATCGAGAACGGCGCGGACTCCCCGGACAGCGTCTCGCCGATGCGCTCCGCCAACACCGAATAGATCTCGACGAGTTGGTTGGGGTAGTCATCGAACACTTGCCGGATCGCGGCGTCGATCTCACTCGCAGTGCGGCCCTGTCGCGGATCGATCTGCACCTCGAACTCGCTCTTGTTCGGGGCGTCGGGGTCCTGTCCATTCTCGGCGCGGCCGATCTGCTCGGCGACGCTCTTGACGCCGGGAATGGCAATGAGTGCCTTGG
>DATMNF010000052.1:0-12172 GCA_035569355.1 Steroidobacteraceae bacterium
ACCTGGGCAGCGATCGCCCGGCGCGCCGCTTCGGCATATCCGGCTTGATCGGCCGCCTTGGGGCCCGCAACCACGATCTGCCGGCGCAGTCCATCCTCGTGATCGACCAGACTGCGCGCCAATGTCATGTTGATGCTCGCAACTTTGGATAGCGGGACGAGTGCACCGCCCTGCCCGCGCAGCAGCAACCCGCCCACCGCGCGCGGATCGGCGCCTGCGTGGGCGATGCGCACCGCCACCGGTACGCTGCGATCCGCTTGGTGGAGTTCGGCCGCAACGCTGCCGTGATACGCCGCATTGACCGCCTGCAGCACGTCCGCCGCCTGCAGGCCGTAGACGGCGAGCTGCGCAGGCAGCAATTGCACTTGCAGCTCCGCCTGGCGCGGCGGCACGACGAGGCGAACGTTGCCGCTGTCGGGCAGGCGCTGCAACACGGCTACGATCTGCGCCCCGACCAGATCGTCGGTATCGAGATCGGAACCGATCACGCTGATCGAGAACGGCGCCGACTCCCCGGACAGCGTCTCGCCGATGCGTTCCGCCAACACCGAATAGATCTCCACCAGTTGGTTGGGGTAGTCATCGAACACGTGCCGGATCGCGGCGTCGATCTCGCTCGCAGTGCGGCCTTGCCGCGGATCGATCTGCACCTCGAACTCGCTCTTGTTCGGGGCGTCCGGGTCCTGTCCATTCTCGGCGCGGCCGATCTGCTCGGCGACGCTCTTGACGCCGGGTATGGCAATGAGTGCATTGGAGATTCGTTCGCCGACGCGTGCGGTTTCGCCGATCGAGATTCCCGGGCGCAGCGAGGCATGTGCAATGAGATAATTTTCACGGAAATCCGGCAGCAGTCGCGCCCCCAGCAAGGGGAGAAAGATAATCCCGGCGGCGCCGCTCGCGAGCAGTATCGCGATGAGCGTACGCGGCCGTCCGTTCAGCCATGCGATCGCGCCGAGCTGCCGGCGTTTCAGATGCTTGAGAAATGCCGCTTCAGGTTTCGGCATGTGCGTGGGCATCATCAGCGCGCACAGCGCAGGCGTCGCGCTCATGGCGACCAGCAGAGACAGCCCCACGGCGAGCAGGAACGAGATCGACAATGGCCGGAAGAAAGCGCCCTGCAATCCGGACATGGTCAGGATCGGCAGAAAGGCCACCGCTACCGCCGCGGTCGCGTAGAACACCGGCCGGCGCACCTCCAGCGAAGCGCCGATGAACAACCGGCCGATATCCGCATCGCGCGCGGCGTCGCGCCGGCGCCGAAGAATATTTTCGACGTCGATGACGGCATCGTCGACCACGACGCCGAGCGCAACGACGAGACCGCCGAGCGTCATTGTGTTGAGGCTCAGGCCCCAGGCTTCGAGAATCCAAACAGTCGTGAGCAGAGCGAGAGGGATCGCGCTGAAGGACACGAAGGCGCCGCGCCAGTCGCGCAGCGTGACCAACAACAGCGCGACCACGAGCACGGCGCCTATTGCCAGCGAGTTTCGCAGCTTCTCGATGGCACTTTCGATGAAGCTCGCCGGACGCAGCAACGCTGGATGGTATTGCACGCCCTGCTTTGCCAGCGACGGCGCGAGCGCGTCGAGCCGAAGTTCGAGCGCGCGGGTGACTTCGAGCGTGTTGGCGCCGAACTGGGTCGAGGTTTCGATGAGGATGCCGGGTTTGCCCGCGATCAAGGCATCGCCGAATCGCGGCTCCGCCCCCTCGCGCAGCGTCGCCACATCGCCCAACCGGACCGGGAACCCCTCGTGGGTGCCGATTACGGCCTGCGCCAAGGCTTCGAGAGTCGCCCCGGGCGCTTGCGCCTGGATCACGATGCGTTGGGTGGGGGTTTCGAAATAGCCCCCGCCTATCAAGGCGGTCGCGCGCCTCGCGGTGGCCAGCACGTCCTCGAGGACGAGGCCGGCTGCGGCAAGTTTCGCCGGATCGACTTCGATCTGCCGCTCGCGCACCTCGCCGCCGAAGATCTGAGCCTGCGCCACACCGGGAACCCCGAGAATCTGCGGCTTGACGATCCACTGCACCACGTCGCGCAGTTCCACCGGCGAAAGCCGATCGCTGGTATAGCCGAAATGCACCAGGTACTCCATGGAGGAGCTCAACGGCGACAGCAGCGGCGCCCCGACTCCCTGCGGAAGCAGGCCGGCGAATTCGGCCAAGCGCTCGGTCACCACTTGACGCTGCCGGTACGGATCTCCGCCGCGGTCGAATACCACTTGGATCGCGGAAAGACCTTGGCTCGACGTCGAGCGCACCGTCTTTACATTTTCGGTGCCGGCCAGGAGCGATTCCAAGGGCCGCGTCACCAGCGCCTCTACCTGAGTCGCGTCGAGACCGGGTGCCTCGGTCTGCACCAGCACGTGCGGAGGCGCGAAATCCGGGAACACATCGAAGCGCGCGGCAAGCACCGCGGCGAGGCCAAGCGCGGCGATGAGGCACGCAAGTGCCGTGACAATGCGCGGGTTGCCCAGGGAGGCACGAACAATGGCGGCTAGCATTGCGTCGTGTCCTAGCTGCTAGTCGTCATCGTCATCCTGAGGCCGACGGGCACCTACCGCTTGCAGGGACCACAAGACACCCGCCCCGTGCACGACGATATCGTCGTCGTCATCAACGCCTTCGACCAGCCAACCATCGCCGTAGGGAAGCAGCAAATTCACTTTCACCGCCGCATACCGCGCAGGATCTGCGCCGGTCTTTTTCGTCAACTGCTTGTAGACATAGGCTCCGTTCTCGTCGTACAGCAACGCGCCGCGCGGCAGAAGGAGTCCGGAGCGCTCCGCCGTGAACAGGGCAACCGGAACGCGGGCGCCCGGACTCAAGCCCGCAGGCGCGTTCGGCACTTCGATCAACAATCCGACGCTCTGCAGTTCCGTGGTTTGTCGAAGTATCCCGAGCACGTGTCCCGGAACCTCGATTCCGTCGACGTCCAGCACGGCCTTGCTCGGGCTGGCGCCAAGCGCGTGCCGCCCGGGCAAGTCGGCGCGCAGCAGCAAACTGCGCCCGCTCGTCGACGCCTCGATAATCTTCTGACGAGCGCCGGGCGGCAGCGCGGCCAACGGACCCCAATGCATGGCGAAGCGGGCCGCGGCGATCTCAGATTGCGCCTGCGCTTTCGCCTGATCCGCCTGCGCCGCCTCGAGCATCTTGAGCGAAGCTCCGGCGCCGCCCTCGTGAAGCGCACGCAATCGCGCGGTTTCAGAGGCCGCTGAACGCTCCGCCGCGGCGGCAGCCGTCGTTTCACCCAGATCGGATATCAGCGCCGTTGCATCCAGCACCAGACCGAGCGCCTCGATGCGCTCAGGCGCCTTCGCTGCAACAGGATGCGCGACCACGATGCCGACGGCGCGCTGCTGCTCGCTATTCAATTCGGATTGGGCGAATATGCTTTGGATCAGGCAGCATGCAACCGGCAAAGCGCGCCAAGCTTTAGGAGCCTGTCTGAGTATTCCGCGTGGCCTTACCTGAGACGGGCTCCTCATATGCCGGCTCCTGATACGAGCGACTCCATGCTCTGCCCCAGCGCCAATTCCGGTCCCGACAGGGGTGCATGCAGCGCATCCTCGAGAGTGTTGCGCGAATTCTGCAATCGTGCACGCATCTCGACCATTTCGAGTTCGGCGCGCACGGCGAGGATTTCCGCGCCGACTTGATTGAGGACATCAGCCGCGCCCACGCGGAGCCCGAGATCCGCCGCTCGTTCTTGACGCCGCGCCGCGTCCAATTGCCGCTCGGCCGCCGCGGCGCTTGCACGCGCAATGTGCTCCGCACGCTCCGCGGCCGCGATCTCTCCGTAGATGTCCGCTTGCAGCGCGAGGATGCGCTGTCCGGCGAGCTCGCGCCCGGCCCGCGCCTCTGCAATCTCACCCTTGTTGCCGTTGAAGGGCAACGAAAAGCCCACGTCGAATGGGAACTTGGCGATGCCGTGGTCCCAGTAGTAACCCGGCGAGAGTTCGAACTCGGGATACTGGCGCGCGATCGATAGCTTCAGTTGCGCTTCCGCAGCCGCGTACGCAGCCATCGCCTGGCCGAGATCGGCGCGCGACAGAAGAGCCCGCTCGCGCGCGTCGCGCCGCGAACGCTCGTCCACCGCCGGCGGCTCGCCCCAGTCGGGCCAGGCGAACGTCACGCCGTCGAGCGCTTGCGGCGGCAAGCCCAGGGCTTTTGCAGCGGCAACTTGCGCGGCATCGGTTGCTTCGCGAAGTGCGGCCTCCTCCCGTTCGGTCTGGATTCGCGCCTGCTCGCTCACCAGAAGTTCGCTCGGTGCATCCTCGCCGGCCGCAACCCTCTGCCGCTCGAGCGCGAGCAGTCGATCCTGCGCCGCCGCCAACCGACCGAGCAGACTCAAGCGGCGGCGGCCGCTTTCCCAATCGGACAGTGCCGCGGCCAATGCATTGCGCACCGCCCACGCCTGGTCCATGAGCTGCAGCCGCGCGTTGCCGGTGTCGAGCCTGGCGATCTCGGTTTCCAACCGGCGCCGTTCCGGCGCACGCAATAGCCAATTCAAGCCGACGCCATACAGCCAAGGATGGACATCATGGCGGGCATATTCCGATTGCAGAATCAAATCGGGGTTGGGCGCCTGGGCCGCGGTGATCTCATGCGACAAGGCCGCATTCACTTGCGCTCGAGCCACGGTGAGTTGCGGATTCTGCGTCAAGGCGACCGCCAATAACTCGGCTCGATCCCATTCGCGCGGCGGCCATGTCGCCGCCTGCGGCATCAGGCGAAGGAGCTCGTCGCGCAATCGCACCTCGCTGAGCCGGCGTGCCGCAAACTCTTCGGCGCTGCGCTCTGGCTTCAAGGGCGCAGCGTGATATTGAATGCAACCGGTCAGAGCCCCCATCGCGGAAAATAAGACAAGGCAGCGATATGCGCGCGCCAGCGGCGCAGCGGAGGATTTTCTTGACGCCAAGGAATACTTCCTGTTTATTTCTCGATGATACTAGCCCATCTACTTGAAAACCACGCAGCTCATTGGATTGAAGGATGGCCGCGAAGAACCCTTTGAACGCTTGCTGTTTGGCGCTGCTTGTCGCGGCGTCGGCGTCGAAGTTCGATGCTTGCCGCGCGCAACCCGCGGCCGGCGGGACTCACAGCGGTGGAATCTGGAAAGCCGCCGTGCCGTTCAAACCGATGAACGGTGAATTCGAGAGTCTCGACCCGATCGGCCTCGCCGCGGGAGCACGAATCAAGGCCGACTGCTCGCTCAATTGGATCAATCCGGATGACGGCAAACTCTACTGCTTTTCGAGCGGCACCTCGCTGGAGGTTTTCCTGGATCAGCCGCAAGCCAATCTCGAGCGCGCGCGCGCAGGCTGGCAAAAAATGACCGTTCGGCGGCAATAGACGGCCGAGCAAATCGGCCGAGCAAGTCTCAGACGCCGAACGAGCCGGCCACGATGCCCGCATACCAGTCTTCCGCGTTTCGCGCTTCCTGCTCCGGGCGCACGGAGCCGGCATCCTCCGCCGCCGGGATTTGCTCGATCGTGCCGTCGGTCAAACGAAATCGACCATGGACCGACAGCGCGACACCACGTGCCAGCATGCTGTAGCACACGCTCTCGAACTCCGGCGGGGGCGGTTCACGTCCTTCGAGGGCCGCGGCAATTGCCAGCGCGCACTGCTTCGCCTGGGCGTGCGCGGCGGACGCCGCTTTCGGCATCGGATCGGCGATGCATGCGTCGCCGATCACATGGATGTGAGCGATCAGCTGGGATTCGAACGTCTGCGGCTTGATCGGGCACCACCCATGATCGGAAGCCAGCCCCGCCTGCGCCGCCAGCAACCCCGGCGCCTGCTGCGGAATGATGTTTGCCACGGCGACCCGGTGCGTGCCATGCGAGGTATACAACACCCTCTTCGCAGGCTCGACGCGCACGACGGCGCCGTCCGCCACGACCGGAATCCACTCGATCATTCCCGGATACAGCGAATTCCAGGCGTCGCTGAAGGCGTCCTGTCTCGGAAAACGATTGTTGGAATCGAAGATCAGCACTTTGGAGCGCGGCTTGCTTTGCCGCAGGTAACCGGCGATCAGGCTGGCGCGCTCGAAGGGACCGGGAGGGCATCGCATCGGCCCCGGCGGCACGCTGATCGCGACCACGCCGCCGTCAGGCATTGCGCGCAGTTGCGCCGCCAGGATTTCAGTTTGCGCACCGGCCTGCCATGCATGCGGCATCACGCGGGACGCGCTCAGGTCGTAGCCTTGCGGCTTGCCCCACAGCAAGCGAATGCCGGGCGCCAGGACCAAGCGGTCGTACGCAAGTTCGGCACCGCCCGCCAGATGCACGCGGCGACGTTGCGGGTCGATCGAGTCGACCGAGTCGCGTACACATCGGATGCCGGCGCGCTCGAGACCGCGGCGCGACACGCTGATGGATTTCAGGTCGCGCAATCCCACCAGCACGCTGTTGCTCATGGGACACGTGACGTAGGGGTCTTCGGGGTCGGCGAGGACGACATCGAGGTCGGGACTCACATGGCGCAGGATGAGCGCGCAGCTTGCCCCCGCGAATCCACCGCCGACGATCACCACCTTGGCCTTGACACCCTGGGTACGCGGCGGTTGCGCATGGATCCTGCGCAGAACGCCGGCGCTCGCGCTGCCCACCGATAACCGAAGAAATGTCCTGCGGCGCACGGATCAACGACCGCCGCCGCGGGAGCGGTTGCGCTTCATTCCCACTCGAGCTCCTCGTATGCCCGCACGACGTTGTGCGGATGAACGCTGTCCCACAGCAGCCAGTGGGTTTTTTCGGCCGCGGCAACGTGCTCGATCGCGTCTTCCACAGGCTTGCTCTGCGCGAGCTCGTCGCGAACTCCATCCGCCAGGGCTTTGAGATAGCGGCGTTCGGGCGCGACCGCAAACTCGAGATTCCGGGCGACCGGCCCATGGCCCGGCACCGCAAGCCTGATCTTCATGCGTTCGAGCTCATCGAGCGCCGCCAGCCAGCCCTTGACGCTGCCGTCCAGCGCCGGCAGGCGCTCGAGAAACAACAAGTCGCCCGTCCACAGGGTGCGGGTGCTGGCGTCGTAAACCGTGAGATCGCAATCGGTGTGCGCCCTTGGCCACGCTCGAAGCACCAACTGCCGGTCTCCCAAGTCGAGAGTCGTGTCCGTTCCCACCAAGAGGTCGGGTCCGATCACCTGTTCGGCCGTCGGCGGCGAATCCATGTCGGCTGCGTAGTGCTCGACGAAGAACTCCCTGCTCCTGCCGATCGCCTCCTTGAGCGCCGCACTTCCCACGAAGCTCGGCGTATCGATCCGAAATGCACCGTTGCCGAGCACGTGATCGACGTGCACATGGGTGTTGATCACGTAGCAAATCGGCAAGGAGGTGTGTTTGCGGATGGCCGCGCGCAGTTCGCGCCCGATGGTCACCGAGCCGCCGGTATCGATGACGGCGACGCACCTCGCGCCGACGATGAAGCCGATGTTCGCGATATCGTCATGCCCGGGTTCATCGAGCGCCAGCTGTCGTCCCACGTGCACGAACACCTTGGGCGCAATCTCTCTCAGGCTGAAGCTGTCCCGCGCGTCGGCGGCAAGAGCCAGCGGACAGACAAGCAGCCACCGCGCGAGACGCGACTTAAGGGCTCCCATTGGCGGCGGTGTAATGTGCCTGCGTTTCCGAATCCACCGCATCCACTGCAATCGGCAGCGACAACGGCACGTCGGATGCGATTCGCAGCGCAGGGTTCTCGCTCAGAGAAATACCGGTTTGCGCATCGAGCAGCACAGTGCCCCCCGCAGTGACGCGGATACGCGCGATATAGTGGGCCGGAATGGGATCTCCGGTCCGAGGGTCCATTTGAAAGCCCGAGGCGTTCGGATGCCGGATGCCCACCTGAACGGATTTTGCGTCCGCAGAGGTGCGCACGCGAATCTCGCCGAGCGTGCCTCCGGCCGCGGCACTTGGCGGAGCCGAACAACCCCCGCTTGCCTTCACCCAACTGCTGCGCATCTCCAAGCCGCCATCCGCCGTCTCGGCGATGGCGCGCACGGAGGTAAACCGGTCGATCCGCACGCGCATGTTGATCTGCGTGACCGGCGTGCTCGCAAAATCCAGGGTCGCAACCAGCGGCGATGGATTGTTGTCGATGAACACCCGCACGCGCTTGATGCGCCGATGATCGTCGTGCGCAAACCGCAGCGTCAGCGGAGTCGCCGCGGGGTCCGGGGTGTTGCCCGGCACCTCCAAACTCATGTAGGTCTCGTCGACGACGCCCATGGGCCTGTCGCCGTAATACTTCTCTCGCAGCAATTCCCACGCGCTGCTCGAAGGCTGCTGCTCTTCCCCGATGGCGTGCGCCGGCCCCGTGAAGAGGAACGTCATTGCGAAGCAGGGTGCCATCCATGGAGTGACAAGGCGATACACGGCTCGCGGCTCCTCAACGGATTTTGGTAGGACGGGTCGACAGGGCAAGTGTGGCACAACGCGGGCAAATTGCCAGGCGGCGTAATATGCGCACCGCAGCGCGGCCCAACGAAAATCGGCGACGCAATCACTGCGTCGCCGACTCCAACCACCGTGACTAACATCGCCCTAGATCAGAAGAATAGAATGCCTCCCAGCGCGACGTCCTTCTGCGTCTGCGAATTTCCGTTCCACGCATCGGCCTTAGTATCGATGTATTCGCCCACCAGCGTGACGCTCTTCGTCAGGCTGTAATAAAGGCCCAGAACGCCGGACTTGTTTCTCTTGACCAGACACCCAATCGCCGCACCGGGACCACCGCAGTTGCCGGTGGTATTCTGGAATGCCCTTTCATCATCGGCGAGCTTCAAATCCGAAATGCCGTAGCTCAAGCCTATTTTTAGCTTGTCGATCTTATAAGTTGCCTGCACGTAGCCGCCGTCGGACTTCCGCTTGTCCCCGGATGCCGATGTCGCCAAAATGAACAAGCCCGTGGTGCCGACGCCCTTGCCGGTATACCCGTACAACACGCCTTCGAAGCCGGCCACATCGAGCTTGACGCCGCCGTCCACCTCGGTGCCGGTGAAGCTCGTGGCTTGACCCGGCGCGCCCGTGTTCGAGGGAAGTTTCAACTTCTGAGTGACCAGATCGAACCAGGCTTTGCCCGTCAGGGCGTCGCTCTTCGGGTCTCCCCACGCATAGGCGAGGCCTATTTGGAACTGCGGTATGTTGTGCGAGTTGTAGGCGCCGTCGTTCAAGGGCTGGAAAATACCGGCCGACCCGGTGAATCCGCTCAAGTTCGGTGTGGTGTAGGTGATCTGCGGTTCCCAGTCGGTGTAGATGTAGCCGATGCCAATGCGGCCGAGGCTGGTGTTGCTGGGTGCGGGATTGCCCAACGCGGTGCCCACCCCGAGCAGCGTCATGTCGTCGAGGATCGCATCCTTGCCGAAGAGCCCGATGTCGCGGCCCATCTTCACCGTGCCCCAACTGGCATCGCCGAACGTAAAATACACTTGGCGAGCGTCGATGCCGGGCGACTGCAACGCGGAAGGATTGCCGGTGCCGTTGACAGCACTGCCTCCGAGGTCGCTGTTGATGCCGGGATAGAATCCGATGGTCACGTCGATATCGAAGTCGCTTTGCCGAGTGGTGGCACTGAACACGAGAGCTGCGGGTAGCAATCCGTTGCGAATCGACGACGAATGATCTCCGAGACAGGCGAGACCGCCGGTCACCCCCGTGGTGGTGGTGGGAGTGTCGCAATTGGTTCCCACATAAAAAGCATTCACATTGCCGGCAAAATCAACCTTCCAATCGCCGGCGGCAATGTCGATTCCCGCAACCGCGTTGGTTATCGGAACCATCCACATCGCGGCGCCGGCTGCGATCGCAAGCTTGGTACGCGTATTCATGAAAACTCCCTCCGTCTCCGTTTCGAGTTCTTTGCTTTGCCCGCACTCGCCAAACGCCGGTTGGCGTCGGGTGAAGCCGCCTAATCAACGTGTGCAAGAGACGTACCAATGCTGCAACCAGCGGCGAATCATCGGCCGTGAAGCCGCCGGCGCCAGGGCCGCAACGTGAGCCCCGTGGAGGCGAAAGGCGCGGTAAAGCACCATTTCGCCAGTGCGCGCGAGGTTCCCCGTGCCGAGTCGGCGCAGGCGCGCCCATCTGTGGTTTTAGCGCAAATGTTGGCCGCCGCGCTGCGCGGGTGGCTGCACCTCAGTGTCACGTCCGAGGATCAGATGTGTCGCACTCTGTCTTGTATTAGATACAGAGGTGAAAACGCATCAACGCCGATTGCCCCCCTCGGCCCAGGAGCCTGTCTGAGTATTCCATGTGAGCCGCGTGGAGTACTCAGACAGGCTCCTTGAGCTTGCGGGAGAGTTCGCTGCTACATTTTTGAAGCACAAACTGTAGCGGATCAGAAACACCGGGCGCCCAACCTGCCGTCACGCGTTATGTCCTGCCTCGCAAGTAATTGATCGGTCAGCGTTATGCCGCTCTGACGTGCATCTGGCACGCTTGCTGCTTGTGCTTCTGCAGGATGGCGGTCAGCACTGTTATGAATTGCGCGCAGAGATATTCGCTGGAAATGTTCACCGAGGAGCTCTAATCAATGAAGACGAGAGCCGCTGTTGCCTGGGAAGCCGATAAACCGTTGCGCATCGAGGAAGTCGATCTCGAGGGACCGAAAACAGGCGAGGTCCTGCTGCAGATCGTCGCGACCGGCGTATGCCATACCGATGCCTTCACGCTGTCCGGCGCCGACCCCGAGGGGCTGTTCCCTGTGATCCTAGGTCACGAAGGGGGCGGCATCGTGCAGGAGGTCGGGTCGGGAGTGACCAGCGTCAAGCCCGGCGACCATGTGATTCCGTTGTATACCCCTGAGTGCGGGACCTGCGAGTTCTGCCGGTCGGGAAAAACCAACTTGTGCCAGAGAATCCGCGTCACGCAGGGCAAGGGTGTGATGCCGGACGGCACCTCGCGCTTTTCGTTCAAGGGCAAACCCATATTGCACTACATGGGCACGAGCACGTTTTCCGAATACACCGTGCTGCCCGAGATTTCAGTCGCCAAAATCAACCCGAAGGCGCCGCTCGATAAAGTCTGCCTGCTCGGCTGCGGCATCACGACCGGCATCGGAGCGGTGCTGAATACGGCGAAAGTCACACCAGGTTCGACCGTTGCGGTTTTCGGCCTGGGGGGAATCGGGTTGTCGGTGGTACAGGGCGCGGTGATGGCCAAGGCCTCGCGCATCATCGCGGTCGATCTCAACCCGGCCAAATGGACGATGGCCAAGTCGCTCGGCGCAACCGACTACGTGAATCCGAAGGACCACGACAAGCCCATTCAGCAAGTGATCGTCGACATGACCAACGGCGGCGTCGACTACTCATTCGAATGCATCGGCAACGTTCACGTGATGCGATCGGCACTCGAGTGTTGTCACAAGGGATGGGGCGAATCGGTTATTATCGGCGTTGCCGGCGCGGGACAGGAAATCTGTACTCGTCCGTTTCAGTTGGTCACAGGCCGCGTTTGGCGCGGCTCGGCGTTCGGCGGCGTGAAGGGCCGTTCGCAGCTGCCGGGCTACGTGGATCGCTACATGGCCGGCGAGATCAAGATCGACGAAATGATCAGCGAAGTGCTCCCGTTGAACGAGATCAACGAGGCGTTCGAGTTGATGCATGCGGGCAAGGTAATTCGTTCGGTGATCAAGTACTGATCGGGACTCGCGAGGTGGGCTTGCGGGGCGATTGATTGCGAGAGATGCCGTGTCAACGGCTGTATACGAAAACTAGTGGGAGGAAGCATCATGGCAGTTTCAATTCATCCGTCGGTCGACAACGGTGTCAAGCAGGGATCGAAGGACTTCGCGGGGGGAACCTTGACCTGCAAATGCACGGACAGGCCCGTCAAAGTGTCGATCGGCGCGCAAATCGCGCATAACCATGCCTGCGGCTGCACCAAATGCTGGAAGCCGAAGGGTGCGCAGTTCTCGGTGGTTGCGGTCGTATCGAAGGATAAGGTGAAGGTTACGCAGAATGGCGACAAGCTCGCGGTCGTCGATCCGACGGCAACCATTCAACGTCATGCATGCAAGGTGTGCGGAGTGCACATGTACGGCCGCATAGAGAACAACAAGCACGCATTTTACGGTCTCGATTTCATTCACCCCGAATTGTCGACGGAATCGGGCTGGGCGGCGCCGGGGTTTGCGGCGTTCGTTTCCTCGATCATCGAGTCGGG
>DATMNF010000053.1:0-26326 GCA_035569355.1 Steroidobacteraceae bacterium
GAGTAGGCCCGCGAGCAGGGGTGCGTAGCCGATGACCGTCAATACCAGGATCAGCGCGCTCCATAAAACCATGGCGGGTATGTTGTGAAATACCGCATTCACGCTTGCGCGCATTGCTTGGCCGGCCGAGGCGCGCCGATCGATGATGAGGGGGATTGCAACGACGGACACGGCGAACACGGCGGTCGCCAACACTCCGCCGATGACGACATAGGCGATCACCTGCGTACGGTTGGTCGAATCGAGGAAGCCGCGGTACAGAGTCTCGCGGATATCGGGCGCGGCAATGTGGAATACGGTGCCGAGCAGGAGCGCCGAGACCCCGAACCAGACGGCGGCGCAGATGGCCAAGATGACGCCGAACTCAAACAAGGCCGGGGCGTTTCTCGCAAACCCCTCCAGGGAATCGTCGAAGTTTGCCGATTGGCCCAAGGAATAGCGCCGCGACATTTCGCACAGGCCGGCCGACATCAAAGGACCAACCAGCAAAAAACCCGAGATCGCCGCGGCGATGAAGTAAGGGTGCGTGCCGCAGAACACCAGAACGGTCCAACCCAGCGCCACGATCAATGCGCCGTAACCCAAGCTGGCACCCCAGTGCCTGCGCATATCGAGCCAGCCGTCTCGCAGCCAAACGAATGGCTGAAATACCGGGACGTGCACGACTTCAAGATGCAAAGTCTGATCCTGACCGCTGACGAGCGTGGTGCCCATGGCCGCATCCTCCCAATGAGAGATACCTACCCCGAATCACTGCAAGTTTAGTCCCATTTGCGGCGCTGCGCCCTTACAATGACCCCCGGTCGATCTTGCAACGCATACAAGGGATTACACGTGCCCGCCCATCCTAGCGCACATGAATAGCGACGATATCAAGGAGGCGCGCAAGAAAGCGGCCCTCGATTACCACGAGTTTCCGACTCCCGGAAAGCTCTCGGTGACCGCCACCAAGCAGCTGGTCAACCAGAGCGACTTGGCCCTGGCATACACCCCTGGCGTTGCCGCGGCGTGCGAGGCCATCGTCGAGGATCCGCTCAATGTCTTTCGCTTTACCGCCCGCGGCAACCTGGTCGGAGTCATCACGAATGGCACCGCGGTGCTGGGTTTGGGGGCGATCGGTCCGCTCGCCGCCAAGCCTGTGATGGAAGGAAAGGCGGTCCTGTTCAAGAAATTCGCCGGCATCGACGTGTTCGACATCGAAGTCGAGCAGCGCGATCCGCTGCAGCTGATCGAGCTGATTGCCGCCCTGGAACCCACCTTTGGCGCGATCAATCTCGAGGACATCAAAGCCCCCGAATGCTTCGTGGTCGAACGCGAACTGCGCCGGCGTCTCAGAATTCCGGTGTTCCATGACGACCAACATGGCACTGCGATCATAGTCGCGGCCGCTTGCCTCAATGGGTTGCAAGTGGTCGACAAAGACATCAAAAGAATCAAGATGGTGGTCAGCGGCGCGGGTGCGGCGGCGCTCGCCTGCGTGGACTTGCTGCTCGATTTGGGCCTGCCTCGCGAGAATGTATGGTTGACGGACCTCGCTGGGGTCGTCTACGAGGGTCGCCAGGAACTCATGGATCCCGAGAAGTCCCGCTTTGCACAGCCCACCGATGCCCGTACGTTGAACGAGGTCATCGGCGGCGCGGACGTGTTTCTGGGGTTATCGGCCGGCGGCGTGCTCACGCAAAGCATGGTCAAGAAGATGGCTCCCAAGCCGCTGATCCTGGCCCTTGCCAATCCGACGCCGGAAATCCTGCCGGAGGAGGTGCGCGCGGCGCGCAGCGATGCCGTCATCGCGACCGGCCGCAGCGACTATCCGAATCAGGTCAACAACGTCCTGTGCTTTCCGTTCATTTTCCGAGGCGCACTGGATGTCGGCGCCACCACCATCACGCGGCCGATGGAAATCGCCGCAGTGCACGCCATCGCTGAGTTGGCGCGGCAGGAGCAGAGCGACGTCGTCGCCGCTGCTTACGGGGGGAACGAGGACGTGGCTTTCGGCCCCGAATACCTCATCCCGAAGCCCTTCGATCCGCGCCTGATCGTCAAGATCGCGCCGGCGGTCGCCAAGGCAGCGATGGATTCCGGCGTGGCTTCGCGGCCCATCGCCGACCTCGAAGCCTATGGTCAGCGGTTGCTGCAATTCGTGTACCACAGCGGCACGCTGATGCAGCCGATCTTTGCCGCTGCCCGCACCCTCGCCGCCGAGGGCAGCCGTGTCGTCTATGCGGAGGGTGAGGATGAGCGGGTGCTGCGCGCCGTGCAAATCATCGTCGATGAGAAGCTCGCCACGCCGATCCTGGTCGGCCGCCCGGCGGTCATCGAGCGCAGCATCAAGCGATACGGCTTGCGAATTCGCATCGGCGAGCATGTTACCGTCGTCAACCCCGAACACGACGAACGCTACCGCGAATACTGGCAGTTCTATCACAAGCTCACCGAGCGCAACGGTGTGACGGCGCAATACGCGAAGCTGGAAATGCGCCGCCGCACGACACTGATTGCGGCGATGATGCTGAGAAAAGGCGAGGCGGACGGCTTGATCTGCGGAATGATCAGCACGACCGCGCGGCATCTGCGCTACATCGACCAGGTGATAGGGCGCCGTGCCGGCGCCAACGTGTACGGTGCGATGAGCGGGCTGATCCTGCCCGGCCGCCAAGTCTTCATCGTCGATACCCACGTCAACCTCGATCCCAGCGCGTCGCAACTGGCGGAAATCACGCAACTTGCCGCGGATCAGCTATGCGCGTTCGGCCTCAATCCCAAGGTGGCCTTGTTGTCGCATTCGAACTTCGGCAGCAGCGATGCGCCCGCGGCTCTGAAAATGCGCACCGCCCTGGGGTTGCTGCGCGAGCGGAGCCCCAAGCTGGAGGTGGATGGGGAAATGCATGGCGACTGCGCTTTGGACGAGGTTGCGCGCAAGTGCGTACTTCCGGACAGCACGCTTCACGGCAGCGCGAACCTGCTTGTGTGCCCCGATCTCGACAGCGCCAACATCGCCTATTCCCTGCTCAAGTCGGCAGCAGGCAACAATGTCGTGATCGGCCCTATTTTGCTGGGCTGTGCCGCCCCGGCTCACATTCTCTCGCCCACCTCCACGGTGCGCCGCATCGTCAATATGACCGCGATCACTGTGGTCGAAGCCGGGCGGGCCCCCGGCGCCGCCCGACGATGTTGAGGAGGCTCAGGGGCCGTAGGCCCGGCTTTTCCATCGGGCCCCCCGTCCGAGCCAATAGTTGACCGCGGACCCTATGGTCGCGCTCATGTAGAAGAGCGCAATGAGCGGCAGCATCGTGGCCCACATGCGATTGCGCCCGTAGCGCCTCAACGTGGGCAAGTAGCTCGCAACCGAGAGACCAAAAGCGGTCAGACCAAAGGCGAACTGCCAGCCGCGGCCGAACAGGATTGCCGCCGCCGGAACCAGCCACACGGTGGTCAGAGCGAGGAGGGTAAGCACCAACAGCGCCGCCGAATAACGCAGTTGCGTGAAGGCGGTCCGCGAAACCATATCCCATACATCGGCAAATCGCGGGTAGGGCCGAATGGAGGCGGCGAGCCCCGAATGCCCGAGAAAGATGGGGCCGGAGGTTTTGACCGCCTTCGCGAGCGCCACATCGTCGATGAGCGAATTTTTGATCGCGTCGATACCGCCGATGCTTTGCAAGGCGTCGCGGCGAATCAGTACGGTACCGCCGGCGGCAGCGGCGACCGACGATCCGGGGTCATTCACCTGATTGAACGGATACAGCATCTGAAAGAAATAAACAAAGGCCGGCACCAACGCCCGCTCGGCCAGGCTCGAGCAATTCAAGCGCACCATCTCGCTCACCATATGTGTGCCGGATTGCAGGAGCTTTGCGACCAGCGACGACAGGTGGCGAGGATCGTGCACGATATCGGCATCGGTCAACAACAGAACAGGAGACTGGCTCACCGCAATCCCCCGGCTCAGCGCCCACAATTTTCCGGACCAATCGGCAGGTTTTGACGGCACCGAAATGACGGTGAGCCTCGTCGAGGTTCCCGCCAAAGCCGCCGTACCGTCGGTTGAATTGTCATCGACCAGGATGACTCGGAAGTTGCCGGCATAATCCTGCGCAAGCAGCGAGGCGATCACCGGTCCGATGGTGGGCGCCTCATCGCGGGCGGGAACGATGATGTCCACATCCGGAAACTGCGGCGGCTTTGCGGGCGGCAATTGCGGGGTGGAGCGCCAAAATTTGCCGTGCGCAAAGAACAAATAGAGCCAGATCAGCAATGATGGAAGAACGATCATTGCTCAGAATCGCCAGCCTTCAGCCGTCAAATCGGTTCATCGAGGGATTTCGCGAGCGGCGTGAACAACGTGGGCCCCGATGTGGTCATGACCCAGCAGTCTTCCAGGCGAACTCCAAATTCACCGGGTATGTAGATTCCCGGCTCGTCGGAAAAGCACATGCCGGCCTCGAGCGGAGTCGCATCGCCGTGCACGAGGTAGGCCGGCTCATGTCCGTCGAGTCCGATGCCATGCCCGGTGCGATGGGAGAGCCCCGGCAGCTTGTACCCTGGGCCCCAACCTTCGCCTTCATAATAGCGGCGCACGGCATCGTCGATGGCGCCGGCCGGAACGCCGATTTTCGCCGTCTCGAGAGCGATTTCCTGACCGCGCTTGACGGTATTCCAGACTTTACGCTGACGGGCATTGGCCTCGCCGAACACCCAGGTGCGCGAAATATCGGACTGGTAGCCCTGCACCGTACAGCCGCAGTCCATCAAGATCGTCGAACCCTCGCGCACTGTTTGCAGTTGTATGGAGCCGTGCGGATAGGCGGAGGCCTCGTTCAAGAGTGCCAGCGAAAACTCCGCGGAGCCGCCGAGAGCCGTGGTAGTGCGATCCATGAGCGCACTGATTTGCGCAGAATTCATGCCGCGCTCGATGCGCGCATGCATGCTGCGCAGCGCTTCGATCGTCACGTTGTTGGCTATCTGCATGAGCGCCAATTCGGCGGGCGACTTGATCTGCCGACATGCCCGCACGAAAGGATCGGCCGATATGATCTCGCGGTGATGCGATTTCTGACGCAGACCGTCGACGATGAAGAACCGAACCGTGGATTCCACGGCCAGCACACCCTGTGCAGCGCCCCGGTCGCGCAACCCTTGAACGATTCGTGCAAAGGGACTCTCGTGCTCGTTCCACGGCCGCACATCGCCGCCCACTTGCAACGTTTCACGGACGGATGGCTCCTCGAACGCCGGTGTGACGACCAGGACTTCCCCTTGCGCGGGTATGATCGCGAGCGTGATGCGCTCGGACCGGCGCCACTGTATTCCGGTGAAGTAGTCGAGCGTCGACCCGGGCTCGACGAGGAGCGCCGCCACCTTGCGCTGGCTCATGAGCATTTGGACCTTGGCTATCCGGGCGCGCCGTTCCTCCACTGAAATCGGTTTGGCATCCGCTGCAATCGACTTCAGCTCCCCCGCGCTCGCGGTGGCCAGCCAGTGCCGCGCGCCGATCGCCACCAGGGAAGCGCCGGCGGCACTGCGAAGGAAAACGCGTCTCGTTGTCACGACCGCCCTTTTTTTCAGTCGACGAATGTACCCCAACTAGGATACTGCAATCCGCGACAATAGAGACTTCAAGAGGGTACTATGCACCCGGATTTTCGACGAACGTGGAGACGATGATGTACAAACTGTATGGCCGGCCCGGCTCAGGTTCGCTCGCGGTGCAGATCGCCCTCGAGGAGATAGGCGCCGCGTACGAGCGAATTTGGGTAGGTAGCGAGGCGGCCGAAGTGGCGCAATTTCGCGCGACGAACCCTACCGGCAGAGTGCCGGCCCTGATGCTTCCCGATGGAACGGTAATGTTCGAGTCGGCGGCGATGTTGATCCACCTCGCGCTGAGCTACCCGAAATCCGCATTGTCGCCGCAACCCGGCACCAACCGGCACGCAGCGTTTCTGCAGTGGATGGTATTTCTTTCGGCCAATGTCTACGAGTCGGTACTGCGCATCTACTATTCGGCACGCTATTCGACGCGCGGCGAGGCGGACGCCGAGGCGATCCGGGTCCAAGGCGCCGAAGACTACGAGACTTACCTGGGACTCATCGCCCGAGGACTGAGGCCTTATGTGCTCGGCGGAAGCTTCTCCATCGCCGATGTTTATCTGTACATGCTGGCGTCGTGGCACCCTGGGGACAAGGCTGAGCTGTATCGGCGCCTACCGAAGCTGGAGGCCCATGCCAAAATCGTATCGGCTCGACCCGCGGTCGAGAAGGTCGAGGCTGACCACGCGCACCCACAGGGAACCGTGCAGCCGCCGTGATGCCGCGCGGCCGCCCGTGATGCTGCGCGGCGAATGGTCTCTTCTCCGACAGGCACTGCGTGCTCAGTCCTACAAAGCAAAAGCGGCTGCTGCGCAACACTCTCTCCTGCGACGTGTCGGCCGTTCGCCGACGTTTTTCAGGAGTCGAAATGAGCATCAATAAGGACCAAGTGGCGGGTCGGGTCAAAGAGGCGGCGGGCAAGGTGCAAGAGGTTGCCGGCAAGGCGGTGGGCAGCACGAAGCAGCAGGTGAAAGGGGACATCAACAAGAACGCCGGCGCCGCGCAAGCCAAGTTTGGCGATGCGAAAAGCAATCTCAAGGACGCAAGCAAGGACTACAAGGACTCGAAGTAGGAAACGCTTCGGTCGTGGGGCCTCGCCGCTTTCATTGGCGGCGTGGGTCGCCCCGACGAGCCCGCGTCGAGGAGCCCGCGTCCAGGACGAGCCGGCGTTTAAAGGGCCGTCTAAAGGGCGATGAGGGCGGCGCCGACCGTGACCAGGACACCCCCGACGCCGACCTTCCAAGTCAGCCGCTCGCCAAGAAAGGCTGCCGCGAAGAGGATCACGAAAGCGACGCTCAGCTTGTCGATCGGCGCGACCCGCGAGGCGGGCCCCGTTTGCAGCGCGCGATAGTAGCAAAGCCATGACAGTCCGGTTGCCACCCCTGAAAGTATCAGAAACAAAACGCCCTTGGCGGACAGAGTGTCGGGGCGCTGCCACTCCTGACGTGCGCTGATCAGCACCGCGGTGACAACCAGAATTACCACGGTCCTGAGAAAGGTTGCCAAGTCGGAGTCGATTTCGGAAACACCGACTTTGCCGAAGATCGCCGTCAGAGCGGCGAAGAACGCCGATCCGATCGCAAGAATTCGCCAATCCGTACCCATGCGATCAGTCGACACCGATCATCACATTCGGGGCTTTGATGATTGCATAGACCTTGGCACCCGCCTTCAGCCCGAGCCGCTCCGCGGACGTCTTGGTGATGATGGATACCACCTCGATTCCCGGCGCGAGCTCCATGACGACCTCGCTGTCGACGGCGCCTGGCGTGACGATCTTGACGGTTGCCGGAAGAACATTGCGCGCACTGACTTTCATACGAGCACTCCTATGATTTTTTCGGCGCTATTGAGCTCGAGCTGCATGGTAAGTTAAGGCCGATCGGGATGGGTTACAAGGTGCCGGCCGCGCAGGAAGGAGAATCGCATGTCTTTGCCGATCGAGAACTACGCCCTGGTCGGCGATTGTCACACTGCCGCGTTGGTGGGGACCGACGGCTCCATCGATTGGCTTTGCCTTCCTCGTTTCGACTCGGGTGCGGTTTTTGCCGCGCTTCTAGGCGGCCCGGAGCATGGTCGGTGGCTCCTCGCGCCCCGCGCTCAGCCCACTCGTGTGCGACGCAAGTACCGTGGAGACAGCCTGATTCTGGAAACCGAGTTCGATACCGAGGAAGGAAGTGTTCGGGTCATCGACTTCATGCCGCTTTCCGACGAGCGGTGGGATATCGTTCGCATCGTCGAGGGCTTGAGCGGTCGGGTGATTCTGCGCATGGAGCTCATCGCCCGGTTCGACTACGGTTCAATCGTCCCGTGGGTTCATCGGTCGGGTGAGGTTTTGCTGCTCACTGCCGGGCCCGATACGCTCGAGCTGGCAGCCTCCGTCGCCGTCAAAGGCGAGAACATGAAGAGCGTCGCCGAGTTTTGCGTGCGCGCCGGCGAGCGCCAATCCTTCGTCCTCAACTATCGGCCCTCGCATCTGGACGCTCGAGCCACGATCGACGCTGAATTGGCGCTCACGCAGACCGCGCGCGAGTGGCATGAATGGTCGGGCCGATGCACGTACCAGGGACCCTGGCGCGACTCCGTGTTGCGCTCGCTGATCACCTTGAAGGCGCTCACCTACAAACCGACGGGCGGTCTGATCGCAGCGCCCACGACTTCCTTGCCTGAGCAGCCGGGAGGCGTGCGAAACTGGGACTATCGCTATTGCTGGCTGCGCGACGCGACCTTCGCCTTGAACGCTCTCTTGCTCGCAGGCTACGACGATGAGGCTGCCGCGTGGCGCGAGTGGCTGCTGCGTGCGGTGGCGGGCTCTCCCGACGATTTGCAGATTCTTTACGGCATCACCGGAACTCGACGTCTCGATGAACAGGAGCTGCCGTGGCTGCCGGGTTATGCCAAGTCGGCCCCGGTGCGAATCGGAAACGCGGCGGCGAAGCAGTTCCAGCTGGATGTCTACGGCGAAGTGATGGACACTTTGCATCTGGCGCGAGCGGCCGGATTACCGCCGGAACCCGACGCCTGGAACGTGCAGGTCGCATTGCTGAAGTTTCTCGAGTCGCACTGGGAGCTGCCGGATGAGGGGTTGTGGGAGGTGCGGGGACCTCGCCGGCACTTCACGCATTCGAAGGTCATGGCCTGGGTCGCATTCGATCGAGCCATCAAGGACGCCGAGCAAGACGGTCTGGAAGGTCCCATCGAGCGCTGGCGGCGGCTGCGCAATGCCATTCACGCTCAGGTGTGTGAAAAGGGTTTTGATCCGCACCGCAATTCATTTGTTCAATCGTACGATTCGGCACACTTGGATGCCAGCTTGCTGCTGATTCCTCAAGTCGGATTTCTGCCTGCCGAAGATCCGCGAGTCCTTGGCACCATCGCGGCGGTCGAACGCCACCTGCTCGCGGACGGCTTGGTATTGCGCTATGCGACCGCGACGCACGTAGACGCGTTGCCGGCCGGAGAGGGCGCGTTCTTGCCCTGCTCGTTTTGGCTCGCGGATAGCTACCTTTTGACCGGGCGCCGCCAAGAGGGCGAGGCGTTGTTCGAAAGGCTGGTATCACTCGGCAACGACGTCGGCCTGTTCGCCGAGGAATACGCCGCTCGCGACAAGCGGATGCTTGGAAATTTTCCACAGGCGTTGACGCATATGGCGCTTGTGAACACGGCCCGGCTCCTGTCGATGCCGGAGCATGAGACGCGAGGCGCGTGTGCAAGAGGCGAACGACCGAGCGCCGCCGCACGAGTCCACCGTCGCCGTGCCAAACGGGGATGATCGTGTGGGATAAGGCCGTCATGCGCTTGCTTTGCGCGCCTACAGATATCGACCCCGCCTTCGGCCACCCTGTTTTACGACAATTACCGAAGGAGTAGAGGAAATGAAACGTCTCATAGTAGCCGGCTTGCTGGCTGCCAGCGTCGCTTGCTCATCGGTGGTGTTCGCCGATGAATCGGGCGCAGCGGAACATCACTTCGTGAAGGATTCCGTAATCACGACGAAGGTGAAATCCAAACTGGCGGCGAAACATCTGAGCACCTTGACCAAGGTCAAGGTCGATACCGATGAAAATGGCGTCGTCTGGCTGAGCGGGCGAGCTCCAACCCAGGATGCGGCCGATATGGCCGGCTTGATCGCCAAGGATACGAACGGCGTAAAAGAGGTGCATAACGATATCGCGGTTCAGCCTTAACGCGTCGGCCCTCTCGCGTTTCTGCTCTCTCGCGTGACGCGAGACGCGGGACGCCTCGAGTTCGAGGCGTCCCGCGGTTTGGGCTACGCTCATTCCACCAGAGATATCTGTGCCACCAAGCGGTCCGCGAACAGTCCCAGGGCTTCGCTCAGCGCTTGCGCTACGCCTGCGTAATCATCCTGGCGCAAAGGCGCGCTGAATACTTCGCCGCCGACTTGATCCTTGCCGGTGCGCACGCCGACGATGCGCCACTGTGTCTCGATGCTTGCCTGGCCGGTTCGACGCACGGACATTTGCACCACGTTGACGATTATCTTGATTGCGGGGCCGCTTGCGAACACGACGTCCTGCCCGGCAACCAATAAATCGCCGCGCCGGCGCTCGATATCCTGGGCCAGGGTTTGGGTCATCAGATCCGTGAGCGGCGCCGCCCATCGTTCGTGCTCGAGGACGATCACTCCCTCCGCGGAGCTGTTGAGCACCATTTCAGGGCGATCGACCAACGACGGCACGGACACCCTGAGTGTTACTTGCCCGGCGGACGCCTTCCGCGCTTCGCCGGCGCCCGGCGGCTGCGGGTTCAGTACATAGTAGTGATACGGAGCGCTCGTGACACACGCGCTCAGCAATCCCAGGGCGGCGCATAAAGTCGCGTAGGTCTTCACGGGGAGTCTCCTCCGTTACCGCGCAGCAGAGACTCCGGATGGCGCTCGAGGTAGTCAACCAATGCGGTGACCGCCTTCGCTGCTCGCGACAATTGCAGCAGCGTCGCGCCCAGATCGCTCTGCAGAGGCGCGTCTTGAGCCAGCAGGTCCTTGGCATTCTTCATGGCAGCCTGTGCCTCGGCGAGGGTCGCCTCGACCTGCGGAGCCACGCTGCCGTCAACATGGCGCATCAGTTGATCGGTGCTCTTCAGGGTCTGCTCGAGACCCGACAGGGTGGAGAGCAGGCGGTAGGAGATTTGATCGAAAGGGACCTTATTCAGCCGCCGCGCGATGCCGGCGACGGAATCCTGAATCTCGTCGAGTCCATTCGATACGGTGGGAAACACCGCGGGCTGTTCCTTCCACCAGACTTTTTCTGCGGGCGCATCGGCATGCACGTCCAGTTCCACGTATTTCTGACCCGTGAGCAAGTTGCCCGACTTCAATTCGGCCCGTAGTCCATGCGCCACCAGGCTGTCGATCAGTGCCTGGCTGACCATTTGCGCTCCGTCCGTGGTGGAGCGCCCGCCGGGCGCTCTACGTCCGCGAATTCGCTGTGGATAGAGATCCACGATGACGGGAAAGCGCAGAGATGCGGCATCCGGACCGTATTCGACGTCAACGCTTTTGACCTCACCCACCCCAATGCCGTGCAGTTCGACGGGCGCACCCGGCGAAAGGCCGCGCAGAGAACCCTTGAAATACATGACGAACTCGCGCACCTCTGTTTCCGTGGGTTGCATCGCGCGATCCTCATCCGGATACAGGGTAAATGCCGAATCAGCTGCGACCGCTGTCGGCGCTGAGCCCGGCAGCGCTCGAAAGGTGACGCCGCCCTGCAGGATGGAGGTAAGGGATTCGGTTCGCAGCTTGATACCGTTGGAACTGAGGGACATGTCGATGCCGCTCGCCTGCCAGAAGCGTGTCGCGGCGGTGATGTAGCCATCGAAAGGCGCATTGACGAATATCTTGAGCGTGACGCCGGTGCCTTCGGGATCCAGCGCATAAGCCACCACTTGGCCTGCGATGATATGCCGATAAAACACTTGCGAGCCAATGCCCAAGGAGCCCAAATCCTCTGCATGCAGAACGAACTCGCGCCCGGGCAAGTCGGCCGTGACGATGGGCGGTACCTCCAAACCGATGAAATGCGTGCGACGGATCGCGGATGCACCGACATCGACACTGATGTATGCGCCGGACACCAGGGTCCCCAACCCGGTCACTCCCGCGGATGAGACGCGCGGCCGTACCACCCAAAAGCGCGTATCTTCCATCAGATAGTCGCTTGCATCCCGGTGAATCATCGCTGTGACGATGACGTCCTTGCGATCCTTGGAGACATGGATATCGGTCACCTCGCCGATCTCGACTTCCTTGTAGCGAATTCTGGTTTTGTTCGCTTCGAGGTCTTCGGCCGTATGGAAGGTGATCTCGATGCTGGTCCCCTGTGCGAGCTTTTCGTGAATGACCACGAAGACGCCGGCGAGGATCACTACGGCGGGGAGAATCCAAATGAGCGGCAGCCGGCCCCATCGCGAAGGAACAGTTTCGGCTTCGGGAAGGTCGTCCAAGTTGGGGGTTGCCGGTTCAGTCACGCTGCGGGGTGTCCCAAAGAAGCCGCTCATCGAAAGTATGTGCCGCGAGCAGAGTCAATACCACGACCGCCCCGAAGGCCCACGCGCCCCAGCCGACGATGACGGATGCAAAAGACTGAACCTGCACCAAGGTGGCGAGGAGCGAGATAGCGTAAATATCGAGCATCGACCATCGTCCTATGAATTCCACCAGACGAAAAAGCTGGCTGCGTTGCAAACGACCGCGCGGCGAGCGGCGCCATGCCGAATAGAGCAACACCGCCAATGCGAGAATCTTCAGCAAAGGTACGACGATGCTGGCGATGAATACCAGAACGGCGATCGGCCAGGACCCGGAATGCAGCAACACCAGCACGCCGCTCATGATCGTGTCGTTCTCGTCGTCGAAGATCGTGCGTGTGTCCATCACCGGCAATAGATTTGCCGGCACGTAAAGCACAGCGGCGCTAATGAGCAGTGCGGCCGTGATGGCAAGGCTGTGAGGTTTGCGCTCGCTTATCCGCGCATGGCAGCGCGGACAGCGCGCGCCCGCCGTTCTCCCGGCGCGCACCGTCAACCGGCAATCCAGGCATACCACGAGCCCAAGACTGCGGCCGGTGACCGGAGCGCTCACCGCCGATTCCCCGCCGCCCATCGCCACAATTGTTCGGGCGAAGTAACGCTGGTGAGCGCGGACAGGCACAACATGAGCAAGGCGCAAGACCAAAGGGCGATGCCCGGCACGACATGCGCAAACTTCGCGAGGCGCACCAGCGCGACGAGCGAGCCGAGCATGAACACCTCCACGAAACTCCAGGGCCGTACGCGGGTGAGAAGGCGGATGAGGGCGCTCTGGCCGTAAGCGGCGCGACTACGCCACAGCGGGATCAACACATAGAGCAGCGCCAGAATCTGCAGCAGCGGTCCAATGACGGTGGTCAGAAGGACGAGCGCGGCAAGCGTCGTGTATCCTTGGACGTAAAGACCCTCCGCGGCGCCGATCAGGGTCGTGTCTCGGGAACTGCCGTTGACATGCATGGCGACCAACGGATACGCGTTACCAATCCACAGGAGCACCAAGGCGCAAAGGGCGAGGGCGATAGCGGTGTCGATGGCGGCGCGCTCGGGACGCTGCAGAGGTGCACGGCAACGAGCGCACCGTGTGCGACCGGATGCAGGAGGCGCAGTGCCAAGATGCGCTAAATCACAGGCGGGACAAAGGATCACCGGCGACATTGTACGGCCGTATCCTACCTCAGATGACCCGGCATTTCGACAGCGGCGAGCGGGTATCGTCATTGCGCGGCAAGAATGCGCGCTCCATCGCGACGCTGGAAAAATTCACCGGAGCTCTTGTAAGGCTTACGCAACTCTGCCAACTTGCCTATCTCTTGAAGCCGCCAAGGCCAGTCGATGAGAGCGACATCAACGATTCAAGTCGAGAATGAGCGCGTGATCGTGACGCTATGGCGCTTTGCTCCAGGGGCCGACACTGGATACCATGTGCACGCGCACGACTATGTGGTCGTGCCCCTGACGAGCGGCGCCTTGCGATTGGAGGAGGCAACGGGAGCGAGGGAGGTTTCGCTCGAGGCCGGCGCTTCCTATGCGCGCCGCGCCGGCGTTGCCCATAACGTCATCAATACCAACGGCTTTGAGTTTCAATTCATTGAGGTAGAGCTCAAATGAATGAATCGAAACTGCGACGGCAAGATCGGATCGGACGGCGTCGGCTGCTTGCCGGGGCGGGTGCCGCCTTGATGCTGGCGGCGGTCGACGGCTGCACAGTGGGTGAACGCGGCCTCAAGCGCACGCCGGCCGCAGCCCCCTTACAACTGGCGCCGCTGCGTGCCGGCACCGACCGGATCACGCAGATCACGGTTTGTACGCGGCCATTTCGCGCGCAGGGACCGCGGCTCGATGTCGAGCATATCGGTCAAAAAATCATCGTCCACAACTACGGCCATGGTGGGAGCGGGTGGTCGCTGTCGTGGGGATCGAGCGGCATCGCCGTGGCGAAGGCGATGGCCACGGACGAGCGGGAATTCGCGGTGATCGGTTGCGGCGCCCTGGGGCTCACGTCGGCCTTGCTGCTGCAACGCGCGGGCGCCCGCGTCACCATCTATGCGAAGGAGTTGCCGCCCAATGTGCGCTCATCCCTCGCAACGGGTTTGTGGACGCCGGATTCGCGGATTTGTCTCGAGGAGCATGCGACGGCCGACTTCAAGCAACTGTGGGCGAACATGGCCCGGCGATCGTTCCAAACCTATCAGACTCTGCTTGGCCTGCCGGCGAATCCGGTGGAATTCATCGACAGCTATGTCGTTTCCGAGGACCCGAATAACTTCCGTCGCGGCGGCGGATCCAGCGACACCCGGCCCAGATTCGCCGAACTGCAACACGAACTGATCGCCGATCTGATTCCACGGTCCGAGGACTTCGGACCCGGCGGTCATCCGTTCGGCAACCGCTACCTGCGGCGCAATACGCTGATGATGTTCAATATCAGCGCCTACGCCCGGCTTCTCATGACGGACTTTCTCACCAGCGGAGGCAAGATCGAGATCGCGGAATTCCACGCGCCGGCCGACTTTGCGAGGTTACGGGAAAAGGTGCTGATCAATGCCACCGGCTACGGGTCGCGGGCGCTGTTCGATGATGAGTCGATCATCCCGGTGCGCGGGCAACTTGCGCGTACGATCCCGGAGCCCGACATCAACTATGGATTGTTCCATAAGGGAGTGTCTTTCGTGCCGCGCCGCGACGGATTGGTCTTCCAAATGGTGGGCGAAGATGACTATTATGGCTTCGGCGACGCCACCGCCGTGCCCGACCGAACCGAGGCGGAACTCGCCGTGAACACGATCGTCGGACTCTTCAAGTCGGCGTAAAGCGAGTGATGACGCAAGGATCTTACATAATTGACTGCGAGCTGGGTGCTGCGGCACTCCGTTGTATTTCGCGGAACCAGATAATAGCCCGCGATGCCCGGCAGCATGGATGTGATCGTCAGGGCATCACTTCAAAGAAAAGCCGCGCGCATGGATGCGCGCGCACCGTCCAGCGGAGCGGCACGTGCGAAATCTGAGCATAGGCGGTGTAATCGGGCGCTTCCTGGCATCGCTCATTTTGGTGCTCGCTACTTTCAATCCGACGGGAGTTTCATTCGTTCATTGGATCGGCGGTAATTTTCCCAAGCTCGCGCCGCTGCAATTGGTCACGGGCATCGCCCTGTTGGGACTCTGGCTCTTCGTCCTGCACGCGACTTGGAGATCCTTGGGCACGCTGGGGGTTGCGTTGGGAGTGGCTTTCTTCGCCGCGATGATCTGGCTGTTCACGAGCTGGGGCTGGTTCAGCCTGTCGAACCACAACGCCCTCATCTGGGTTGCGCTGATCATGATGGCGTGCTTGCTGACGCTCGGTCTGTGTTGGGCATTGATACAGGCGCGCATTTCCGGACAGGCGGTCGTCGAAGAAGTGAAGCGCTGAACGCGCGCTCCACCGCCCTGGTCGCGTCAGCGTATGCCTACGCGCCGAGCCCGCGGCAGCCGATGGCGCCCGCACGCGCTGCTTCCTAGGATGGGGTGCTTCAGACACCGTAGGAGGGCCCAATGAACTCAGCGACTATTTCATCCCGACCGATCGTACTACAGCCGCTGCCGTACGGGGATAACGCGTTGTACCCCGTGATTTCCGCCAATACGCTCGGTTTTCACTACGGCAAGCATCACAAGACGTATGTCGATACCTTGAACAAGCTGATCGAGGGTACGGAGTTCGCCGATATGCCTCTCGAACGGATCGTCAAGGCAACCGCGGGCCAGCCGGACCACCTCGCGATATTCAACGACGCCGGACAGGTGTGGAATCACAACTTCTACTGGCGCAGCATGAAGCCCAACGGGGGCGGGGAGCCGCCGGCAGCGCTCAAGGGCAGGATGGAGGCCTCCTTCGGCAGCGTCGAGAATTGCAAGAAGGAATTGTCGCACGCGGCGGTCGAGCAATTTGGCAGCGGCTGGGCCTGGCTGGTGCAGGACGGAGAAAAGCTCAAGATCGTCAAGACGGGTAATGCCGGTTCGCCGATCACCCAAGGGATCAAACCGCTATTGACGATCGACGTATGGGAGCATGCATACTATCTGGATTATCAAAATCGACGCGTCGACTACGTGAACGCGGTGCTCGACAAGCTCGCCAATTGGGATTTTGCGGCGGAGAACCTTGACAAGAGGTAAGGGACCATCGGAACCGAGCGGCGTCCTGTTCGATGCCTACGGGACGCTGTTCGACGTTTATTCTCTCGCGCTCATTGCCGAGCAATTGTTTCCCGGATACGGCGCCGCGCTCACTTCGGCGTGGCGGGCGAAGCAGCTCGACTACTCGCGGTTGCGCACCTTGTGCAATCGCTACGTCGACTTTCTGACGATCACGAGAGACGCACTGATACATAGTTGTGCGGCTCTGCAATTGAATCTATCCGAGGAGGACTGTCGGCTCCTGATGCATGAGTACGGCCGCCTGACGCCCTTTCCCGAAGCGCTCGCGGCGCTCGAGAGGCTTCGCGCCCATCGGATCCCGTTGGCGATATTGTCGAACGGAACCCCAGAAATGTTGAGGAGTGCAGTGTCGGCCGGCGGGATGTCCGGACTGTTCGAGCATATTCTCAGCGCCGACCAGGTGCGCAAGTTCAAGACTGCGCCGGAGGTCTATCAGCTCGGGCTGGAGGCATTCGATTGCCTGCCGGACCGGCTCGTTTTCGTTTCCTCGAACGGCTGGGATGCCTGCTGTGCGACTTGGTACGGCTATCGGACGTTCTGGGTGAACCGGACCGGTGAGCCCGGGGAACGTCTTGGCATTTCGCCGACCGGCGAGGGACGCGGCTTGAACGATCTGATGAGTTTTCTTGGCCTGAACGAGTTCTGATTTGACGCCGGCGGCGTTACGGGTTCAGCGCGGCTCGGCGCTCGAGGAGCAGTTCGCGCAGGACCGAGCGATGGCACCGGGTCTCGTCGGCGCAATAGCAGCCTACCGAGAAGTGCGACTGATGAGACAACGCCGCGAGAACGTCCAGCATCGCGCTTGCGCCGCTGGCGGCCATTTCACGCCGGTATCGTTTCACGAATCGATTCCAGTCGCGTTCCGATCGAGCCTTCAGCGCTTCTTTGACCAGATCCGCGCTGGGCGCCAACGCCGGAAGCCAGACATCATAGAAATTCTTTGAGGCATACTCGGTTTTGGGAATGCCTCGCGGCGGGCGCCGCACGGTACCGATGCGAAGACCTTCCCCGGGGAAGCGGCCGGTACCCAGGCGAACGATTCGAATAGACACAACGCGGCCTCCTGATATTCGCGCCGGCTATTAACGGCTGAACTTCGTCGAAGGATACACCGGGGACCGGACGGCTAACCAAGTCGGGGGTTACGCCCTGCGCTTGTCAACGTCCTCCAAAAAGCCGATGACGGCGCCGTTGAACGCATCATTGCGGTCGCCGGCCACCATATGCCCGGCGCCCACGACATCGATGAAACTCACTTCCGGCACGAGACTTCGAAAATGGGCGACCTCGTCATCGCCGACGATTTCGCTCTGATTGCCGCGCACGAGCAATGTCGGAACCCTGATACTGCGTGCGGCAGCCTCCATGCGAGCGAGGTAGATGCCGGGCTCGAGGCGTCTGCGGCCAAAGAACGCGGGGTCCCAATGCCAGTAAAACCGTCCGTTGACTTCGCGTAGGTTGCGCCGAAGGCCCGAGACGTCCTTGGGCCGCGGCCGATGGGGGTTGTAGAGCGAAACGGCGTCGGCGGCCTCGTCCACAGATGCGAATCCATCGGGATTGGCGCTCATGAAGGCCGAGATCCGCTGGGCGCCTGCCAGCGCTATTTTGGGGGTGATATCCACCAGCACCAACGCGCGAATCTGCGGAGTGTCGGGCTCGGCGGTCGCGGCGAGCGCAGTTACACCGCCCATCGAGGCGCCGACGAGCGCGGCTCGAGGCGGAAGTTGCGCAAGCAGGCAACTCAGATCGTGCACCTGAGCGTCGAGGCTGTAGTCGCCGTCGGGCGCCCAGTCGCTCTCCCCGTGACCGCGTGCGTCGACCGCGAATACGCGGTAGCCCCGGGCGGCGAGGCGGGTGAGCCCGCCCTTCCAACTTCCGCGCGTTTGTCCGCCACCGTGCAGCAGTACGACCGGCAAACCGGTCTCCGGTCCGGCGACATCCGCGGCCAGTGAGAGTCCGCTGGGCAGGCTGAAACGACGTGTCTGCAAGTTATTGAGTTGTCGCAAGAGCGGACTTTGCATCGCCTTGCTGCCAGCCGCCGCCCAAGGCTTTGACCAGCAACACGCTTGCGTTCATCCGGCGAAGTTGAATAGTCAGGCTGGAAAGCTGAGCCTGCAATGCGGCGGTCTCGGTCGTTGCAACCTCGAGATAGGTCACGAGACCAGCCTTGTATCGATACTGCGCCTGCTGCAAGGCCTTGCCGGTCGCGGTCACGGCGGCCGCTTCGCTGGTGCTTTCCTGCTGCAATTGGCGAAGAGCGGCTAAATTGTCTTCGACTTCTTGGTAGGCAGCGAGGACGGTACCTCGATAATCCGCGACCTGCTCGTCGTAGATCGCTTTCGCCTGCGCACTCAGAGCTCGATGCCGGCCGGCGTCGAACACCGTCAGTACTCCAGCGGGTCCGACCGACCATAGTCGGCTCGGTGCACGGAGCCAGTCCGATGAGCTCGTGCTGTCGAAGCCCGCCGCGGCGGCGAGACTGAACACCGGGAAATACGCCGCGCGGGCCACCCCGATCTGCGCGTTGGCGGCGGCCACGCGCCGCTCGGCTGCGGCAACATCCGGACGGCGCTCCAGCAGCGAAGAGGGTAGGCCGGGATCGATTGACGGGGGCGCCAGATCCATCGGCAAGGGATTCAGGCCGGCTTGAAACGTCGAGGGATTTTCGCCGAGTAATACCGCAATGGCGTGTTCGCTCTGTGCGCGCTGCAGGCGGACGTCGGCGGCCTGCGTGCGTGCGGTCTCGAGCTGCGCCTCGGCCTGAGCCACATCGGCAAGCGCCGCGCCGCCGCCGCGATAGAGGTTCTGCGTCAATTGCAGCGACTGGGTGTAATCCGCCACGGTTTGATCGAGGAGCATCTGCTGGGCGTCTTCGGCCCGCAGCGCGAAGTAGTCGCCGGCGAGCTCCGCGTGAATCGATAGATTCAACGTTGCAAGGTCGGCAGCGCTGGCCTGTTGGCTGGCTTTCGCCGAAGCGACGGTATTGCGTACTCGACCCCACACGTCGAACTCGTAGGAAAGATCCGCTTCCAAGTTGAAGTTGTTGCCGACCGGCTCGGCCCCGGGCGGAAATGTCGGAGAATTGACCGACGCCCTCGAGCGGGTTGCGCTGGCCCCGGCCGTCAGGGTCGGGAATAAACTTGACCGGGCGATCCGGGTCGCGGCGCGCGCCTGCTGCAGGCGCGCGAAGGCCGCCTTCAGGTCTTGGTTGGCGTCGCCCACCTTGGCTTCCAGCGCGTCGAGCTGGGGATCCTGGAACAGCGTCCACCACGGACCGCGGTTCTCATTGTCCAGGGGTTGCGCCGCCTTCCAGTCGCCGGCCTCCTTGTACGCGCTCGCGGCGGGTACCCCATCGGGTTTTTTGTAGGTAGGCGCGAACGAACACGCCGTCAGGACGCCGATGAGCAGCAGCGTTGTGCTCCGGATGGAGGAGTTCATGTCGGCTTGCTCGCAGCGGCCGATTGAGCGGGGGGCGGCGCGGCGATACGTACTTGAACGCCGTCGGTGAGCGAGTCGGGAGGATTGAGAATCACCACCGCGTCGGGCTCGAGGCCCGAGAGTACTTCGATGGTGTTGCCGAAGTCGCGGCCTTGAACGATATTTTTGAGCTTCACGTGGTTCTGAGCGTCGACCGTGGCAACCTGCAAGCCGGCAGCGCGAAACAGTACCGTGTTTGCCGGCAGGCGCAACCCTTCGGCGCCCGACGGCAGCTTGAAATGCACTTCCGCATAGGCTCCGGGGAGGACTTCGCGGTTCGCGTTGTCCAGTTCGAGTTCGACTTGCAACGTCCTCAAGCTTGGGTCGAGTGCGTTGGAAGTGCGTACTGTTTTAGCCGTAAAGGTCTTGCGCGGCTGCTCGGCGAAACGCAACTCCGCATCGAGGCCCGGGGTTGTGGCGGCCGCGTAGGCTTCCGGCACTTGCACGTAGACGCGCAGCTTATGCGTATCGGCGATCCGAAACAGCTCGCTTCCGGCGCTTTGACCGGCGTTGATCAACGCGCCGATATCGGTGTTGCGCGCCGTAATGACGCCGCTGAAGGGTGCGACGACGCGCTTGAAGGACTCGAGGTCGCGCAAGCGCAGGAGATTGGCAGCTGCCGAATCGGCGGCCGCCTTCTTGGCGGCGGCATCGCCCGCCTTTTCATCGGCGTCCTGCTTCGAGACGGACTCCGTAGCGAGCAATCCCTGCCAGCGTGCATTGGTGCTCGCCGCCAGGGCTTCGTTGGCGCGTGCGGTGGCGAGGTCGGCTTGCGCCTGGTTCAGTTGCTGGTCGATCTCCGGTGTTTCGATTTCGCCCAACACTTGTCCCTTGGTCACCTGCGTTCCGATATCGGTACGCCAATCCTTGAGATAGCCGCTGGTGCGCGCGTAGATCGGCGCCTCGATATACGCCTGCACCGTGCCGGGAAGCACCAGTTCCTCCCCCAGGCTCGTGCGGCTGGGTGTGATCGTGATCACCGTGGGCATGGCGGCTTCCGCAGTTTCCTTGACGAGCGAGGAACGCGCCACCACCCGGCTGAGTTCGCCCCAAACTCCGAGCGCGAGTGCAACCACGAGCGCAATCAACGAATAGCGCCGAATCTTGCGGCGCAAATTCTTGTCCGAGTCGTCGGTTCTTTGCTCAGGCATGGCGAATCTCCGCAGAGTAGATCGGGTGCGCCGCACGACGTCCATGAATGATGGAGAAGACGGTCGGTACGAAGAATAGGGTGGCGACCGTTGCGAAGATGAGGCCGCCGATGACGGCGCGTCCCAGCGGAGCATTCTGTTCGCCGCCATCGCCCAGTCCCAACGCCATCGGAATCATGCCGATGATCATGGCCAAGGCCGTCATGAGGACCGGGCGCAGGCGCGTGAATCCGGCTTGCTGTGCAGCCTCGAAGGCATCGTCGCCGGCGTTCATGCGCTCCCGTGCAAAACTCACCACGAGCACGCTGTTCGCCGTCGCCACGCCCATGCACATGATCGCGCCCGTCAGCGCAGGAACGCTGACGGTGGTGTGGGTGAGGAAGAGCATCCATACGATCCCGGCCAACGCGGCCGGCAGCGCCGTAATGATGATGAATGGATCGAGCAGCGATTGAAAATTGACCACGATCAGCATGTACACCAGTACGATGGCGCAGAGGAGACCGAGCAACAGTCCGTTGAACGAGGCCTTCATCGTTTGCGACTGACCGCGCAGCACGACATGCGAACCCTTGGGCAGGTCCTTTTCGGCATCGGCGATGATTTTGTTCATCTGCGCGGATACGTATCCGAGATCCGCGCCCTGCACCGCACCGTAGATATCGATTGCCGGCGTCGCGTTGTAGTGGCTCACCACCGCGGGCGCCACGCTGCGATGGATGTTGGCCACGTTCGATAGTATCTGCGAGGAACCGCCGGCCGCACCGCTCAAGGGGGTGTTGCCGAGGTCGTTGAGATCGCTCAAGCGATACTGAGGCGTCTGCGTGGTGACTTGATATTGGGTGCCGCTCTTGGGGTCCACCCAGAACGAAGGGGCCGTCTGGAAGCTGCCGGACAACGACACGAGGATATTGCTTGCGACCGACTGCTCAGTCAGCCCGAGAAGCTGCGCCTTGGTGCGATCGACATCGACGTTGAATTGAGGATAGTCGCCGGATTGGTGGATGTGCAAATCGACTGCGCCGGCCACGCCGCGTAATTTCTGCAGCAGATTGTTTGCGAACACGCGGTTCGCCGGGACATTGAACCCGACGATCTGCACGTCAATGGGCGAGGGCAGGCCGAAGTTCAGTATTTGACTGATCATGTCGGCGGGAAGGAATGCAAACGTCGTCGACGGGAACTGGGCCCCGAGTTTGATGCGCAGCGCGTGCACGAAGTCCGCTGTCGGTTTGTGACCCCTGCTCAAGTTGACGAATATGTCGGCATCGCCGGGGCCGACCGGCGCCGAGGTGCTGTAGGCGAGGTTGATGCCGCTGTACGGCAGTCCGAGATTGTCGACGATGCTGGCGAGTTGTTCCCTGGGAATCACTTCGCGGATCGCCGCTTCAATGGCGTCGCAAAGCGCGGCGGTCTCCTCGATCCGGGTACCGGTGCGCGCCCGGACGTGCAGCTTGATCTGGCCGCCGTCGACGGACGGGAAGAAATCCTGGCCGAGCCCCGGCAGCGGCCCAAGCGGAAAGGCCAGCAGGGCGGTCGCGGCCATGCAACCCAAGAAAATGGCCGCGAATCGCGGGCCGCTGCGGATGGCCACGCCGAGCAGCGCACGATAGCGCTCGCGCATTGCCTCGAAGCTTCGTTCGAAACGCTCCTGGAATCGCGCCAGGAAGTGCGCGGCTTTCGCTTTCGCGCCTTCGTGCTGCTTCAACCAAAACTTCGCGAGCGTCGGCACCAGTGTGCGCGACAGGATGTAGGAGGACAGCATGGCGAATACGACCGCCTCGGCCAACGGGATGAATAGAAACTTGGCGATGCCCGCCAGCAAGAACATGGGAACGAACACGATGCAAATCGACAGTGTGGAGACCAACGCGGGCAGGGCGATTTGATGTGCACCGTCGAGAATCGCGGTCTCGACGTCCTTTCCCTGCTCGAGATGGTAGTTGATGTTTTCGATGGTGACCGTTGCATCGTCCACCAAAATGCCGACCGCAAGTGCGAGCCCGCCCAGGGTCATGATGTTGATCGTCTCGCCCAACGCCGACAGGCAGCAGATCGAGGCCAGAATCGACAGCGGAATCGAAATGGTGATGATCAGCGTGCTGCGCCAGCTGCCCAGAAAGAGCAGAATCAAGAGTCCCGTCAGCGCACCGGCGATCACCGCTTCGCGAACGACGCCGGAGATGGCAGCGCGCACGAAAACGGATTGATCGCTCAACGGTTCGATCTTGAGCTCCGCAGGCAGGGATGCGCGAATTTGGGGCAGCTTTTCGTTGATGCTGTTGATGATGTCGATGGTGGAGGCTTTGCCGGTCTTCAGCACGCTCATCAGTACGGCGCGGCGGCCCTCGAGGCGCACCATGCTCGTCTGCGGCGAGTACCCGTCGCGGACATGAGCCACATCGCGGACATAGACGACGGTGCCGTTGTGCGCGCGTATCGGCATGTTGTTGAGGTCATCGATCTGAGTCGGACTGGCGTTCAGCTTGATGAAGTACTCGAGCGGCCCGATCTTCTGCGTTCCGGCCGGCAGAATCAGGTTCTGCTGACCGATGGCGGCGACGACGTCATTGCCCGACAGGCCGCGGGCGCGCAGTGCCTGCGGGTCCAGATCCACCTGCACCTGACGCTGCTTACCGCCGAAGGGAAAGGGGATCGAGGCGCCGGCAACCGTCGCCAGTTGGGTGCGCAGCAACGTGTTGCCGAGGTCATAAATCTGCGACTCGGGTAAGGTGTCGCTCGACAATGCCAATTGCAAAATGGGCACGCTGGAGGCGTTGTAGGACAGGACGAAGGGCGGCGTGGTGCCAGGCGGGGAGTACGCGAGTTGCACCTGTGATACTGCGGTGATTTGCGACATCGACAGATCGTTGTCGGCATCCGGCTGAAAGAAATACTTCACCACCGCGGTTCCGTTGACCGATTGCGATTCGGTGTGTTCGACATCGTTGACCGTGGTTTGTGCCACGCGCTCGGAGAACAGCACGATGCGATTCGCAATTTCCTCCGGGAGGATGCCGTTGTAGCGCCAAATCACGGCGGCAATCGGGATCTTGATATTCGGAAAGATGTCCGTCGCCGTGTTGAGGATGGCATAGCCGCCCATCAGCACTATCAGCAGCGCGAGCATGATGAAAGTGTAGGGTCGCTGCAGGGCTACTCTGACAATCCACATGATCTGCTCCGGCTGGATCGTATTCATCCTCTCGACGGGTCGGCTGGGCCGGCCGAGGGCGGCGAGGGGAGGAAGAGGTTAACCCATCAGGGAGGCGAACGCGCTTTGTGCTTCAGGCCGCCGCGCGCAGCACTTTTGCAACCGAGGCGCTCTGCCGATCGACGATCTCCTCCGAGACGTGCCAGAGGCGCCCGCCAAGCTCGGCGTCGTCCAGTAAAGGATTACCCCTGGCGATCCGGCAATCCGACCAAAATTCCCCGGTGATTCCAGCCACGCTGGGACTTGCGGCCAGCAAAGCTTGGGTAGCTGCACCTTGCTGCGCGGACTTCATGAAGACTTTCGCCGCCGCCAGGGCGATGCGCGACGCCAAACTCCGATTCTTGTGGAGGCCCGTGCCCCGCGTGGCGCCGGGATCGAGGGAATTCACCGCGATGCCGCGGCCGCTCAGGCGGCGCGACAGTTCTTTGGCAAACAGCGCGTTTGCCAATTTCGACTGTCCGTAAAAAATGCCGGGATCGTAGAACTGCCGGCCGTCCAGGTTATCGAACAGGATGCCCGCCGGCGGCGCCTGGTTGATGCTGGCACGGCTGCTGACGATCACGATGCGGCCCGTACCGTCGCGCACCAGACTCAGCAGCCCGTTCACCAGGGCGAAGTGGCCGATATGATTGACGAGAAACTGCATCTCGACGCCGTTCCGGGTTTGCAGAGTCGGTACATTGGCGATGCCGGCGTTCGCAATGACGGCGTCGAGCGGGCCTTGAAGCGCACGGATCGCATCGACCGAAGCAGCGACCGATTCTGGTTCGGCGAGATCGCATCCCACCGGCGTGCAGGAGGGGCCCGCCTTGGCACAGGCGGCTTTGGCGTCCTGGAGCGACCTCGCAAGGCCGACTACATGCGCTCCGTTGGCACCGAGCGCGCTCATCGTTTCGAATCCTATTCCGGAGTTGCAGCCGGTGACCACGATGCGTTTGCCGGTGAGGTCGATGCCCGCAAGCACCTTGTCCGCCGTCGATCGGGCGCCGAACGGCAGGGGCCTAGCCATCTAAACTACCTCTCTCTCGATTCAACGGCGCGCAGAACATTCGGGCGGCCGCCGTAATACCCTTTACAAATTCTTGCCGAGATGCGGCTCTTTGTTTGAGGCCTCGCGCGGTGGCATGCAGTGCGCGGGCCAGGTCCGCGGGACAGAGATCCGCAGTGGCGCAAAACTTCGCCAGCGGCGAGTCCGCGATGGCGCGCGCAACCGCGAGCTCGAATTGCGTCTCGTAATGGGTGAGCGTCGCGCCCGCCAGCGAGGTGCTCGCGCACATGAGGTCCGCGGCATCGGATCCCAGCGACCCCACGAACCGTCCGGACCAGGCATCGCACGCGGCCACGAGCCGCAATTCCAGCGTGTCCTGCGCGCGCGTCAAGGCGGCAACGGCCGCGGCCAGCTGGGTATTGAGCGAGTGCTCGAGCGCCTTGCGAAACAGCTCCTCTTTGTTGGCGAATTGCAAGTACAGGCCTTGTCGCGAGATGCCGGCGGCCCGGGCCACTTCATCCATCGATGTCTTGCGAAACCCGTAGCGCGCGAATACACCTATCGCAGCATCCAACAACGCCAACTGGCGCGAGTCGGATTCGTAAGTCTCGACGGGTTGTAATATGTTCACTGAAACAAGATAGACAATCTAGGGCCATCCTGTCAAGTGTGTCGGGCCGGCTGGGGGAGATTGATTGCCGTCGATAAAACAATTAGATACGCGGCTCTTGTACAGTAACATATTAGTTTGACTATAACACCCTTGGGGCATTTGACCGCCGGGCGTTCGTGGACGGCATAATCGCCCTCTTCACGGGCGAGCAGGACTACAAGAAATGCGTCATCCAAGACCGGCGTTCGGCACTGCAATTGGCGCGCTGTTGCTGCTGTGGATTTCATCCGCGTCTCAGGGAGCGGAGGAATACCGCCATCGAGTAGAGCAAGTGCTGTCGCGGTCGCCCCTCATCGACGGTCATAACGATTTGCCTTGGGAACTCCGAGAGCGATTCAAAGGTGATCTCACCGCTATCGATCTCGGCGCCGATACCGCACACTTGCCGCTTCGCGAGGGACAATCCCCGTTGATGACGGACATTCCGCGCTTGCGAGCCGGGCACGTGGGAGGGCAGTTTTGGTCGGTATGGGTACCGAGCCAGATGAACGG